>JAIQEZ010000071.1 GCA_020073545.1 Terriglobia bacterium | reverse complement strand
GTGAGTGCCTCAGCCTCCGGCGCGTCCATCAGTAAGGCATCGAGGTTCGAAATCTCAGTATCTCCCAGGTGGATAAAAGGCAAGGAGACCCGCTGCACGCGAGCCTTGCCGTCCATATTGGAGATGATCCCCTCACCGATTACCCGCAACTTAGGCAAGCGACCTCGAAGGCGCTGCTTGAAGAGGATCAACCCGCTCGACCCCGTGTCGACCAGCAAGCGAACAGGACAGCCCTGAACCTCGGCCCCCACGACCAGGAACCACAGGGGGGAGTCGGGGACACGCGCAGGGTTCGACGAGGATTGAGGAGCGAAAAGGATGCGGCGGGCCGGGAAATCGATGATGAAGGAACGTGACCCGAGAACGTCCAGCCCCAGCATGGCGTCAACCCGATTGCCCACCTCTCCTTTCCTTCGAGGAAAGTGAGATCTCGCACGAGAATCGGCAGCGACACTACCTGGATCGGCCCGAATTTCAGACTCGGCAACACCACGCCCTGCCCCTTGATTTTCCGGCTAAACACCGTCACGGATTGAGCTTTGCCGGAGAGGTGCAGCTGATGAGCGATTCTCTCGTCCAAAACGGAGGGCATGGCGCCGGTATCAATCAGAAAGCGAAGCCCCTTCAGAGAACCGATCTCACCCTCCGCCACGATGGTGTAACCGGGGCAAAGCTCGAAGGGAATTTCCCCGGGCGGCGGGTCAGCCCTCGAGGCGAAGGCAACCAGCAAGAAGCTCACACAACCCGCCATGAACGCCGTCCAGTTCCGCATGCGTTGCCGCCTCGTTTGACTTATCGACGGTTAGGCGCGGAGGTTGAGAAAACCTCGCGGAAGGTGTGCGCCGCGCCTTGTTTCCGGGCGAGTTTCTGTAGGCCTGCGAGGACGTGGGAATTTATCCACCTAACCCATTTAGGTTCTGCAATTTAGGCGGAGAATTCGGCGCAAGGTCAAGACCAACTCGGGTGGCTTCAGGGATTCGGGGTGGCGTTTTCGGACCATTTTACAGTATAATGGGATGGTCGCGTTCAAAGCTCATGCATCCAAGTGATTGATGCCCCAGAACTACACACGCCTAAGGCCTGTCAGTCTCGCCCTATTAGTTGTATTGAACACACCCTGGGTGGCCCGAGGGGCGCTTCCTGACACCCAAGTCCTGAGCGGGGAGGTTGTGGACCCGAACAACGCCCCCATTGCGGGGGCTGTCTGCACTTTGGCGGGCCCTACCCTGCCTGAACAGGGGCGACCCGTTACCACCGGCGAACGAGGGACCTTCGAATTTACCGGGCTAATCCCGGGCAGCTATCAGTTGACCTGCGCCGCAGTGGGTTACGAACCCGTGGCTCAGAATGATATTCCCGTCACTGAAACCCAGGCCCCGACCCTCCAAGTCACGCTTCCTGCTGAGGTCATTGTCCGCCAGAAGGTGGAGGTTACCGCCCAAGCCCCCAAAGCCACTCTGGAGACGACAGCTCCACCCGCCATCATCAGCAGTCAGCAACTGCGCTCCCTGCCATTGGTCCAGCAAAAGTTCAAAGCGGCGCTGCCGCTGATTCCGGGCGTGGTCCGCACGCCGGATGGCAGAATCGCCATCAAGGGAGCCATTGAGAACCAGGGCACGCTGCTGGTGGATTCTGCCGAGACGGTCGACCCGGTGACCGGCAGTTTCTCCATCGATGTTCCCATCGACGCCGTGGAATCGGTGGATGTTTTCAAAAGCGCCTACCAAGCCGAGTATGGACGATTCTCGGGCGGGCTCACGACCGTCCAGACGAAAGCCCCGTCGAACCGATGGGATTTCGAGCTCAATGATTTTATCCCCACGCCGCGCATCCGCAGCGGGCAGGTGGTGGGCATCCAAGACGACACGCCGCGCATTTACTTCACGGGGCCACTCTGGAAGGACAAACTCACCTTCTCCGAATCCTTCATGTACGAATTCAGCCGCCAGCCCGTCAGGGGATTGGCTTGGCCGAATAATGAAACTCGGAAGCAGGGATTCGAGTCGTTCACGGATTTCTTCTTTGTCTTCTCGCCGCAACATCTGACCAGCTTCAACGTCAAGCTGTTCCCGGTGCGACGGCAGTTTGACAACATCAATTCCCTCATTCCGCAAACCGCTTCCGCCGACTACGGCCAGAGCGGCTATTCGCTCGGCGCCCACGATCACTATTTGTTCACCGGAGGCGGAATCCTGACCACGCTCGTGCAGTTTACGCAGTTTGACAGCTACTCGCACGGCCAAGGACCACAGGATATGCTGGTGACTCCCAATGGCTGGCTGGGTAACTTCTTCAACGCCTGGACGCGCTCGAGCGCCCAGCAGCAGATCCAGCAGAGCTACCAATTCGCCCGCAGGGAGTGGCATGGCCGGCACGCTTTCAAGGTGGGGGGGGATATCGTCCATCGGTCTTACACCGGGACCAGTCACTCCCAACCGGTGCAATTGCTGCGCACCGACGGCTCGCTGGCGGAGCAAATCGACTTCGCGCCCGCCGGCCAGCTCAGCGCGCAAGACACCGAACTCGCCGGCTTTGTCGCGGACCACTGGGCCTTCAATGATCATCTCGCCTTGGACTACGGACTGCGGCTCTCCGGCCAGACACTCGGCGAAAGCGCGGCGATTTCTCCGCGCTTGGGATTCGTCATTTCGCCCGGGCAACGCGGCAGGACCATCTTTCGCGGCGGTGTCGGCGTCTTCTATGACCGCCTGCCCCTTCTCGCTGGGGATTTCACGCAGAATCCCACGCGGCAGGTGACCCTGTTCGACACCCAAGGGGTGCCGCTCGGTCCTCCCATCGTCTACCGCAACCTCTACGCGAAGTTTGACGAAAAAGGCCTTGAGACCGTTCCCTCAGGCCAGGAACTCGGAAGCACGCCGTACAACGTCACCTGGAACGCCGAATTCGACCAGGAGCTGCGTCCGAACGTGATCGCCAGAATCAGCTACCTCTCCAGCCGCACGCATAACGAGTTCACTGTCGATCCGCAGATTTTCTCTCCCAGCAATGCGGTGCTGCTGCTCTCGAACCGGGGCGGCTTGCGCTACCACGAGTTGGAGACCACGCTCCGCGTGCGACCCTCTGAAAAGGCGAATATCAACATCTCCTATGTCCACAGCCGGGCCCGCGGCGACCTGAATACGCTCTCCTCCGCCTACGTTCCTTATGAAGCGCCGGTCATTCGCCCGAATTCCATCGCCACACTCCCCACCAACGTTCCCCATCGCCTGGTAGCTTGGGGTACTTTCAAGGTTCCCTGGAAGGTCACCGTCAGCCCCCTGCTCGACTGGCACTCGGGCTTCCCTTATTCCACCTTCGACGTGCTGCAGAATTACGCGGAACCCCCCAACAGTCGCCGCTTCCCGGCGTTCCTTTCCCTCGATCTGCAGGTTTCCAAGGATTCCCGCATCCCCCTTCTCCCCTGGTTGCGAAACCACACCATGCGCAGCTCGATCCGAGTCTACAACCTGACCAACCATGGGAATTTCCGCGACGTGTACAACAATGTCACGTCGCCGTTGTTTGGCGACTTTGCGGGCATCCAGCATCGTTTCTTCGCTTTGGGAGTGGACATCGTCTATTGACCGCACGCGCTCCGAGCGGCCCGGCCCAGAGAAGTCGGGGATGCGCCGGTCCGCAGTGTAGTGCTACTTGTGAACCACACCCCAGCTTGCAAGACCCCTTGAACCTGTCGCGTCTTCCAGTTACACTCTAGTCAACGGAACGGTCATTCCCGGGAAAGCAGGAATCCACATTCCTACTCGACTCCGGAGAATGCCTTGGCTGTCACCCTTGACTCTCTCCGCGCTCAGCTCGCGAAGCTCATCTTCTCGGACTCTAGCGACAAGGCCCGACACGACAGCATTGTGGCGCTGGTAGAGTGCATGCTGGAATCAACCAAGCGGAAGGGCGTAGCGCCGCCGCCCCGGCGGCACGGCCGGCAGGTCCGATTTCAGGACTCCGGTGGAGTCCATCGGACTCCAGAAACCGGAGATGCCGGCGCTACAAATTTCGGCACGCTCGCGCCCTCCGAGCTCGACCCCCTGGAACACGATATCGCCGCCACCCGTTAACAACTGTCCCTTGCCTTGTTTCGCCCCCATGCCCCTGGATTTTGGTACAATCTCCGTTTCCAGGGCACTCGCGCAAAGATGGCTACAAGCGACAAATCGGATCTGGTGAAGATTTATCATTCCCTGGGGCGGAAGAAGCGCTTGGGCACGGTAATCCTCTTCGTCACATCTGCCTGCAATGCCAAATGCCGGACCTGTTTTTACTGGCAAGAACTGAACCAGCCTGGCGACCTCACCTGGGATGAAATCCGCAGGCTCTCGCTGGGCATGCCGGCTTTCACGGACTTCTGGCTTTCGGGCGGCGAGCCGATGCTGCGGCGCGAACTCACCGACATCATCCATCTTTTTCACACCCAGAACGGAGTCCGCTGGGTGAACCTGCCGACCAACGGCCTGCTGCCCGCGCGCACGGCCGAGTGGATTTCGCGCATTTGCGAAGAGAACCCCGGACTGCAACTCGACCTGAACGTAGCGACGGACGGGCTCCACGCCATGCAGGACTCGCTCCGCGCCGTGCCTGGGAATTTCACAAAGACGCTTGAAACCCTCGAAGCGGTTCAGCCCTGCCGGCGGAAATTCCCCCAGCTGCGCGTGAACGTCAACACCGTGATCTGC
The DNA here is from genome assembly GCA_020073545.1 of Terriglobia bacterium. Classification (GTDB taxonomy): domain Bacteria; phylum Acidobacteriota; class Terriglobia; order UBA7540; family UBA7540; genus Bog-366. The sequence goes on along the minus strand of JAIQEZ010000071.1, from coordinate 23,039 downwards.
GCCGAGAATTTCGACCACGTGATGGCGATCGCCGAGTTCGTCAAGGCAAACTGCGCGGTGGACGGCCACTACTTTAACATCATCCGCGGCAACGCCCAGGACCCGACGCTGAAACAGATCCCCACACAACGCCTAGCGACCCTTTACAGAGACCTGCAGGCGGTCTATGACTACTACGCGGACCAGGTCTTCCGGCGTCGCACCGGCCTGGGGCGAAAAATCGCGCAGGTCTACTACCATGGCACGCTCGCGCTGCATAACAAGATTCAACTCGAGAATATCTCGTCGCCCCATCCCTGGCCCATGCCCTGCACCGCCGGCGAGACCTCCATCGTGATCGACTCCAACGGCGACGTACGGTCCTGCGAACTTCGCAGCAGGCTCGCCAACCTGCGCGATTACGGCTGCGACTTTGAGAAATTCTGGCAGGCTCAGGCGCGTGCGGAAGAATTGGAGGCCATCGGGCGCGACCAATGCTGGTGTACGCACGTCTGCTTTATCCACGACAGCCTGCGCCACTCGCCCAAGGTGCTGCTCTACGATATCCCCCTCACCTATCTCGAGTCGAAATTCTCTTCGCCCTCCACCCAGGGCCATGGGTTTCAAGCCGTGCCTTCCCTGGCCGGACCGGCTGCGAGATAGCGCGCTCCCGGACGGCGACGGTCGAACTTCGTGTAAAGGTGCGGTGAGCCGCAGGGCGGATCGCGCGCGTCGGGAAAACCCGCTCCACTGAGGTGGAAACTGAAGCGGCCCATCGCGTGGCGCCATCCCTAAGCGTGTGGAAGGCGCGACGGGAAGCGCCTGCAGCGAACGCCGGAAGTCAGCCGTGGGGGGATGACCGCCCCGCTTCTCCCGCCGAGGGCAGGAGTGTGTTCTCGCGCCCGGGCAGCTGGTGTTGCTCCGCGCTGAGCAAAGCACTGAGCAGAATGTCGAGGGAGTCGAGGAGGCGCGCGTCGGCCGTCTCGATCAGGTAACACGCCATGCGCAGCAACTGCAATTGACGCGGGCTGTAGCTTTCGCCACGGGGCCCGGTAGACTTGCCGTGGCTGGAGCGCAGCATGTCCATGACGCAGTTCCCCGAGGTGGTGATGGCGCACTGCAGGGTTCCAAGCTTGGCGGAGCGTTCCTGGAAAAGCTCGCTCATGGGAACCCCGAGGGCCGCCGCAATCTTACGTAATGTGCGCGGGCGCGGCTCAAGATGGCGGTTCTCAATGCGCGAAAGATATGAACCGGCCAGACCCGTGCGCGCGCTTAAGTCCCGCTGGGTCATGCCCCTCTGGTTACGGAGCTGAATGATGCGGGTGCCGATGCTCATGTGCAGGCCTCCTTATGACCAGTCAGCTTGAATCTTAACACAAATGTAAAAAAAGGTCCGCAGATGGCCCGATTCCCTTGACACTCCTGTAAAGTGGGGTATCTTGGTATAGGGACCAAGCAGAAGATTGACCGGTTCTCAGCCCATGGCACGAAGTTGTGTCGGAATCCTGCCGGTCCCTCCGCCTGCGCGAGGTGGAAGGCAGCGCGAGCAAGGGGAGAAGGCCACGTGGGGTGGCTAGCTCGGCGCTTCAGAAAGCATGGCGGGCCAGAGGTCGAAGAAGGCGCTCCGTGGTCGACCAATGGAGAGCGCCCGACCCCGAGATGAGCCCGTTTCCTGGCGGCAGGATTCCGTGAATAACAATATTCGGTAGGAGGAAGGAAAGCGGCAGAATTGCCGCAAGCGCTACCAACAAGCCCACCGACCCGTCCGGGATTTAATTAGCAACCCCACAATCCTGCCTGATAAGCCCTGAGCCGGACGGGTCTTTCCTTTTTCAGCACTCCCCATTGAGCTCGGCGAGAAACGGCCTCTGCCGGTCGTGGTCCGGGCAGGCTCCCCTGCTTGCGGCGCGCCTGCCCGCGGTTCCATTTGCTTCTCGCGCAAAGCGGCCCGTGCTCCTCACTCGCGGCCTGCACGCGTGTTAGAATGCCGCAGCCCCGGACATGAATGCGGAAGGTGCGACCAGCCCTGTTACGGAAACCCCAGCTACCGCCGCCTACTGGTGATTCAGGGGCTGCTATGATGTTCCCCACAGGTGGCGTGGGGGAAAGATTTCGATGCGATCAGAAGCATAGACACTCGCGAATCTCGCGGTGGCTTTGCCGGCAGCGGAGCCTGCGGGTCGTTCCATGGATTCCTCGGAGATCCAATTCGCTGCGGATCGAATGCTGGGGCGGCTGGCGAAACTCCTGCGCCTGCTGGGGTACGATACGTTGTACGCGCGCGACATGAGCACCACGCAGCTCCTCGAAATCGCGCAGGAGAACGCACGAGTGGTGCTGACGCGCGGTGACATCCAGAAGCGCTTCCCGAGCATGGCGAACGTCTATAGCCTGAAGAGTGAATTCCCACCGGAGCAGTTGCGCGAGCTGGTCGAGCGTTTTGGTTTGGACACGCACTCTGGGCTCTGGACCCGGTGCACGCTCTGCAATTCCCGCATTGCCCGGGTGGAAAAACGCGATGTCGAATCCCCCGTCGATTCCAAAGTCTTGCGGATTTATGAAGATTTCTTTCGCTGCACGGGCTGCGGCCACGTCTACTGGCGGGGCTCGCACGTCGAGCGCATCCTAAGAAACCTGGCTTCGCTTCTCGGGCCATCCGAAAGGTGACTCTCCGGGTTGCCGAATCTTCCCCGCCTCCGCTCAATCCTGCATCACGAAAAAGCGGCGCCGGAATTCGGAGTTGCACAGCGCGACGCAGACGCGATATGTTGCCAGGCAAGGTTTCAAGCAACATCCGTGAAACCCAGGGAGGATACCGCATGAGGGTTCTGGTGACGGGCGGGGCAGGCTATATCGGAAGTCATACTGCCAAGGCATTGGCGAAGTCAGGCCACGCGCCCATTACTTTGGACAATCTCAGCTCCGGCCATCGCTGGGCGGTGAAGTGGGGACGGTTCGTCGAAGGGGACCTTGCTGACCCGCAACTGCTCCCGCCGCTGCTGAGAGACGAGCACATCGAAGCGGTCATGCATTTCGGAGCGAGTCTGCTGGTAGGTGAATCCGTCAGGGACCCTAGGAAGTACTTTTGGAATAACGTGGTCAACACGCTGCGCCTATTGGACGCCATGCTGGAGGTGGGAGTGAAGCGGATTGTTTTCTCCTCCTCCGCGGCCACCTACGGCGATCCCCAGAAGGTCCCCATCCCGGAGGATCACCCCACGCGCCCCGTGAACCCCTATGGCGAGACAAAGTTGATGATGGAACGCGCGCTCGAGTGGTACGGCAACGCCTACGAATTGGGATGGGTCGCACTGCGATATTTCAACGCAGCCGGAGCGGACCCGGAGGGCGAGCTGGGCGAAGAGCACGATCCTGAAACCCACCTTATTCCGCTGGTCATCCAGGCCGCGCTCGGGCGGCTTCCTTACGTGGAGATTTACGGCACCGATTATCCTACGCCGGACGGCACCGCCATACGGGACTACATCCACGTCACCGACCTGGCCGAAGCCCATGTGTTGGCGCTGGAGTATCTGACCCGCGGCGGCCCGAGCCTGGCGCTGAACCTCGGCACAGGCCAGGGACACTCCGTGCGCGAGGTCGTCGACGCCGTGGGGAAAATCTCACCGCGACCTGTGCCGGCTCGCGAGGGCCCACGCCGCGCGGGTGATCCGCCCGTGCTGGTCGCCGATGCAAGCCAAGCGGGCAAGGCTCTAGGCTGGAAACCACGACAATGTGGGCTGGAAGCCATCGTTCAGAGTGCCTGGAATTGGCACTCGGCGGGCAAGCGAGAGAAGTGAACTGGCCCCTCTCCGCCCGCGGGCCGGTAGCCACCGCAAATCTGTCCCTAGATTTGCAGCGGGTTCGCCGAGACCGCAAACCAGCCGCATTGAACGGCCACGAGAAGGAGAGCGCTGGTCGGGGCTAACTCTCGACGTTGAGATCTCTCGCAGGTTGCGGAAAAACGTGTGGCGGCGACTTCACGTCGCCATGCTGGCGATGAAAACACAGGATACGTGGCGATGTGAAATCGCCGCTGCCTCGTCGGGGCGAGTTTTTCCGCAACCTGCTAGAGATAACCCAATTCCTGGCCGAGCGCGTGGAGTTGGTCTTTGTCAATGAAGAGCTCGGCTCGGGCGGCGTCGTAGCCGTGCTCCAAGGTACGACGCAGGAACAACGCCGCAATCTCAGCGAGTTGTTGGTCGCTCAAGTACTTCCCGTCTTTCTCCCGCAGCTCCGTCAGCGCCGCGCAGGAAATTGCGACCGTGGTGCGCTGTCCTTCGACAAGAAACACACAATCGATGGTATCGCTGTGACGAGTGGCGATGGCAGGAAACAAGTGCACAAATCGAACCTTGACGGGCTCCGCCAGCCCCCGTGAGCTGACTTGGAAAGGAGTAACAATATAGCTCATGATGAGATGTCCCTACGCGCTCAGATCTCCGATGACTGTTGACCACGAAGCAGGCATTATAAACCAGCTTCCGCACGCGGACGAACTCACGGGGCCTGAGGGAGGCTTTTGGGAAGCCCTTTCCTCATAGCTTAGATGCTTTGGAAAAATGCCTAGAGGACAGGTCGGTGCTACGCTTGCTACTTGGCAGTCGCGACGTACGATTTGACCATCTTGGCTGGATCAACGACACGGTCGAACTCGCCCTCCGTCACGAAGCCGAGCTTCAGCGCGGCAGCCTTCAGCGTGAGGTCGTTGTCCATCGCGTAGTGCGCAATCTTCGACGCCTTGTCGTAGCCAATCACCGGCGCGAGCGCAGTCACGAGCATCAGAGAGCGGTCCACATACTCCTTGATCTTCTTTAGATTCGGCTTCGTTCCCTCGACCAGGAACTTGCGGAAGTTCGTGCACCCGTCCGTCATGATCGTGATCGAGTGAGTAACGTTGAAGATGATCAGGGGCTTGTAGACGTTCATCTCGAGGTAACCGCCGGCGCCACCGAAGCCCACTGCCACGTCGTTCGCCATCACCTGCACGGCGATCATCGTGAGCGCCTCAGCCTGGGTCGGGTTTACCTTGCCCGGCATAATCGAGGAGCCTGGTTCATTCTCCGGGATCACCAGTTCGGCGAAGCCCGCTCGCGGGCCGCAGGACATCAGCCGAATGTCGTTGCCGATCTTGTAGAGCGACACGGCGAGCGTGCGTAATGTACCGGAGAGCTGGACGAGAGCGTCGTGCGCGCCCTGCACCGTGAACTTGTTCGGCGCGCTGACGAACGGCAGGCCTGTGAGCCTGGCGATCTCGGCCGCAGCGGCCTCGGCGAAGCCGGGCGCCGAGTTGATGCCGGTGCCCACTGCCGTGCCGCCGAGCGCGAGACGGTAGACACCTTGTAGTGCGTCTTCAATCCGCTCGAGATCGTCTGCGAGCATGCCCTCATAGCCCGACCATTCCTGCGCGAGAGTGATTGGCGTGGCGTCTTGCATGTGCGTGCGGCCGATCTTGACGATGTCCTTCCACTGCTCGACCTTCGCAGCGATGGCATCGTGCAGCGCCTTCACCGCTGGGATCAGTCGCCGCTTCACATTGACCGCCGCCGCGATGTTCATTGCGGAGGGAAAGGAGTCGTTGGACGACTGGGACATGTTGACATGGTCGTTGGGGTGAACCGGCGTCTTGCTCCCAAGCGGCGTGCCAGCGAGCTGGCAGCAGCGGTTGGAGATCACCTCATTCACGTTCATGTTGAACTGCGTGCCGCTGCCCGTCATCCACACATGCAGGGGAAACATATCCTGATGCTGGCCAGCGAGGATTTCGTCACAGACTTGAACGATAAGCTTGTCGCGCTGGTCGTCGAGCCGCTTGCCGGCATGGTTGGCATTGGCGGCGGCTTTCTTCAGGATGGCGTACGCGCTGATCATCTCGCTTGGGATCAGGTCCTTGCCAATGCTGAAGTGCTCAAGCGAGCGCTGGGTCTGGGCGCCCCAGAGCTTGTCGGCAGCAACATTTACTTCGCCGAGGCTGTCGGTTTCCTTGCGAATGTCCGTCATCTTGTTTCTCCTTCGGTCGTATGAGGATGAGCACTACGCTTCAGTCGCGTCTCGCGGACTTCGGCAGTCGACAAAGCGCCGAAGTCCGGTGCGAGGCGAGTTCGCCTGCGATCGCCCGGTTCAGGCCCCTAGTACTGGCGTCTTTTGCGTCGAGACCTTCGACAGGACCGACTTGTCGATATTGAGATGCGCCCGCACCAATTCGTACGGTGTAAATGCCAACCACTGCGCCAGCGAGACGTCGGCGAAGTGGTCGGTGCGCCCTGGTTGCCGCGGATCGGTTGAGGTGAATTGTGGTCTGCGCTCTTCCCGCCTTCTTGAACCACAAAAATCCTCGAGTCTTGAGAATAAGAGAGCTGTCGGACTCGGATGCGGACGTCGAGGCACTGTTCGCTTCCCATGTATCCGGAATTAACTTTTTGGTTTTTGCCCGTGGAAAGTATACTTTCATTCGCGTCCAATGGAGCACGGTTTTTTCTTCAATCGGCGTAATCGGCTCTGAACTGCCCGCCCAGAAGTCCAGCAAACCCGTTCTCGCCGCTCGGGCGGCTCACAAAAAAAGGTGCAACCTTTGAGGTCGTGCCAGCGTCTAATTCCGTAATTCTATTTGACTACCTGGGGAAGTGAGTAATCCCGGGTTTCCCCGAGTTACTCACTTCCTCCTTCCCAAGCACTACAAGATCTCCAATCGCGGGTAGGATCAGGATCCGAACGAACGGGCCTCCAGCGTCGAAATGCGGTTTGCACCAAGCGCTAAGAAGCTATATATTGCTCTTCCTCGCCTTTAACTCCACTCTCTTAAGGACCTAGGATATGCGTCAGGAACGGCACAAGAACAGTCGCCATCCACGAGCCACCCAGGAGCAATCACCCATGAACCTGGTCAGGGAAATTGATGAGCTGAGTTGCGATTTCGGCACGCCCCTCGACCCCCATGGGGTCATGGATGCGTTGGTCAAACGTCTCGTAACTCATTACGCGATGGCGGTGGCCGGAATATGGCGCTTGGATTCTGGCCAGTCGCGCCTGGCGCTCGCGGCCTCGGCCGGAGCGCCTGCCTTCCCCACCTCCCTCGACGACACATCCGCAACCCATTCACTGCTAGGAAGAACCGTGCAAGCGAAGCTGCCGCAGGTCTACCAGGGGGAGGCCGCGGAGGGAGACGAAGTAACTCAGTGGGCGGAGCAGAACCAGCTCCACTTTCTCGCCGCCTACCCGCTATCGGTGGAATCCAAGACTTTCGGAGTGCTACTCCTGGCCTGCGCGCAAGCTCCGGAACCATCGCTGTTGGCGCTTTTCCGCCTGCACGCGCGCCTTGCCTCCGTCGCGCTGCGGGACGCGGAATTGTTCAGCTCCGCGCAACACAACCTGGACAAGCTGCAGTTTCTGGTCGAGGCCAGCAAGGCACTCAACTCCACGCTGGATCTCTCCGTACTCCTGGGCCGGATTCTGGAGGTGGCAAAGACCCTCGCGAAGGCCGAACGAGGGACGCTTTTCCTGGTGGATGAGAAAACGGAAGAGATCTGGTCGCTCATCGCCCATGGTCTGGAGAAACAGGAAATCCGCCTTCCGCTGGGCCGAGGAATTGCCGGTCACGTCGCCAAGACCGGGGAGATCGTCAACATCCCCGATGCCTACGCCGATCCCCGCTTCGACCCTGCCGTGGACAAGCGCACGGGTTTCCACACGCGAAACATCCTGACGCTGCCCGTCCGAAACAAGGCCGGCAAGATCATTGCCGCCCTGCAACTCCTGAACAAACTTCAGGGAAGCTTCACGGAGGAAGACACGGACGTCTTACTGACACTCTCCGGACACATGGCGCTGAGTCTCGAAAACGCCCAGCTTCACCGTGACCTGCTGGAGAAAGAACGCCTGGAGCGGGACGTGGCTCTGGCCCGAGGCATTCAGCGCAGCCTGCTGCCCGAGACGACGCCCGTCGTCCCGGGTTTCGACATCGCCGTCCTCAATGAACCCTGTTTCGAGGTGGGTGGCGACTACTACGATTTCCTGAGCCTGGGGCCGCACACGCTGCTGGTGGTCATCGCGGACGTGGAAGGCAAGGGCATCAGCTCAGCCCTGGTGATGTCGAACCTCCAAGCCACCTTGCGGGCCCTGGTGCTGCACTTGCACTCCCTGAACGATATCGCCGAATCCGTGAACCGCATGATCCTGACCGACACGCGGGGCGAAAAGTACATGACCATGTTCCTGGGGCTGATCGACACGCGGCGGAAAGCTATTCACTACATTAACTGCGGGCACGTTCCTCCGGTCATCGTACGGCCCGGCAAGGAGCCCCTCCAGCTCACCGAGGGCGGCATGGTCATCGGCTTGTTCGAGAATGCTCAGTACGATCGCGGCCACGTGAGATTCCAGACCGGCGACACCCTCGTTCTGTGCACGGATGGCATTACCGAGGCCATGGACACGCAAAACGAGGAGTTTGGCTCGGAGCGACTCGTCGCCAGCGTCAGCCGCGTCGTGGAACTCAAGGCCAAAGAGATCGTGCTGAAGGTGTGTGACGATGTGGCGGTATACTCCCGCGGAGGGACGCACGTCGATGACAAGGTATTGCTGACCATCAAAGTTGTCGAAGCCTCCTGAGGGAACGCCCGGCATTCAACGCCCGGCGCGCCAGGATATTCCCCCAAGGTTGGCTCAACGGGGTTTGACTTCGGTCAGCATCAGCTTGATGAGCTTGCCTCTTCCGAATTTCCTCGTCAGCCAGTCTTCCATGTCCGCGCGCAAGGCGTCCGAGTCCACCTGGAAGCTCACCTCCAGCAGACCCTCCGCCACGGGAAGCGTCTCGTCAAAGGCGCCGCGCCCCGTGAAGCTGCGCATGCAGAAACTATCCAGCCAACCGAGGGGGCAACCACGCCGACCTTCGGGACTGACGATTTCGACGCGGATCTTCCTGGCAAACACTGAGACTCCTTACCCCCCAGAAGCTGTGTAACCATCCCCGCAGACCCTTTTGACCGCAGAGACGCGGACGCGCAGAGGAGTCAAGAGACGTAGCTCTTTCTCTGCGTCCCAGCGCCTCTGCGGTAAAGGCAATCTATCCTCCCCAGCTTCTCACCGCAACGGAAATGCCATCGTGGTCATCAACGCCAGCGCCGGCTGGGTAGTATCGAGCCGAGTGTGTTGGACCACTACCGCCACATCACTCTCGACTTTCAAGGCCATTGGCTTGGCCACCGGGAGCGCTTCGCCGCGGCGGTTTTTCAGGCTATCAAGGCGAATATGCACGGTCCGCGAGGGGGGGCACGTAGCTTCAAAGCCTTCCAGTGGCTCGCGGTCCTCGAAGTAGACCGTGAGCTTCACCTTCGCGGGGCGCGAACTCAGGTTGAGAACGCAGGTCGATTCGTGACTCCTCAGCCCGCCGGTACTTTGCTCCGGCAGGTAACTGTCAGGAACGATCCACACCTTTGCACCGATGGGTTTCCTCGCCATATGAACCTCCTCTGGGTACGTGGCAATGCCATTTCGGGCAGACTGCCAATCAGGGCAGACCGCAGGGCCGCCAGCCTGCGAATTTCACCGGCCTTCCGGCCAGAATTCCTTGACCAAAGCACGCAAATCAATTTTCTCAGCGGGGCCAATCACGCGACCGCCTCCCCTGCAACTCACAAGCGGAAAGGCGTTATCCTACGACACCGGCCTGCAATTCCGAAAGCTCAAAGAAGGCAACCCGTCCGTAGTGTCCTGAGTCAGAAGTTCGCTGATAAAGCCTTCGCCTTACGGGCGACCGTTCCGCAGCCCCGTCAGGGGTGCAAGATTGTAGCCCAGGGTCTCCCTTGACCCGCCGTGCGCGGGCGCAAGCCTTGGGGGAGAGAGCCCTCACCCCGCCTTCGGCACCCCTCTCCCGCGCGGGCGGGAGAGGGGACGGGGGTGAAGGAGGGTTCCCTTAGCCACGGCTTGCGAGTCTGTGTGAAAACCCTGGAACGCGGTGGTTTTCGTAGAGGCGGGCTTCAGCCCGGCATCGCACCTTCAACAACTTATGCCCGCCTAAAGGCGGCCTCCACGTCTGCCAGCCGGGTTTTCACACAGACTCTTACGCCGTGGGCTACGTCCTATCGCCCGCTCCGCGGGCTGACTTCATCAACGAACTTCTGATTCAGCACACCAGGCGATCTTCCCACCAATTCAGAAGGAAGAGGCTCGAATGTGGAACCGCTTCTGTGTACAATGGCGAGTTTCACGAGACCCAAATCCGGGCCACTGAGGTGAGATATGAATCGACGAGGGATTCTGGTAATCCTGCTCCTGGCACTGACGCTCTTTCCGGGCCGCGTCCTGGCCGACGAATGGCAACAACTCTTCAACGGGAAAGACCTGACCGGTTGGAAGCACGTGGGCCCGGGGGACATGACCGTTGAGGATGGTCTGATTCGCACTCACGGCGGTATGGGACTGCTCTACTGGACCGGCGGCAAGGTCGGCAACTGCGTCATCCGCGTGGTCTATCGCATGCGCGACAAGAATGACAACTCCGGGGTCTTCATTCGTATCCCCGTCGAACCGCGCGAAGAGTGGATGCCCGTGCATTACGGATATGAAGTGCAAATCGATAATGAGCCTGAGAAATCCGCCGAAGACGAATACCACGTGACCGGCACGCTCTATTCGCTCACCAAACCGCTCGCGAAGCCGGGAAAGCCCGGGCCGGAGTGGAACACGATGGAGATCACACTGGATGGCCCGCACACCGTCGTGGTTCTGAACGGCGTGAAGGTAACGGACTACACCGAAGGCCAACCCGTTCCGGCGCGAAAGTTCGACTTCGAGCCGCAGCGCGGCCCGCGCCCCAGCGAAGGCTGGTTTGGTTTGCAGAACCACAGCGACAACGACATCGTCTTCTTCAAGGAAGTGGCGATGAAGCCGCTGAACAAGTAGCCTGCTGCTGTGCTCCGACCGCAGCGGGATCTCCTGGCCCCGCGACGCGAACACCTTGTGCTTTTCGCGGATTTAACCCCGTGGGGAGCTTAGCCGGCGCGGCGGAGGGGGCACGGAAGCGGCGAGGGCGTCCGGGGTTCAGTACACCAGCGCCTCGCCTTCGTTGACGCCTTCGGCGACTTCGATGTTGAGGCCGTCCTGCGCGCCCAAGCGGACTTTGCGGGTTTCGAGGCCGGAGGAAGTCTCTACTCGCACGGTGACAATACCCTGCTGCAACTCCACGGCGCGAAGCGGGACGACCAAAACATTGTCCCGCCGGGCCAGTTCGATATAAACGTCCACCCGCAGTCCGACGCGCAAGGGCGAGCCGCGATCGACTTCGACGAAGCTCTCCAGAACGTCGGTATCAATCTTCTCGGTGGGATTATCGGTTTGAATTTTCTTCCGGCCCAGGCCCCCGCTGATGCGCACGACGTCTCCGTAGAAAGTCTGGCCGCGGAAGGCATCGCAGCGAATCGCCGCACGCTGGCCGATTTGAATCTTGGCAATATCGGTCTCATCAATTTCCGTACGCACCATCAAGTGGGTGGTGTCGGAAACCGAGACGATCGGTTGATAGAGGGATTCATAGGAAATGGACTCGCCGGGATTCATATAACGCTTTACGACGACGCCATCCACGGGCGAGTGCACGAAGGTGTTATCGTAGTTGTCCTGCGCCTGGGCGAGCTGCGCGCGAGCGAGTTCCACTTCCGCCTTGACGGCGGCCACGTCTTCCGAGCGGGGCGGCGCCATGATGAGCTTGTAGTTCTCACGCGCCGATTCCAGCCGGGCCTGGGCCATCTTCCAGTCGCGCTCCGACTGGTCCAGAAGCGACTGCGAAATAATGCCGCCCTCCTGGAAGAGCTTTAGGGAACGCTCGTAATTCTGGCGCGCGTTGTCGGCGGCAGCCTGGGCCTCGTCCAGGGCGGCGCGCGATGCCGCGCGCTCTTCCGGCCGAGCGCCGTTTTGGAGCTTTTCCCGCGCCGCCTGCGCGCGCAGCACGTTGGCGCGAGCCTGCTCGACCTGCGCCTGCAAGTCGTCATTCTCCAGCACGGCAACGACCTGCCCTTTGCGGACGGGGTCGCCGTCGTTGACTGTGACCTCCTTCAGCCTTCCCACCACCCGCGAGGCTAGCTTGATTTCCTGCGACGTCGCGCCCTCCACGTGCCCGCGCGCCGCAAGGTGAGAATCAATCCTGCCGCGATGCACCCGCACTTCGTTTTTGAATCCGGAGGAATTCTGCGTGACCGACGTCAGGAACAGGATCAACGGCACAAAGAGCACCACGCCCAGCACGGCGAACATGTAAAGATTTTTGTGTTGCTTTGACATTCGGCCTAGTCCCGTAAGTGTCCGTCTTCGATTTGCAGAATCTGATCTGCCAGCGCAGTGATTCTCGGGTCGTGACTCACCATGAACACCAGCCGGCCTTCCTCGTGCGCGAGATCACGAAGGATTTCCGTGATTAACCGTCCGGTCCTGGAATCCAACATTCCCGTCGGCTCGTCGGCGAGAATGATAGACGGGTTGCCTGCCAAGGCACGCGCCACGGCCACGCGCTGCTTCTCGCCGCCGCTCAAGTCTTCCGGCAGATGATCCATTCTTCTTTCCAGCCCGACGTGCGTCAGCAGCTTGCGAGCCTCCTCGCGCGCCTCGCCGCCCCGGTAGCCTTTCAGGTTGAGTGTCACCTCCACATTTTCGAGCGCCGTGAGAGCCGGGAAGAGATTGAATCCCTGAAAAATGAATCCGATTCTGTCGCGGCGCACGCGAGGCAAGCGCGCTTCATCCAGGGAGCTGACCTCTTCGTTAAAGACATACACGGAACCGGAGGTCGGTCGGAGCAAACACCCCATCAGCATGAGCAGGGTGGTCTTGCCGCTCCCCGACGGCCCCATCAAGAAGATGAATTTCCCCGCCTCGAGGTCCAGGGACACGTCACGCACGGCTTCCACGGCCGACTCGCCTTCGCCATAGGTCTTGCTGGCGCGATCGAGCCGCAGAACGGTTTGGGTGGCAACGGGCATTGAATCAGTTTCCTGTGGGCGCCGGTCTTTAGTCATCAGTTGTCAGTCGTCAGTTCTTCGCAAGCGCCACATGCCACTGAGGACTGATTGCTGAAAACTGACCACTAGCTCTTGAAAACCAGCGCCGGATCGATCCTGGTCACCTTGTAGATCGAAAGCACGGACGACCAGAGGCACATCATTACCGTGAGGGTGAATATCCCCACCAGCACCGGCACAGGGAGGAGGATCTGCAGATGCCCCCGCTTGAAGGCCTGAATCGCCCCATAACTGACCAGCATTCCGACGGCATAGCCGATTACAGAATTGATCAGTGCCTGCTCAATAATGATCCTGTAAAGATCCCAGTTGGAAGCGCCGATGGCCTTCAGCGTACCGAACTCTTTCAGATGTTCGGTCGTGGAAGTGTAGATGGTGTTGGCCACAATCACCGTTCCGATCAACAATCCCATCAGGGCCACGGCAAGCAGAGCTACGCCTGTACCGGTATTGACCATCCAGTAGTCTTCCGTCTTCTTGCTGAACTCGGGAGAGGTATAAACATCCACGTCTTTAACCGTGTCTTGAATGCGCCGTTTGACCTCCTGAGCGGAATAACCGGGGGCCACTTTGACGAGCACATAGACGGTATTTCCCTTGTTAACAAAGGAAAGATTCAGAGCATTCTTGAAGGAAGTGAAAATATAGGGACTTTGGATGAAGGACCGCGCGCCGCGAATAATGCCAGTGACGCGGACCCGGTGGCTGTTGATCTCCGTCTCTGCTCCGACGGGGAGATTGCCGAGGCGGTTGGTCTCCGCCTCGTCGTAAAAGACGGAGTTGAAGTACTTCACGTCTTGCGGATTCCCTTTCACGATATTCCAGGGCGCCCCGACCATGGTTTCGGGATCGAAGCCCACCATCTGCACGGTTTCCTGGCTGCCGGCGGGCGTCTTCCAATAACCAAAGGCCAGCAGGTATTTCTCCGCCCACGCGACGCCCGGCACTTCCTCAACCTCGTACAGTTTTTTCTCGCTGAAGGGCTTGCCGAAGTCGAAGTTTTCCAGCCCGCGTGCCGTGACCCAGATGTCCGCATTGGTGTGGTCAATGAGCACACTGACGTTGGCACGAAAAGCCAAGTAAACCCCAAGTTGCACCGTGATGAGCACGACGGCAAAGGCAATTCCGGCCAGGGCGACCGCAAAGCGGACCTTGTCGTGAAACAGGTTCTTGCGAGCAATCGAAACCATCGCCTCGGCCCCCCCTCAAAAGATTCTATCACGCCCTTCGCAGCACCGGCCCGCCGGCAGAAGCCTGCCGGCGCCTGCAAAAATCACAGGGATGCACACAGAGAAACCATGTGGCCTTATAGTCGAAGGATCCTTGCGGTCCGCGGCGGGATTAATTGTGCGGCGGTGGCCCGGTGGACTCGCGGATGACCACTTCGGGGTCGATCAAGAAGCCCCGGCCCAGCACCTGCCCACCTTCGTGCGGTGGAACGAGAGCTTCGAACGACAGGTGTCCAATTTTCTCCCGAGGGATATTGACTGTGGTGAGAGCCGGAAAGGCGTACTCGGAGAGACTGATGTTATCGTAGCCGGTCACGGACACGTCATCGGGAACCGCCAAGCCACTTTCCCGAAGGGCCTTCAGCACTCCCAAAGCCATGTAATCGTTCACGCAGATGATCGCCGTGGGCCGGAAGCCGGTGGCCAGCAGCGTCCGCGTCGCCTGCTCTCCTCCTGTGGGTCCGTCTCGGTCTGCAACGGTGGTGAACTCCACATCTCCGGCATACCGCTTCATCGTCTCCACGAAGGAGACTTTGCGGTCAAGGAGCGGCTCCAGGCTGGTATGGTGGCCCACAAAGGCCATGTGCCGGTGCCCAAGCGAGTGCAGGTATTCGACCGTCTTCTGAATTCCCTTTTGATAATTCACCCGGATGTTCGAGATGTTTTTCGCCGGCGTCCCCACGTCATAAAAGACAACGGGGAGGTTCGACTCGATGAGCTCCTGCATGAGGGTGGGATCCATCTCGGAGACAATGACCGCCAGCCCCGCCACTCGACGGCCCATCATCAAGTGCACGCTGTTCACCAGCCGGCGCGGGTTGTAGTCCGTGTTGGCCACCACCACCTCGTAGCCGTGACGGCGCGCTTCCGATTCCAGGCTCCGGAAAATGTCCAGGAAAAACGGATTCTCCAGATTGGATACGATCATGCCCAGCGTGCGGCTCTTGCCGCCCGCTAAGGTTCGAGCGTGGATGTTAGGATGATACTTGAGATCTTGAACCGCTCTCAGGACACGCGCTTTGGTGGTGTTCCTAACCGGACCGGCGTCGTTGAGGACGCGGGAAACCGTGGCAATCGAAACTTTGGCTCGCTTGGCAACATCTTCCAGTTTCATGTGGGGTTCGGACCTCGCAACGCAGGATGATCATAGTCGCAAAGTGAAAGCGCTTCGCAAGAACTAAACGTAGGCGTAACATTAACATAAAAGCCTGGCGCAAGGCTATTCCGGGCTGGTTTCAGTCCGTTTGCAGGAGTCTGTCGGGAATGCTGGTGTCCTGCTGTCGTCCAGGAGAAAGTCTGTGAGGTCTTCGCGCTCGAAGCGTCCCATTTTTACTTTTCAAACTCCGCGAGGCTGTCGGAAGGAAGTTGAAAGGACTTCGAGCGCAGGACCGTGCGCTTGAAGGTCTGCGGCCTCTCTCCGGGCTGATAGAAAACCGCAAGGGCGTTCGGATGGCTCGCGAGGTATGGGCGCGACTTCTCCACACCACCGACAAAGAAAATCTTCGTCAACGCCTCGCTTTCGGTTCCGGTGGGGGCGACGACCACCGTCGAGAGCATGTTCTCGACCGGCCAGCCCGTATGTGGGTCCATGATGTGGCAATAGGTTTTGCTACCAATCTTGAAAGACTTCTCGTAATTGCCGGAAGTTGAAAGGGCGAAGTTCTGCAGGCGAAAGACATCCGCGGCTTTCCCGGCCTCGAACGGATCGCGCACGGTGACCTTCCACCCTCGCTCGCCGGGAGGAGAGCCCAAAGCGTAAATGCTGCTCGTTCCACTGGAAACCAAAGCGCCCATAATGCCGTTCGAGCGCAGAATCTCCACGGCTTGGTCGACCGCATAGCCCTTGGCGATTCCGCCCAAGTCAATCTCCACACCGCTGACATCGAACCGAAGGCCTCGGCGCTCCGGAACCAGGTAAACATGCTGATAGCCCACGGCGTTGAGAACCTGCGAGATCTCCGCCGGGCTCGGTAACCGTCCTTGCCCGCGGAAGAAGCCCCAACGTTTCATCAGCGGCCCCACCGTGATGTCAAAGGCGCCGCCGGACTCCTGGCTGGCGCGGAGCGAAAACTGGATCAGGCCGAAAAGCCGCGGCTCCACGATCATCTCGTGCTGTGCGGCCTCGCGGTTGATGACGGATAGCTCGCTCTCCGGCTTGTAGTTGCTCATCTGCTCGTCAAGCCGGTCAATTTCCTCGAAAACCTCGTTGACTACTTCGGAGAGAAATGCCTGGTCACGCCCATACACGGCCACGGTGAAGACCGTTCCCATCGACTCGTGTGAGGCCTCGTAGCGGATTGCGGCGTCGTCCGCGCGCGCCAGCCAGGCGCCCGCGGCCAGCATCGCAGCGAGAACGATCCACCGCCCTCGCGCCCCGGAGTTGAAAGTCGCCTTCAAATTGATACGCACTGCCGGGAAGGGTTTTCCTTCGATTTCCTTACGCACAATCCAACGGAGTATGCGCGGGGTTTCCTGAGCAGCACAAAACCCGCGTCGATCGATCCAGTGAAGAGTGTCCGTTTACACCTGGTTGCCTTCTTTCTAGGTCTCCTTGAGCGGCTGAGCCTTGGGCCAGAAAACCTTCTGTCCCGTCTCCACCGCGCGGTTCCCGTAAATGACGCCCCGCGCGTCGGCGACGCCGATTTCGAGCGGTGCAATCACGGGTTTTCCATCACGTACACTCAACATGAAATTGTACATCTCGGTCCACCAAGGGTCATGGGGCTCTTCGTAACTGTAAATGCCCATCGAGGCCAGCCAGCGCTTCGCGTAACGCACCTCTCGATCCACGAAACCGATCTCCCCGTTAGCGCCGCGCTCGGGGAAAATGGGAATGCCTTCCTGCGGGGCCAGGCTGGTGACCGTCGCGCCAGCCCACCAGTTTTCCTTGCTGTTACTGCTGGAAACCTTGGCCACCGCCTCGCGGTAGTACATGCCCTTCCCAAGCGTGATAATCAGCGTTCCCCGGTCACCCATGATCTGTTCGTCAAACTCCAAGTGAGCGTTGTAGAGGATGGAGCTCCAGAGCAGCTTCTGTCCCCCGGGGTATTCGTAGATGGCCTGCACGTTATCGCAGGTTTCGCGGCCGTCCTTCCAGTAATCGATCCCACCCGTGGCGACCACGGAAACAGGCTCCGAACCGATCGCCCAGTTGGCGACGTCCACCTGGTGTGAAGCCAGTTCCGCCAGCAACCCGCCGGAGTATTCCTTGTACATGCGCCAATTGATCAGCCGCTCGTATTTCGGGTCGGGCACCGGGCGGCGCCAATTGTTGTTACGATGCCATTGGGCGCGCACAAACATGATCTTGCCGAGGGCCCCCTTGCGGATCATCTCCATTCCCACCTGATAAAGCAGGCTCGATCGCCGCTGCAGGCCGACCTGCAACACCTGCTTGGGATGCTCGGCCGAGGCTTTGCGAATCTGGTCGCCTTCTTCCTCCTTGAAGTACATGGTCTTCTCGACGAAAACCTGCTTGCCGGCGCTCAGCGCGTCCAGCACCATTTGGGCGTGTAGGTTCAGCGGCGTGGCAATCAATACCGCATCCAGGTCTTTCCGTTCCAGCATCTTCCGATAGTCTTCGTACGTTTCGGGATTCGTGCCAATCGTCTCGACTCCCTTCTTGAGGTTGGGCGGATAGATGTCGCAGGTGGCAATGCACCGCCCTTCCGGAATGGTGGTCAAGAACCTGAGCAGCGTGCAACCCTCCGTGCCGGTGCCGATGACTCCATAGCGCACGGGGTTGCTGAGACTCTGCGCGGAAAGAATCGCGGGTGCGCCCGCGCTCGGCAGCGTGGTTGCGGCCGCGACGGCGGCGGCGGTTTTCAAGAACTCACGGCGAGTAACGTCCTGCTCTTTCTGCATCTTATGGACTCCTTATGAATCCCGATCTCATTCAGCGGGTCGGGGTGGGATTTTCAGCAAACCTAAGTTACGCATGGAGATGATAGCACTTAGTTCGCCAAAGGTGGCTCACGACAATCGGCACAAATACTTCGAGGTAAGACCTCAAGTGCGTCGAATATGACCTCTTGAACGATAACTTAAAACCACACCCAGCATATGACCGTGATTTCGTTCCGGCTAAGACCAAGCCTTAACTAGGCTAGCTGTCTTACTGCCTCCGTCCCGGCTAGTCTGCGCTGCACCGATTTTCCCGCCGGGCGCGGCCACGCCTTGCTTGGCCTCGCCAGTGGCATCGGAAAACACCCCCCCTCGCGTTCCCCCGGAGACACCTCCCCGTTTAGATCTTGCATCTAGGTTATACTGGACACGGAGGATATTTCGACTTCATTGAAGATCCCGGCCCCCATCTTGCGCGTGGCCCTCCTCGCCGCACCACTGTTTCTTCTCGCCCCCCGGCTTTTTTCGCAGACCTCCCCGGCGCCACCGGACGACGTCACCTCGCAGGCGGTGAGATTCACCACTCTATTCGGCGTCGTCGAGCAGCATCATATGGAGCCAGTCGATCCCGACCACGCCATCTTCGACGGTGGCATTCGCGGCATGCTTGCGGCGCTCGACCCGTTCTGCGCTTTCCTGGACCGCGACCAATTCGAACTTCTCAAGCAGCAGGCGCGCGGCGAAGCACTAGGTTTCGGGTCCATTCTCTACGTCACGCTCGGTAAGGTGCTGATCCTGCAGACGGCGCAGAGCTCACCCTCCTGGCGCGCCGGCCTGGGCCCGGGCGATGAGATTGTGGAGATCAACGGGCAGCGCGTCGCCCGCCTGGATCTGCAATCGTTGGTCGAGCTCCTCAAAAGCTCGCGCTCGCGCCCCGTGCGCTTGGGAGTGATCCATCCCGGCAAACTTGTAGCAGAGGACTTCGATCTGAACCCTGCGGAGGTCGCCTTGCCCTCCGTCGACAAGATTTTTCTCTGGTCGCCGGGAATCGCCTACCTGCACGTGAGCAGCTTTGAGGGAAAGACGCCGCAGGAAGTCGCCGCTGCGCTCGACCGCCTGGACGCCCCGCACCTGAAGGGCCTGCTCCTCGACCTTCGCGACAACCACGGGGGCATGGTAGACGCAGCCGTCGGGGTCGCGAGCCTTTTCCTCAAACCGAACGATTTGGTTCTGACCTCGCGCGGCCGGACTGTGCCGGAGAAGGTTTATCGCACCCCGCAACACCCCCGGCACTACGACCTCCCGATCGTGGTGCTGGTAAACGGCAACACCGCCAGCGCCGCGGAGGTGTTGGCCGCCGCGCTGCAGGAGCACGATCGCGCCATCATCGCCGGCGAGCCCACGTACGGCAAGGGCGTAGTGCAATCGGTCACGGAGCTCAGCGAGCAGACCGGCCTGGCACTCACCTCCGGCCAATACTTCACGCCCAGCGGGCGCTCCATCCAGCGGCCACTCCCCGGCACCGCGCTCACGTTCGCTTCTCTCGACCAGCCCGCCGGCGCCAGGGGGAAGACCGCGGAAATCGCGGCGGGCGCGGACTCCGGCCTGCCTGCGCAGGCAGGCCCACCCGCGACGCGCGCCTTCCACACCGACAATGGCCGCCCCGTAACCCCGGGTGGCGGCATCACCCCGGACGTGGCCATCCCCGCGCGTCCGATCGATCCCTGGCTCGCCTTCCTCAACCAGCGCGGCTACCTGACGAGCTACGCCGAGGAGTACCTGACCACGCACGGCAAAGTGCCGGAGTCCTTCGAGCCGCCGCCGGAAATGCTGGCGAACCTCAGAGCGAGCCTCGAGCACAACCGAGTCCGCGTGCCGGACGAGTACTGGTCGAAGGATCAGAGCTACCTGAAGCTACGCCTCAAAGTCGAGCTCACTAACCTGGTCTTCGGGCTGGCGCGCGGCGATGAGCTCGAAACCAAAGGCGACCCCCAAGCCCAACAGGCCGCCGACCTCTTCCCGCGCATCCCCCAGATCCTAAAAGGCCACTAGTCCCGTGCCCACCTAGTTGGGTGCTTTCCGGAAGCGTTCGCAGCCAACCAAGGCGCCATGTGGGCAGAACTGGCTCGGGACACCGTTAGGCGGTCACGGGACTGGCAGCGCTTGCGCGGAAATACCACATCGATGTTTGCGACGCGCAAGCAGAATGACTGCACCACTCGTCCAGCACGAAGTCAAAGACCTTGTTTGAGCTTCACGTTTCGGTTTATAAAATGGTCTTTCGCAACCCACCGCGCAAGACCAGGAGCTTCCGCCTATGAATAGCCCTGCCTCGGAGCGCAGCGCGCGCACCCACGACTTTGCGCTGCTCTCCCTGGCGCTCGCCACGCTCCTGATTCATTTCTTGACCAACCGCGGTTACGGATATTTCCGCGACGAGCTCTACTACATCGCCTGTAGCAAGCACTTAGCCTGGGGCTTTGTTGACCAGCCACCGTTTTCGGAACTCATGCTGGCCGCGAGCGGCCACCTGCTGGGCTATTCGCTCTTCGCTCTGCGATTCTTGCCCGCGGTGTGTGGTGCGCTGGTGGCTTACCTGGTGGGGCTGGTCGCGCGTGAAATGGGCGGCGGCCGCTTTGCGCAGGCGCTGGCAGTGACGGCGTTCATCATCGGGGGCGTCTTCCTGGCCATTGACAATTTCTACTCGATGAACTGCTTCGACCACCTGTTCTGGGCGCTGGCCATCTATATTCTCGTGCGCATTCTGAAGGGCGGTGACACGCGCCTTTGGCTGCTGTTTGGCCTGGTCGCGGGCCTGGGGCTGGAGAACAAATACTCGATGGGATTCCTCGGCTTGGGGCTCATCGCAGGCTTGGCGCTCACGCCCGCGCGCAAACACTTCCGCGACAAGTGGCTGTGGGTGGGCGGGGCGCTCGCCACCGTAATCTTCCTCCCGCACGTCTGGTGGGAGGTGCGCAACCACTTCCCCACCGTGGAGTTCATTCATAACGCGACCTTCAAGAAGAACCTGCCCATGACACCTTGGGCTTTTCTGCTGGAATGCACCCTGCAGGTTCATCCCTTGACGCTCCCCGTCTGGCTGGCGGGGCTCATCTATCTTTTCTTCTCCCGGCAAGAACGCAAGTTTCAGGCGCTCGGTTGGATCTACCTTGTGGTGCTGGTCATTCTTCTCAGCACTCACTCCAAGCCCTACTACTTTGCGCCTGCCTTCCTGATTCTTTTGCCCGCGGGCGCTGTGGCGGTTGAAGCCTCTGTCACCTACCACAACTGGCACTGGATGAAACCCGCATACCTCGCCGTGCTGGTCCTGGGAGGCTTGCTTGCCGCGCCTTTGGTTCTTCCCGTGCTGCCGGTGGAAACATTCATCCGGTATCAAAGCTGGCTTGGCATCAAGGCGAGTCCCGCCGAAAGAGGCGACGAGTCCCTCGAGCTGCCGCAAATCTTTGCCGACAGGTTCGGTTGGCCGGAAATGACGGCGCAAGTGGCCCAGGTCTACAACCACCTCTCGCCCGAGGAGAAAGCTGACTGCGTGATCGGGGCCAGCAATTACGGCGAAGCCGCCGCCATCGACTTCTTCGGCAAGCTGTACGGCCTGCCGACCACCATCAGCAGCCATAACAATTATTGGCTCTGGGGACCCGGCGACAAACCAGGAAAAGTGTTGTTGGTGATCGGTGGATCAAAGAAAGGCTACGAGAACATGTATGAAGACGTCGAGCAGGTGGCAACCTTCGAGCACCCCTATGCACGCGAGTCGGGGACACGCATTTACCTTTGCCGGAGACCCAAGCGGACGCTGCAGGAAATCTGGCCGCAGATCAGGTCTTTCATCTGACGCTCGGAAAGCTGAAGGAGCCACCCGCGGCCCCCGCTCCTTTAGAAGGTTGCGGGGAAGAAGCTTTGGAGTGTCCCTAGGTGCCAAAGTGCAACGCGATCCTCAGGTGAAGGAATACCCTCAAATATTCGTCCTTGCACAATACTTGCCAAACATGTATACTAACTAAGCTTGATCAGTTTTTGTGACCGAATACCACGATCGTCGAAGGCCGCAAAATCATTGATTTTGTGGCCTTTGTTTGTTTTTGGCGAGCGGTCGCGAGACCGGAACGAGCTAATCTCAAACGAACAAAGGAACACTGAAACAATATGGACAGAGAACAAGGTATCGTGAAGTGGTTCAACAAC
Organism: Terriglobia bacterium; assembly: GCA_020073545.1. GTDB lineage: Bacteria > Acidobacteriota > Terriglobia > UBA7540 > UBA7540 > Bog-366. Next base: position 778 of record JAIQEZ010000071.1, on the reverse strand, counting down.
TCGAAGGGCTATGGATTCATCCAGCGCTCTTCCGGAGATGACGTCTTCGTGCACCACTCCGCCATCCAGGCGGAAGGATTCAAATCGCTCGCCGAAGGTGAGTCGGTGGAGTTCGCCGTTACGAAGGGCCCCAAGGGCCTGCAAGCTGAAAACGTCAAGAAGCTCTAAGACCAACCAAGCTCCCTGCCCGCGCCTTGCACTCTCGCAGAGGCGCGGGTGGGAACCTCCAGCCCTGAAAGGAGGCCGTCATACAAATCCAATATCTCGGATTTCAACTGAAAGCGCATGGCCGGGACTACTCCTACCGGGTGATCAACAAGCAGGCAGATGGCCGCGAGTTCGTCTTCACCATCTCCAACCGCGCCTTTGCCGAAAAACATTTGCCCTTTCAGGACGCGGCCGCCCTCTGCTATCAGAAACTCCAAAAGGCCCTGGACCTCGAGACTGCCGAACATCCACTGCCCCGTCGTTCCACCCTTTCCGACCAGGAACTCGACGCCTATCGGGAGGCACATCGCCCCGCCCGGAAACGCTCCTGGTAAACTCCTCCGCACTCGAAAACCCCCGCCCGTTACCGCGCCCGCGAAGAGCTTGCCACGCCGAGACTTCCCGGCTCGACTAGCCTGCGCTCACGACAGCGAGCGTCTTCCCGATGCGGATCCACCCGCACTGCCCTGCCCGCCATAAAACGCTGTTCCCCTCCCACGATTCTTCTTGCGCGCGATGGAAGCTTTATCGTAAGGTACACGCATTATGAGAGCGCCACGCTAATCTTCCA
>JAIQEZ010000070.1 GCA_020073545.1 Terriglobia bacterium | reverse complement strand
CCCGCAGGAAGCGCGCCGGATGATCCGCAGGTACCCACTCTTCCAAAGATTGCGGCAACAAATCCATCTGCTCGTAGTCGGCTCGTATCTCTTGGCTCATGACCTCTCGCTGAGCATTTCGTCTGCCACCATCGAGTTTTGAGACAGCCTCCAAGGGAGAGGGCGGGGCTATTCTTGCCAAGGGAGTCGTTGGGCACGGCTGCCGAAAGAGGCCGTCGGGACACGTTCCGCCGTGGCGTTCCATGGAGGTCTTGGTGATCCGGAATTGCGCGCTGCGCTGCGGCCGCCATTGCTGCAAGTCATAAGTACAAAAACCATAATCGGGGCGCTACATCTCGCGTTGGGGCAGACTGGCCCCTGTCCCGAGCCTCCGGACCCAGCCAAAGAAAGAAAGTGGGCTAGAATCCCTCATTGGGGTGTATGGGGTGAGGCTGTTGGAAGCCAAAATGGAAATTCGTCTTATATCATTTCTTGGTTGAATCGAAAAGTTCTTCCGATGTCCGGGCAGATTACTCTTTGCTTAAGGCTTGATACCTGTCAGCAATCCTTTGAATATCCGCTTCCACCTTCGTCGCTAAGGGCGCGAGCTGCTTCGATCTGGAACCGCGGGCAATCATCTGGACAGATTCCGCGTCGAGTGCTGTCAATTGTGCCAGATCAGCGTAGTGCTCGCGGACCAGCTTTGCCGCATCCTGTTGTGCCTCGCGACTTGTCACGCGGTCGTACACGGCCAGCAAATACACTTCGGAACTTGTCCGTTCCGCCACGTTATCTATCGCATTTATCAGGTCCGTTGCATCGTGGAGGTTCCATTCTTTGAGGGTTTCCATCAACCTGCTAGTCTCCTCGTTGTCGTGTTTGATACTCTCAAAATCCTCGTGAAGCCTGGCGCGAATATCGTCTACGTTGAGCACCTCGGCGTTCGGAAGCGAACCCGACGGACCTAAGCGAAGGACGCTCAAACTAGTCCCAGCCTTTACGCCAGGTAATGAGCCGCCATAATACGTTATTCTGTAACTGTTATCTCCAGCTATCGCCACAAGAGGTATGCTGATGCAAAATAAGGCAGCAAAGAGTTTCTTCATGACATTTTCCCCTAAGCACGGATTTCCGCTTAGTCCTGATGCATGTTGCACATCGCGATGCCGCGCCTGTGTCCAAAGTGGCAACGCTTGGCAGTGTTCCGGCTGAATTGTCAGCACCGTGGGCACTCCAGTGTTCGCTCACCCCATCCTTCGGTGGGGATTGTTCACATTGGTAGTTTCGGTGGCTTTCTTCAAAGCGGCAAGAGCACCAAAGTACTGGTTGCCCTATTCAGAACCGTAGGAGGACCCATTACCGGAAATGGCTCGCGGCTGCCGTGAAGCACTCCGTAACACCGCTAGGGCTATTGACTAACTCCGGAGATAAGACCAGCTTGGCTGAATTGTGAGTCGCGTCGCCCCCCACAGGGTCACTTCCTCCCTGCGGAGTGGCCGAACAGCAAGCGTAGCGCGGACCTCCGTTGTGTGAGGTCCGCGGCTTTTCGCGCCCGCCGCTCTCGCCGCCCCGCCGACCGGGCCTTGGCCGGCCACGTAAAAACGGGCCAGCGGAGCCGGCGTCGGCTCTTCCAGGCCCGCCTCTACGAAACCTCTTCATAATTCATCATTCATCATTCATAATTCCCTTGACGACTGGCGCCTTCATGAAGAAAAGACCTTCCGCGAGGAAGCGCGGCAAGCAATTCGTGCTCATTACCGGGTTGAGCGGTTCCGGGAAGGGTTCCGTCCTCAAGACTTTTGAGGACCTCGGCTACCACTGCGTCGATAATCTGCCGATTGATCTGATTCCCAAGTTCGCGGAGATGTGCCAGCAGCCGGGCAGCCGCATTGACCGTGCTGCGGCAGTGGTGGACATTCGCGGCGGCGAAGCGCTCAGCCAGCTTCCTACGGTCTACCGCGACCTGACGCGGAATAACCTGAAGCCTTCGCTGGTCTTTATGGAAGCTTCAGACAAGGCACTGATACGCCGCTTTGAGGAGACGCGCCGCCCGCATCCGCTGGGCCGCGACCTGCCCGTGCGCGAAGGCATACGCCTGGAGCGCATACTGCTGAAGCCCATGCGCCAGCTCGCCAGCGAGGTGATTGACACCACGCGTTTGAACGTCCATGAACTACGCGACCTGATTCAGACCCGTTTCGGCGGCATCGCGGCGCGCCAATCGATGTTAGTGTCGGCGGTCTCGTTCGGCTATCGCTTTGGCGTCCCGCAGGATGCCGACTTGGTGTTCGACGTGCGCTTCCTGCCCAATCCCAACTACGTGCCCAGGTTGAAGAACCAGACCGGGCGCGATGTGGGCGTGCGCCGCTTCATGGACTCCTATCCACAAACACACGAATTCGTGAACCGGCTGATGAACTTGCTTCTCTACCTGCTGCCGCTGTACGTCCGGGAGGGGAAGAGCTACCTGACCATTGCCATCGGCTGCACAGGCGGCCGGCATCGTTCCGTCTTCCTGGCCGAACGGGTGGCCAGCGCGCTCGCGCACGAAGGTTACAAGACCAAGGTCTCGCACCGCGACGTCGGTCGCGCCTGATGGGTAGGTGCTAGGTGCTGGGTGCTAGGGGCTAGGGAGAGGCGGACCCCCGCCCCCAGAACCCAGTCCCTAGCACCCGACACCTGGAACCTGAAACCTGGAGGACCGCGTGAACAACGTTCTGGCAGTGGACATCGGCGGTACTCACTTTCGCGTCGGCCTGTTTGACGAACAGGGTCGGCGCCTCCTGGTGCACGACGGCGACACGGACCGCGCCGCCGGCCGCGAGTGGATGCTCGGCCAACTTGCGGCGCACTGCCGCGAACTGCTGGCCAATACCGACGCCCCCGTCAAGGCTTGCGGCGTCAGCTTTGGCGGCCCCGTGGATTTCTCGCGGCGGCGCGTTACCTCCCTCCACGCACCCGGATGGGAGGGTTTCGAGCTGGGAAAATGGTTTGAACAAACCCTGGGCATTCCCTGCCGGCTGGATAACGACGCCAACGCCGGGGCGCTGGGGGAATTTCACTTCGGGGCCGGTCGCGCCGCCAAGTTGCTGGTCTATGTCACCATCAGCACGGGCCTCGGCAGCGGCGTGGTGTGCGATGGCAAACTCCTGCGGGGCAGGGACGGCATGGCAGGCGAACTCGGTCACATTCCGGTGTCAGAATTCGGCGCACGCTGTTCCTGCGGCGCCCGCGGGTGTCTGGAAACCTTTTGCTCAGGCGGCGCCCTTGAGACCCGCATGCGCGAGTGGGCGGAGCGCCGCCCGGACCGGGGGGGGCGTGTCGTGGAACTCAGCGGCGGCCACCACATCACGGCTGAAGGTGTGATGCGGGCAGCGGCGGAGGGCGACGCGGCCGCCGCACACGTCGTCCGCGAGACCACCCGCTGGCTGGCCCACGGGTTGCTCATGGTGATCCGCATTCTGAACCCCGACCTCATCGTCCTGGGCGGCGGGGTGGCACAGTCGGGGGCGCCACTGCTCGATAATCTGCGCAGCTTCCTGGAGGAGTTGGCCTCACGCCCGATCACCTATTCCACAGAAATCGTTACAGCAGCTTTGGGGAGTTACTCGGCCCTCTACGGGGCTGCAGCGCTCGGACTGGAAGTCACTTAGGCCGCGACCTCTAATCATTTAGTAAATAGGCGTTCGGTTTGGCTTTTCTCCTTCAAGGCGCGGTAAACAAAGGCTTTAGGGCCAGCAGCCGGCGCCAGGAGCCCTTCCCTAATCGCTATTTTCTTGACGAACCCCCGTCCGGCAACTAACATACTTATTTCTGAGTAGATTAGGGATACTTCCGCCTGGGGGCGGCAGACTGAATGAGTCAAGTTCAGCGCCTGCTTGGTTTCCTGCGGCCTTACGGCTTCCGTTTCTTTCTTGCCGTCGGTTTGATGGCCGTAGTAGGGGCCAGTGAGGCTGTAACCGCACTTCTCATCAAGCCGATTTTCGATCGCGTCCTCGCGCCCGACAATGAGGCCTCGCGCATTCTTCTCTTTCAACTTCCCTTTACGAATCATTCCGTTTACCTACAGGACTTTCTCCCTCTTCGGATCCACAACGTCTGGACGGTGGTGGCGGTGACGATCATCGCCGTGGCGCTCGCCAAAGGTCTTTCGGAATTTCTGGCCACGTACTTCATCAATTTCATTGGCCACTCGGTGGTGCGTGACCTGCGCAATCTTCTCTATTCCAAAATCATTGAGCAATCGATCTCCTTTTTCGCCAAGAACCCCACGGGCCGTCTGATGTCAACCATCACCAGCGACATCGAACGCATTCAGACTGCCGTCTCGCAGACCGCCGCGGATATGCTGAAGCAATCATTCACGCTGGTGGGTTTGCTGGGCGTCATTTTTTATGTGGATTGGAAGCTGGCGCTCGCCTCCATGATCCTGATTCCGCTGGTGGTTTTTCCCTCGGCCAACCTCGGTCGCTACATCCGCGTTTCCAGCCGCAGCAGCCAGGATAAGATGGCGGAACTCAACAACGTCCTGCAGGAGACCTTCACGGGCATCCGCATCGTCAAGGCCTTCGCGATGGAATCGTTCGAAGTGGCAAAATTCAAAACTGCCACGCGCCGTCTGCTGGGAGCGAGCCTGCGTTGGGTGCGGGCCCAGGCCGTGTCGTCGCCGCTCATGGAAGTCCTCGGGGCTATCACCATCGCGGGCCTGCTGCTTTACGAGCGCAATGAGATCCTGCACCACGCGCAAACCGCCGGCGGCTTCGTAGCCTTCCTTTACGCGCTCCTCAAATCCTACGAGCCGGTCAAGCGGCTGACGGGGGTCAGCAATGCCTACCAGCAGGCGTTGGGCGCCTCCGAGCAGGTTTTCCATTATTTGGACTCGAAGCCGGAGATGACGGACAAACCCGGGGCCCTCGAACTGCCGCCTTTCGAGGGCGAGATTGTCTTTGAGAATGTGGACTTCGATTACGAGGACGGCGTGCCCCTGCTGCGCGCTATCGACCTGCGCATTGACAAGGGCGAAGTGGTCGCCATTGTGGGCTCGAGCGGCGCCGGCAAGACCACGCTGGCCAGCCTGATTCCGCGTTTCTTTGACGTCACGCGCGGTCGCATCCTGCTGGACGGCCACGACGTCCGCGACGTCCAGATCAACTCGCTTCGCGCCCAGATCGGCATCGTCACCCAGGAGACGGTTCTCTTCAACGACACCGTCTACAACAACGTCTGTTATGGCAGCAGGTGGCCGACCGAGGCGCAGGTCCGCGAAGCCGCGCGCGTGGCGCTGGCGGAAGAGTTCATCCTGGAGATGCCGAAGGGCTACCAGACCATCATCGGCGAGCGCGGCCAGCGCCTCTCCGGCGGGCAGCGCCAGCGCCTCGCCATCGCCCGCGCTTTGCTGAAGAACCCCCCCATTCTCATCCTGGACGAGGCGACGTCGGAACTCGACACCGAATCCGAGTTGCTGGTGCAGCGCGCGCTGGCCAACCTGATGGTGGGCCGCACCGTGGTGGTCATCGCGCATCGGCTCTCCACGGTGCGCCGCGCCGAGCGCATTGTGGTCATCGACCGCGGCGCCATTTGCGAAATCGGAGCACACGAGGACTTGATCAATCGCGGCGGCATCTACCAGCGCTTGCACGAGTTGCAGTTTATCGATGCCGAACCGTGAAGGAAAAGAAGCTGTCAGCAGTCAGCGGTCAGCTTTTGGTTGCCACTCGCCGGTGTGAAGGCGCGACAGGCGTTGTAACGAATGCGGGGAAGGCGGCATGAACCTTGGGCAAAGGAGAAGCTAGCTGAAAGCTGAGTGCTGACTGCGGAGCGCTTTTTATGATCCGTAGCATGACAGGCTACAGCCGGGTGGAAGCTGAGGACCAGGGACTCACCCTCTCGGTGGCCATACGCAGCACCAACCATCGCTTTCTCGACGCGCAGGTGCGTCTGTCGAGCGGTCTCGAGGCGCTTGAACCTGTCGTGCGCCGGCTGCTGAAGGAGCATACTGCGCGCGGCCACGTGGAAATCTCCGTCGGCCTGGTGAGTGGAGGGTTAACGGAGCTGCAGCTCGACCGCCGGCTCCTGGCCGCTTACGTCGCGACCTACCAGGTGCTGCAGCGGGAATTCGGCACGGCGGCGGAGCCCGATCTGATGCAATTGATGCGCGTGCCGGGGCTGATCGTGACGAGCGACGGCGAGAAGGCGCCGGAAGAACTCGCGCGCATCCGGCAGATGCTGGAGCGGGTGGTGGCAGCAGCGCTCGAAAAACTGAACGAAATGCGCGTCCAGGAAGGCGAGTCGCTTGAGCGCGACTTGCGGGCACGGCTCGGGCGGCTCGAAGCGCTGCGCGCGGGTGTCTCCAAGCTCGCGGAAAAGGTGCCGCAGCACTATCAGCAACGGCTGGAAAGCCGCCTTCACGATCTGACCATTAGCGGGGAAATCGACGGCGCGCGGCTGGCGCAGGAGGTGGCCTACCTTGCGTCGCGGTCGGACATTACGGAGGAGTTGACGCGCTTCCAAAGCCACCTGGACCAGGTTCGCCAGCTTTTGAAGGGGAATTCGGAGGTCGGCAAGAAGCTCGATTTTCTGTTGCAGGAAATGAATCGCGAGGCCAACACACTGCTTTCCAAAACTACGGACGTTCCGGGAGTTGGCCTGGAGATTACCCGGCAGGCGATCGAGATGAAGGCGGAAATCGAAAAGCTGCGCGAGCAGGCGCAGAACATCGAGTGAACGTGGCGAGGACACGCAAGATACCGTCGGCGCGGGGCAGCATCGTGGTGATTTCGGCTCCCTCCGGCTCGGGGAAGTCGACCCTGATCAAGCGTCTGCTGGCCGCCCTCCCCGGCTTGCGCTTTTCAGTTTCCTACACGACCCGTGCCCCACGCGCGGGAGAGAGGCAGGGCCGGGATTATTTCTTTGTGTCCCGGAGAGTTTTCGAACGCATGATCGGTCGCCACGAGTTTGTGGAGTGGGCGGACGTCTACGGCCATCTTTACGGCACGGCGCGCAAGCAGCTGCAAACCGCGGAGGAAGCGGGCCGTGACATCCTGCTCGACGTCGACGTGCAGGGACATCGGCAGGTTCGCAAGCGGCTTCCGGAGGCGGTCAGCATTTTCATCCTGCCGCCTTCGTTCCGGGAACTGGCGCGGCGCCTCCGCCATCGCCACTCCGATGCGCCCCAGGAGATCGAGCGCAGGCTGCATACGGCACGCCAGGAAATTGCCCACTGGCCTGAGTACGACTACTTGGTCGTGAACGATCGCATGGCCGACGCCGCGCAGGCACTACGGGCCATCGTGCGAGCCGTGCGTTTCCGCCGCCCCAATCAGGCGGCCCGTGCCCGAAAGATAGTCGGGACTTTTGGAGGATAACGTCGAATGGAAATACCTCAGAACCTGGATAGCAAGTTTCGTTTCATCCTGGTGGCTGCCAGGCGCGCAAGGCAATTACAGGCCGGCGCCAGACCGCTGGTTCAGACACCCACAAAGAAATCGACCCGAGTGGCCCAACAGGAAGTTGGCGCGGGCTTGGTGCCCATCGAAATCATACCGTTGGATGCCAACCACGATAAGAACAGCAATAGGAAGAAGGCGGCGAAGTAAAGTGTAACGTCAGGTGCCGAGCGGGCTCGCGCCGCGCCCATCCCGCCGGTCCGCTTGGGGAAGGTTCCCGCAAGGTCATGCGAGTTGCGCTGGGAGTCTCCGGAGGAATTGCCGCTTACAAGGCGGCGGAGTTGGTGCGTCTGCTCCAGGACAAGGGCCTGGACGTTGAGGTGGTGATGACCCGGAACGCGCGCGAATTCATCACCCCGCTCACCTTCGCTGCGCTTTCCGGACACAAGGTAATCACCGGCATGTTCGGCGAGGCCCAGGGTTCCTCCAATCTCGAGAGCGCCATCGAGCACATCGCGGTGGCACAGTCGATCGACGCCTTTGTGATCGCCCCCGCCACGGCCAACGTGCTGGCCAAGATGGCTCACGGCATTGCTGACGATTTCCTTACTACGCTTTGCCTGGCCACCAAGGCTCCGCTCATCGTCGCGCCGGCCATGAACGTCAACATGTGGGAGCACGCGGCCACTCAGGAGAACCTGGAGACGCTGCGGAACCGCGGCGTGCGGGTGGTCGATCCCGGCGAGGGTTACCTGGCCTGCGGCATGACCGGCGCCGGCCGCCTCGCTTCGCCCGAGTGCATTGCGCAGGCGGTTTTCGAAACCCTGGGCCTGCGTGAGGATTTGAAAGGGGAAACGGTTCTGGTGACGGCCGGTCCCACCGAAGAGCCGCTCGACGCGGTTCGCTACATCAGCAACCGCTCGTCCGGAAAGATGGGTTACGCGCTGGCGGAGGTCAGCCGCCGCCGCGGCGCGCGCGTTCTGCTGGTCAGCGGCCCAGCGCGTACGGAACCGCCTGCGGTCGCCGGGCTCGAGCGCGTTCGAACCGCCGAGGAGATGGCCCAGGCGGTGTTCCGTCACCTCGAGGAGGCCACGGTGGTGCTGATGGCCGCGGCCGTCGCGGACTTCCGGCCGGCGGAGGTGTCTTCCGGAAAGATCAAGAAGCAGCAGGGTGCTCCGGTCGTTAAGCTCGAGCCCACGGTCGATATTCTCGCAGAGATTGCGCGCCGCCGGCGCGAGGCGCAGCTCATCGTCGGTTTCGCCGCGGAGGCGGACCATGTGGTCGAGAACGCCGCCGCCAAGCTGCGCGCCAAGCGCTTGGACCTGATAGTAGCCAACGACGTGAGTCAGGACGGCGCCGGCTTCGACGTTGACACCAACATCGTCACCTTGCTCTTTCCCGACGGCCGGAAAAAGGCGCTGGAGAAGATGCGCAAGCTGGACGTCGCCAACCGCGTGCTTGACGAGGTCGTCGAGCTGCGCAAAAGGACAGTGACAAGTGACAAGTGACGAGTGACAAGAAAGAGTGTCCGAAGTCCGAGGTCCGGGGTCGAAACCAAACTTGAGTGCTCAAGGGCAGGGACCAGCGACCAAGGCAAGAAGCGGGTCAGACTTCGGACCTCGGACGCTATTCTATGGATGACCGACTGCGTGAGGAACTGAGGGCATGGCTCGAGTTCTATCGCGAACTCGGCATCGAGGATTTTTATCGCCGCGAGCCGGGCTCGGTAGGGCTGCCCACAGATCTCGCTCCTGCCCGACCCGGGCCGGCGCCAGCAGTGCCCCTACCGAGGCAAGTTCCGTCGCCCGTCGGGCCGCCGCGTGTGGCGGCAACTCCCCTGCCACCCGAACGCTCCGAACCCAGGCCCGCGGCGCCATCTGCTCCATCGCCCGCGGTCATTCGGCCGCCGGTTCCCTCGCTAAGCTTGTTCGAGGCGCCCCCTGCGCCACGTTCCGGCCCCGAGACGCTCGCCCAGATACGCGACGATCTCGGCGACTGCCATCGCTGCAAGTTGGCGGGCGGTCGCAAGACCATTGTGTTTGGGGAAGGGAGTCCGCGCGCCGAGCTGATGTTCATCGGTGAGGGTCCGGGGGCCGACGAAGACGAACAGGGCCGCCCCTTCGTGGGCCGTGCCGGCAAGCTCCTGGACCGCATGATTCAGGCCATCGGCATGAAGCGCGAAGAGGTATACATCTGCAACGTCGTCAAGTGCCGGCCGCCGGGAAATCGCACCCCAGAGAAAGACGAGGTGGAGGCCTGCTCGCCTTTCCTCTTTCGCCAGCTTGAGGCCCTCAAGCCGCGCCTGATTTGCTGCCTGGGCGCGCCCGCCGTGCGCACGGTGCTCGGCATCAAGGAAGGAATTACCAAGATTCGGGGCCAATTCTTCAACTTTGGCTCAACCAAAGCGCTCGCCACCGTCCACCCCGCCTACATCCTGCGCAATCCGCACGAAGAGAAGATTCTGCGCGAAGACTTCGCAAAAATCCGCGAGTTCCTGCAGGGCGCGTAGCGGTCTCCACTCCCACGGCTTTCGTCCACGAACGGCGGCTCAAGGGAGACCGTGAGCTAGAGGATGGCGCCCAAGAAGCGCGCTCCGCGCGAACGTTGCGGTTTCCGCGCGTACACGCTAAAGTTGGAAATTGGTGGCGGTTGGCTCTTCCGGCTAACGAGGCAGGAACTGATCGATGGGTTTTCACGACGCACTTCTGAATCCGTCCATCCCGGTGACGCTGTTCGAGGTGGTTCCGCCCGCTGCGGCGAAACCCGAAGCGATTGAGTCGTCTTTGCGCGACTTGCAGCAGGTCCGAAACCTCGTGGATGCGATCAACGTGCCGGAAATCCACGACGAGGATCGCCCGGGCGAGCGCACCAGCAAATTCATCGCGCGCGTCGAGCCGCGCCTCTTCGGTTCCCGGATCAAGCGTGAACTGGGGATTGAAGTGGTCATCAATCGCGTCACCGTGCACGACCCTGAACCGGAGCGCTGGTTCCGCGAGACGCTCGACCAGTCGGGCATCGGCAATTGGGTCTTGGTAGGCGGCGAGTCGCCCGAGATTCGTTATCCCGGCCCTGGCCCCACGGAGGCCGCAGCGTTGGTGAAGTCCCTCGCCCTGCCCGCGTCGGTGGGCGGCATCACGATTCCCAGCCGGGCGAACGAGCCGGAGCGCATCCGCACCAAGCATGTCCAGGGGATGGAATTCTTCACCTCGCAGGTGATGTTTGACTCGAACGATCTGGTTTGGCTGATTCAGCGGCTCAACGGGGTCGAGGCGCGCATCTTCATCAGCTTCGCTCCGGTCAGCCATCGCCGCGATCTGGAATTCCTGCGCTGGCTCGGGGTTGACATCCCACGCGACCTCGACGGCTTCCTCCTCGGCTCCGCGCAAGGCGCGACCGCTCCCGCCACGACCTGCCTGGAGCGTTCCATCAACTTGGCGCAGCGCATCCTGATGGATGTGTTCGATAATCTTCCCCCCGACCCGCCTCCCATCGGCTTGAATATCGAGCACATTAACCGTAGGAACTTCGCACCCGCGCTCGCCATGCTCGATCGGCTGGGAAACCTCTATGCCAAGCTGGTGACCACGCGCGCCCGGGCATAAATACCGTGGCGAGTGACAAGTGACCAGTGACAAACAATTGAATCCGCGTTTCGCTGGCGCGATCTTTCTGGCTCGTCACTTGCCACTTGTCACTCGTCACGGTTCTTAGCGTAGAATGCCCAGGTGGAGCACAAACCGTCTTCCACAAAGAGCCGCACGCGGCCGCGTGGGGTGAACCTGGTGGACATCGCCGTGATGACGGCGATTCGCAATCCGCTCACCTACGGAGTCCCGGAATCCCTTTCAGTCCAACCCGGACAGCGGGTGCAGGTCCCGCTCGCGACACGCAAAGCCACGGGAATCGTTCTGGGCGCCGGGAGCCCGCTTCCCCCCGATGTCGAGGTACGGCCCATCTTGCGCCTGATGGACCCTGAGCCGGTGCTCACGCCGGAGCTGCTCAAGCTGGGTCTTTGGATCGCCGATTACTACGTCGCGCCCATTGGCGAAGTGTTCCGGGCCATGTTGCCTTTGCGTGCGGACACACGCCGCGCGCGCATGGTCCGTCTGAGCGAATTGGGACAGCGGAAGCTCCAGGAGATAGCTGCGCGCCCGGAGGAGGGTGCTGGCCAGGAATCTGATCTCCTCACCTATCTCGGCACGCACGGCGGCGCAACGCTGGAAACGCTTCGGCAAAAGTTCCCGGAGGCCTTTCTCCGCGCGCTGGAAGAGAAATGGGTGGTAGTCGAGAAAGTCGAACGAGAGCGCGGCCAGCGGCAAGTCTACTCGGTGCGGCTGACGGGGCTGCCTGCGCTGGCAGGCCCCTTGCCGGAGAAACCGCCACGCCTCTCGCCGGTCGCGAAGAGAATCCTGGAAGCACTCGAGCGCGGAGGATCAGCGGGAGACCATCGTGAACTCTTGCAGGCCACCCGCGCCGATCTTGCCGCGCTCAAGAAACTGAGCGCCTCTGGCTTGATTGAGCTGAGCCCCGCGCAGAAATCTTCGCCGCCGGGGGCCGCATCGGCAGGTGAGGATTTGCCGCTTGTCCTGACGCCCGCGCAGCGTACGGTTCTCGACGACCTCACGAAATATCTGGAATCCGCCCAATTCCAAACCGCGCTCCTCCATGGAGTCACCGGCAGCGGAAAGACGGAAATCTACCTGCGGCTGATTGCACGCTGCCTCGAAATCGGGCGCGCCGCTCTGATGCTCGTGCCCGAGATCTCCCTCACCCCGTCTGCGCAGGCGCAGTTCCTGGTGCGATTTGGTTCCCAGGTCGCACTTCTGCACAGCGCCTTGACCGAGAACGAACGCCACGAAGCTTGGTGGCGGATCCGTCGTGGCGAGACCAAAGTGGTTCTGGGAACCCGTTCGGCGATCTTCGCTCCCGTCACAAACCTGGGCGTGGTGATCGTTGATGAAGAGCACGACACGAGCTACAAGCAGGAGGAGACGCCGCGCTACCACGGGCGCGACGTAGCGGTAGTGCGCGCACGCCTGGCCGGAGCGCTCGCCGTCCTGGGTTCCGCCACACCTTCGCTCGAGTCGTACTGGAATGCGCGCGAGGGGAAATATCGGCTGGCGACGCTTCCCGAACGGGTGGAAGGACGACAGCTCGCGGACGTCGAAATCGTCGACATGCGCCAGGAATTCCGCGAAACCCACAAACAAGTGCCCGTCTCCCGCCGCCTGCGGCAGGAAATCGAAATGCAGCTCGCCAACCGGCAGCAGACCATGATCCTGCTGAACCGCCGGGGCTATTCGTGGTTCTTGTTGTGCCGCAGTTGCGGCCAGACACAGCGCTGCGTGAATTGCTCGATCTCACTCACCTATCATCGCCGCGAGCATCGCCTGATATGTCATTACTGCGGATACTCAGCGCAGGTGCCCGCGCGCTGCCCCGGCTGTGGAAGTGAATATCTCTATTACGTGGGTGAGGGAACCGAGAAGGTCGAAAAGAAGTTTTCCGAGCTTTTCCCCGCCGCCCGGGTGGCGCGCCTCGACCGCGACGTGGCGCGTCGGGCGGGGCAGTTCCGGCGCATCTTGGAGGATTTCCGGCAGGGCAAGATTGATCTTCTGGTGGGGACGCAATTGATCGCCAAAGGGCACGATTTTCCCGGCGTGACGCTGGTGGGAGTGGTGTCTGCGGACATCGGCCTGGGGCTGCCGGATTTTCGTTCTGCTGAGCGGACCTTTCAACTGCTCACGCAGGTGGCGGGGCGCGCCGGCCGCGGCGACACGCCTGGGCGGGTGTTGGTTCAAACCTTCTATCCCGATCATTACGCCATTCGACTGGCCGCAGAGCAGAACTACGAGGCGTTTTTCCATAAGGAGATGCGCTTCCGGCGCATGATGCACTACCCGCCGGGGACCGCTCTGGCGAACGTCATTGCGCAAGGCACCAAGCTCGAACAGGCCGCCGAGGTCGCGAAGCAGGTCGGAGATTTCCTGATTCCGCTCGAGCAACACACCGAGGGGCTCAAGATCCTGGGGCCGGCGCCTGCGCCGCTCGCCAAAGTCGAAGGCCGCTTTCGCATTCAGTTCCTGATCAAGTCCACTTCGCGCGCCCGCCTCAACACCATCCTGCGGCAGCTTGCGGACTACTCGGAACAGCAGGGCATTCCGCAGCGCTCCGTGATGATCGACATGGATCCCGTCAACATCATGTAGGTCCGCGCGAGGCTCTTTGTTTAACGGATAGAGAACGGCGTGGGGACGAAGGTGAGGGCAAGAATGAGCGCTGCGATGAGGGCGAGAATTTTCCTACCTCGGCCGAGGGTCTCTGCCGGTTCGATAACCACAGGATGGCGCAGGCCGAGGAAGAGCAGGATCGCGCCCCAGACCATCCAGCCAATCCAGCAGAAGATTCCCAGCGGCAGCAAGACCAGGAGAAAGCCTCGCGAAATGTTCCGATGCTTATCTCCAATCACCGCATAAAGAATGTGGCCACCATCGAGCTGCCCCACGGGGAGAAGGTTCAAGGCCGTGGCGAACAGGCCCACCCAGGCGGCGCACCCCAGCGGGTGCAGGGCAATCTGTGCCGTACTCATTCCGGGTCGGAGCAGGTGGGTGAGCAGGATCAGCGCCAGAGGATTGCCGAGCGAGATCGACTCCGGTACGCTCGCCGGTGAGGCGGCTTTCGAATGGAGAATCGCCAGGGTCAGGGCGGGAATGGCGATGACAAAGCCTGCGAGTGGCCCCGAGATTCCGACGTCAAATAGTTCGCGGCGAGTCACAATTGGAGACTTGATGCGAATGAATGCGCCCAGCGTCCCGATGAGAGTAGGAGCAGGGATGAAGTAAGGGTAAGTGGCGTGGATTCCGTAATGCCGGCAGGTGAGGTAATGGCCGAGTTCGTGCGCCAGCAGGATACTCAGCAGGGTGAAGGAAAACGGCACGCCCAAGACAAGCAGCCCCGGGTGGCGCCACAACGCCTGGAAGTAGGCGCGCGAGACCTCCCAATCAAAAACCGGAAGGTTCTGCGCGTAGTTGATTTCGATGTGAGTTCCCACGATCAGAGTCGTCAGGACTGTGAGCAGGAACAGCACGATGTGAAACGGCAGTGAGTGGTACCAGCGCCGGCGGGGTTTCAGGGGCCAGCGGACAGGGACCCACGCGGGAGTGGGCAGAGGGAACTCCCTGGCCTGAGAGGGGCCGACACCTGCGGATTGGAATTCGTCGCCCATACGTAAATGGGGGAGAATCCTATTCTCGCCCGCTCCTGGCCGCGTGTAAATAGGTTAGGGGAGGGATTGCAGTTCCTTGCCGGGTTTGAAACGCACAGCTTTGCCGGGCGGGATGCTGACTTCCGCCCCGGTGCGGGGGTTTCGGCCGATGCCGGTCTTGCGAGGTTTCACATTGAAGACACCGAAGCCACGCAGTTCAATGCGGTCGCCCCGCGCCAAGGCTTTCTTCATGGATTCAAAGACCGTCTCCACAGCCATCTCGGCTTTTGTCTTCGTGATGCTCGTGCGGTTGACGACCTCATTGATGATGTCCAGCTTTATCACGCGAACCTCCTGAAAATAGGGGCTTTAATCCTAGAAAGACGCTGGGCCATTGTCAAGAATTTTCTCCTGGACTATGATGCTCGTCCTTTTTCGTGCCGGGCGGGAACGATTCCGTGGCCGGAGGCGACTGCCACGAGCCCACAATTCACGCGAGGTAACTATACATGCCGATCAAAAACGATCGCTGGATTCGAAAAATGGCCACTGAACATGACATGATTCATCCCTTCGAGGAAAAGCAGGTTCGCGAGGGAGTGATCTCCTACGGGCTCTCGTCCTACGGGTACGACCTGCGCGTTGCCGATGAATTCAAGATCTTCACCAACGTCAACAGTACGATCGTCGACCCCAAACAGTTTGACGCACGGTCTTTCGTCGAATTCACGGGGCCTGCCTGCATCGTCCCGCCCAATTCTTTTGCGCTCGCCCGCTCCGTGGAATACTTCAAGATCCCGCGCAATGTGCTGACCATCTGCGTTGGAAAATCCACTTATGCCCGGTGTGGCATTATCGTAAATGTGACGCCACTCGAACCTGAGTGGGAAGGCTTCGTCACCCTCGAGATTTCGAATACCACGCCCCTGCCCGCGCGCGTGTATTCCCACGAAGGCCTTTGCCAGATCATCTTCCTGGAGTCGGACGAGATCTGCGAGACCTCTTACAAAGACAAAAAGGGCAAGTACCAGGCCCAGCAAGGAATCGTGCTGCCCAAGGTTTAGGCCGCCAGGCCGCGCGAGGTGTTCTGCCCATGCGATTCGGTTGGATAGTGCTGGCGGTGAGCCTGCTGGCTGCATCTGCAGGCGCGGTGGGAAGTGGCCAAACAGAAACTCCTGCGGTTCCCGCGGCGCCGGCCACCCAGCCCGCTTCTCCTCCGGCGAACGCAACTTACACGCTCACCCCGGAGCGCCGGGCCAAGGCCATTGCCTATTCGCGCACGCAGTACGTTCTCTATTTTGTTGGGACCCTGCTTTCGATTGGCATCTACCTTCTTCTCTGGCGTGCCCGCGTCACCGTGTTCCTCCGCGACTGGGCGCGCAAAGCTTCACGGCGTCACTTCCTCCAGTGCCTGATCTTTCTGCCGTTGTTTGTGACGGCGGTAGCGCTGCTGAATTTTCCACTCGATTACTACTCCAGTTTTTTCTTGGAGCACCGGTTTGGCCTCTCGACGCAAGGGTTCGCGTCCTGGCTGGCCGACTGGGGAAAGAACCTGGCCATCGTGGCTGCACTCGCCGTTATCCTGGCCTGGGTTTTCTACGCGGTCGTCCGCCGCAGCCCGCGCCGGTGGTGGTTCTACTTCTGGTTGGCGTCGCTTCCCCTGGTCCTGGCTTTCCTCGTCGTCGAGCCGTACGTCATCGAACCTCTCTTCAACAAGTTCACACCGCTTCAGAGGACTCAACCGATTCTCGTCGAGCGGATCGAAGCCATGCTGAAACACGCGGGCCTTTCGATCCCGCCCAAGCGCATATTCGAGATGGAAGCTAGCTCCAAGACCAAGGTTGTCGATGCCTATGTGTCCGGCCTGGGCTCGAGCAAGCGTGTCGTCGTGTGGGACACAACTCTCAAGAAGATGGGACCGGACGAGTTGTTGTTGGTCCTCGGACATGAATCCGGCCACTACGCCCTGCATCACATTCCCAAGCAATTTGCCATCGACGAGACCCTGGCCCTGCTCTTTTTCTTTCTGGGATTCATCGCGGCGAATCGCTTGGTGGAACGAGTCGGCCCGCACACGGGCATCGAAGGAGTGGGCGACCTGGCTTCGCTGCCCCTGATCCTCACCGTGCTCACGGTGCTTGTGTTCCTGTCTTCTCCCCTTGTGAACGGGATCTCGCGCTACTATGAGCGCCAGGCTGACCAGTTTGGTCTCGAAGTGGCTTACGGCGTCGTTCCTGACCCGAACGCAGCCGAGGTTCAATCCCTTCAAATCTTGGGTGAAGAAGACTTGGCTGATCCCGATCCGAGCCCCTTTATCAAATTCTGGCTTTACACCCACCCGCCCCTTGAGGAACGGATCCGCTTCGCGGCGAGCTACAAGCCCTGGGCGGAAGGGAAACCACTCGAACTGCTGCGAGACAGTAGATGAAACATCTTCTGTCCTTGGGCTCCAGGTGTCTGATGCAATCTGCGGGCATGATAGACTAACCCCGCGAACCGTAAGGCCACTGGGGCACGCAATCGCCCTCCGCCGCTATACATGAGATTGAGACGATGGCCGTCAGAAGAAGGACCAGACTAGACTTCCTCGAGCGATGGAGCGATGGGTTAAGATACGCTTGGGCTTTAGCAGCCGGTTGTGTTCTGGCATTTGGAGCCGGCGCTGCCTACCCCCAATGCCCTGAGCGACGAATCCAATTCAGGATCACCAATGAACAAATTGCAGAAATGGAGCGGAGTGAAGCGGAGGGCCACCAGCCCTGGCGTAGCAACGCCAAGTTCGTTTCCGACTCTGGCCTGATGCAAGTCGAACCAGGTCTCGATCCCAGCAAGGTTGACTCGATTCCCTTCAGCCGCAAGGGGTTATCACCGGTACGAGAAGTCTACAGCTACAGTCCGAATACGCCTGGCCGGAGGGTGCGCGTCACGGTGCGGCGCTTTCGTTGGAGGGACCCAACGACGCGTAAGACTCACACAACGGTCTGGTGGGTCACTGAGGTCGTGATTGAGGACTGTGGCGATCATGGAAAGCAGTAATGGCCAGTCTACCTGCGCGTCAGTGGCCGTGCGCATCTTGCGGCCTTTCTCGTCAATGTGTTAACTTCGTTGGTTTAAGGGTTTCGAGGAATCTTGAGTGAGCAGGTGGAGGAATGATTCTCACCCTGGCGGGGCGGATGCCGCGCATTGCCGCGACGGCGTATGTTGCCGCTAGCGCTGATGTGATTGGTGATGTCGAAATCGGCGAGAACTCGAGCGTCTGGTTCCAATCCGTGCTGCGCGGCGACATCGAACCCATCCGCATTGGAGCCAACAGCAACATTCAAGACGGGACCATTGTGCACACGATCGTCGGCTCGCCGGTGGTCGTGGGAGATTGGGTTACGGTGGGCCACCGCGCGGTGCTGCACGGATGCACGATCGAGAGCCACTGTTTGATCGGAATGGGAGCGGTGCTGCTCGATAATGTGCGCGTGGGCGAAGGTTCGATTGTCGCCGCCGGCGCCCTGGTCCCGGAAAACACCGTGATTCCTCCCCGCAGCCTTTACATGGGTGTTCCCGCCAAGCTCCGGCGCGAGTTGGCGGAGACCGAACGGGCGTTGATCGACCTGCACGCCATCCACTATCTGCAGTATAAGGATGATTATCTGCCTAAGGCGCCGAAGACACTCCCCGCTGACCTTGGCGAGCGGGGAAAGCCGCAGGGTCCCTGAGATTGACCCTGGGAACTGCGGCTCCAAACCACATGTCGAATCGAGTCGAACCAATTTGTTCTGTGAAAGGAACGCGCGACCTTCTGCCACCCGACACGAACCTCTGGCAGCGGGTTGAGGCAGAGGCACATCGCGTGTTCGCAGCCTATCATTACGGCGAAATTCGCACGCCCATTTTGGAAGAGACGGCGCTCTTTGCCCGGAGCGTGGGAGCCGATACCGACATCGTGATGAAAGAAATGTACACCTTCCGCGACCGCGACGAGGAATCGCTGACGCTCCGTCCCGAGGCCACGGCCTCCGTCGTGCGCGCCTACCTTGAGCACAGCCTCTACAACCAGGGCGGCATTCACAAGCTTTATTACGTCGGCCCCATGTTCCGGCGCGAGCGACCGCAGAAGGGGCGCTACCGCCAGTTCTACCAGATCGGCGCGGAAGTCCTGGGGTCGCAGAGTCCTTTGGTTGACGTGGAAGTCCTGGAGATGCTCGTGCTGTTCCTGGAGCGCGTCGGCATCCGCGAGTATCAGCTTCTCCTAAACTCCGTGGGCTGTCCGAAGTGCCGCCCGGAGTATCTGGACGTTTTGCGCCAGGCGCTTGAAAACGTCAAACCCACGATGTGCGCGGATTGCCAGCGGCGCGCGGAGACCAATCCGCTCCGCGTGCTCGACTGCAAGGTAGAGGCGGACCAGCCGATCATCGAGAAGCTGCCGAAGATCATCGACCATCTCGACCCGGAGTGCCGGCAGCATTTCGACTGCGTGACGAGCGGACTTCAGGCGCGCGGGCTTGCCTATCAGGTTACGCCGCGCCTGGTGCGTGGGCTTGACTACTACACGCGCACAACGTTTGAGATTACCAGCGGAGCATTGGGCGCGCAGAACGCGGTGGTCGGCGGTGGTCGCTACGACGGGCTTTCCGAGATGCTGGGCGGCCCGCCTACCCCGGGCATCGGCTTCTCCATCGGCCAGGACCGTTTGATTCTGGCCGTCCAGGCGGCGGCTGTGCTCAAGTCCGAGGCCCCGCTGGCGGCCTACGTCGTCTGGATGGGCGAGGCCGCACTCGCTCCAGCCTCGCGCCTGGTGCGTGAGCTGCGCGCGCAAGGGCTGAGTGTCGAGATCGACTACGACCCCATGAAGATCAAGAAGGCGATGGGCGTCGCCAACAAGCTCCAGGCGCGCTTTGCGATCATTATTGGCGAGGGTGAACTTGCGGGCGGGCGGTATCAGGTGAAAGACATGACGACCGGCGAGCAGCAGGAGCTAAGCCCAGGGGCGATTGCATCGTTCTTGAAAGGGAAGTTCTAAATCATGATTTCTGAATGGTGAATAGTGAATAGTGAATATCAAACTGGAGGCTGCACGGTCTGTACCCAGGCTTTTCCTACGTTTATGATTCACTATTCACGATTCACTATTTACTATTATTGTTGGCGGTGAACTTGAAACTGGACCTTCTGGGAGATCGACAACGAACGCATTACTGCGGTGAGCTTCGCAAAGCGCAGGCGGGGCAGACTGTCTTCCTGGCCGGCTGGGTAGACGTCCGCCGCGATCTCGGCAACTTGATTTTCCTCGATCTGCGCGACCACACGGGCAAGACACAGATTGTGTGCAATCCTGCCCGAAGTGCGGAAGCCCATGACCGGGCGGAGGAAGTTCGCCCGGAATACGTGGTTGGCGTGGAGGGAGAAGTCGTGGTGCGTGCGCCGGGAACGGTGAATCCGCAACTCGCCACGGGCGAAGTGGAGGTCATGGCGCGCACCCTGCTGGTCTTAAATGAGGCGAAAACACCGCCTTTCCCCATTGAGGACGAGACCAAGACCAGCGAGGAGACGCGCCTGCGTTACCGCTACCTGGATTTGCGCCGCGGACGCATGCAGCGCAACCTGCGCCTGCGCCACCGCGCCAATCAGGTGGTGCGCGCCCACATGGCGGAGTCTGGGTTCCAGGAAATCGAGACACCTTTCATGACCCGCTCGACGCCGGAGGGCGCGCGCGACTTCCTGGTGCCGAGCCGCCTCCATCCAGGCCATTTCTATGCGCTGCCGCAGTCGCCGCAGTTATTCAAACAGATCCTGATGATTAGCGGCTTCGATCGCTACTTCCAGATCGTCCGCTGCTTCCGCGATGAAGACTTCCGGGCCGACCGGCAGGCCGAATTCACCCAGATCGACATCGAAATGGCTTTCCCCCAGCGCGATGTGCTGTTCGAGCTCATCGAGCGCCTCATAGAGAAGCTCTTCGCGCTCGTGGACGTCAAGGTGGGGCGGCCGTTCCGCCGCATGCCTTACGACGAGGCGATGGAGCGATACGGCTCCGACAAGCCGCACCTGGGCACGTCGCTCGAATGGAGGCGCCTGCATCTCGAGCCCGCGGCCTCCGAGAAGGTACGTGTGGCGCAGCCGCTCAAGGCCATGCGGGTACCGGGCTGGGGCGGTGCCTCGCGCAGCCAACTCGACAAGTTGCAGGAGACCGCGAAATCACTGGGCGCCGATTGGTTCTCCTATATCAAGGTGACCGGCTCCGAAGCGCAATCGCCACTCGCGAAGGAACTGGGTGAGCCCGCCCTGGCCGCGCTCGCGGCCTCCCTCGAGGCGCAGCCCGGCGATTTGGTTCTGCTGCTGGGGCTCAAGTCGGCGGGCGGCCGTAACGCCTTCCGGACGCTGGATGAAGCCTCGGGCGAATTGCGGCTGGATATCGCTCGCAAGCTTGACCTGCTCAAACCCGGCGCCTGGAATTTCCTCTGGGTCATGGATTTCCCGATGTTTGAGTACGACGAAAAAGAAAATCGCTTTGGGGCCATGCACCATCCCTTCACCTCGCCGCGCGACGAGGATATGGAGAAGCTCGAAACCGATCCGGGGGCAATGAAAGCCCGCGCCTACGATCTGGTGTTGAACGGTTCGGAGATTGGCGGCGGCTCGATTCGTATTCACCGGCAGGATATCCAACGCCGCGTTTTCAAGGCCCTCGGTCTGACGGAAGAGAAAGCGCGGGAGCGCTTCGGATTCTTCCTTGAAGCCCTCGAATACGGCACTCCCCCGCACGGCGGCATTGCCCTCGGCTACGACCGGATCATCGCGCTGATGGCAGGTGAGTCGAACATCCGGGAAGTGATTGCGTTCCCCAAAACCGCCAGCGCCGCGGACCTGATGTGCGAGGCGCCGGCCAGCGTCGAGCCCGAGCAACTTGATGAGTTGGGGCTGGAACTGAAGTCAGAGTGAATCACTGAATCAGTGAGTCAGTGATTCAGTGGGAACACACACGGAGTCAGTTGAAGCATTCGCAACGGCTTGTTCGATGATTCACTGACTCAGTGACTCACTGACTCAATCTCATGTCCATCATCCGCATCCTCCCCGAAGCCGTTGCCAACAAAATTGCCGCCGGCGAGGTGGTGGAGCGCCCGGCATCGATCGTTAAGGAGTTGCTCGAGAATTCTCTCGATGCCAGTGCTGCACGGGTGGAAATTTCCGCCGAGGGCGGCGGGAAGCGCCTGATCCGCGTCGTTGATGACGGCGAGGGGATGACTCACGACGACGCGCTGCTGGCCTTCGAGCGGCATGCCACCAGCAAGATTCGCACCGCGGAGGATTTGTTCGAAATTGCGACGCTGGGATTCCGCGGCGAGGCGTTGCCCTCGATCGCGGCGGTATCGCGGCTGGTGCTGGAGACCCAACACGCGCCCGAGAGCGCTGGGACACGCGTGGAAATTGCCGGGGGCAAGCTGCGTGATGTGAAGGAAGTGGCGTGGCCGCAGGGAACCAGCATCGAAGTGCGGGATTTGTTCTACAACACTCCGGCGCGTCGCAAGTTCCTGAAGTCGGAGTCCACCGAGCTCGGCCACATCGCCACGTTGGTCACTCATTACGCGCTGGCCCACCCCGAGAAGAGTTTTCGCCTGACTTCACTCACCAACGAGATCTTGAACGTCCCGCCGGTCGCGAGCCACCGCGAGCGCTTGTATCAAGTGATGGGTGGGCAAACCCTGGAGCAGCTTCTGGAAATCGCGCCGGTCGAGCGCCGGATCCTGACGCCCAGCGTGCCGGAAACGGGCGAAGAAGAGGAACCCACCAGGGAAGCCCCGGTGGTTCGGGTGCGTGGTTTTGTTTCACGTCCGGAAGTTCAGAAGCTGAATCGCAACAATATTTACTTCTTTGTGAACAGGCGGCTGGTTCGCGATCGCCTGATTCTGCACGCTATCACGGAAGCTTACCGGAACATTCTGCCGGGGAATGTCTTCCCAGTAGCGCTCATCTTTCTGGAACTCCCCCCGGCGGAGGTGGACGTAAACGTTCACCCCTCAAAGATCGAAGTGCGCTTTCGCCACTCGAGTTTCATGCACGACCTGCTGCGCGACTCGATTCGCCAGACGCTCCTCGCCACGCGCCCGGTGGCCTCGTTTCCCATGTCACGATCTGCGCCGCAAGCAGGATTGGCCGTGGAAGCGGCGGACGTCGCCGATCGGCTGGCGGAAGAGCCGCCCCTGATGCGGGGAGCGATGACGCCGACCGCGCCGGGCCGGCCTCCTGTCCGGCCAAGCGGAGGGGATTTTGACCTTTCATCAGCGCCCCTCGAGCCGCGCGCGCAGCGCCTGCCCCTTGATTCGACCCTCGCACCCTATGCGCCCGTGGCGCCGGTGGGATCGTCCGCCGCAGTCCCTGTCGAGCTCCCAGCGGTGGACACCGTTGCGAGTGCTGCTCCCCGGGAGCTGCCGCTGGATCTCCAGCCGCTGGGACAGGTGCAGGAGAGCTTCATCGTCGCGGTGAACTCCGAGGGCCTATGGATTGTCGACCAGCACGCCGCGCACGAACGCGTGCTCTTTGACCGCCACGTGCGGCTGCGGCAGGAGAGAAAAGTCGAGGCCCAGCGGCTGCTGATGCCGATCATCCTGGAGTTGAAGCCCGAGCAGCAAGTCACTTACCAGGCGATTGCCGATGAACTGGTCGCCAATGGTTTCGAGGTCGAGCCCTTCGGCCAGCGGACCGTGGCCGTCAAGACGGCGCCCGCGGAAATCGCCGCGGATGAGGTCGAAAAGCTGATGCTGGAAATCCTCGAGGGCGCGAGCCAGGAGGGAGCAACGATTTCTTTGGATGTTTTGCGCGGCAGGATTGCCGCTTCGATTTCCTGCCACGCGGCGATCAAGGTGAACATGGCGCTTGAGCGGAGCAAAATGGACTGGCTGCTGCAGGCGCTGGGCACCACCGACTGTCCCATGACCTGCCCGCACGGCCGGCCCACCGTGTTGCGCTACGGAATGAAGGATTTGCAGAAGGCGTTCAAGAGGATCTAGCGATCAGCGTTCCGCAGTCAGCGGGCAGCTCAAAGTAAATGTCCGTGGTCCGTTGTCCGTTGTAACTGACCACTGACCACGGACCACGGACTCCGGAGTAGTCTCACCCATGTCTCAACCTCTGGTCATCACGATCGACGGCCCGGCGGGAGCGGGGAAGAGCACGGTGGCGCAAATGCTCGCGCGGCGCCTAGGGCTGACGTGTCGATAGCGGGGCCACGTACCGCGCCGCGGCGCTCAAGGTGCTGGAGGCTGGCGTGACGCCTGACGACGAGCCTGCCGTGGCAAAGCTCATCGGCGAGACCGACGTGCAGGTGACGACGGAGGGCGGGGAGCCGCGCGTTGTGGTGGACGGCCGCGATGTCACGGCGCGTCTGCGCACGCCGGAAGTGACGCTGGCCGCAGCGCAGGTTTCGCGCCTGCCGGAAGTGCGCGCGAAGCTCGTCGAGATTCAGCGCACCTTGGCGCGGGGCCGAGGTGTAGTTATGGAAGGCCGCGACATCGGCACCGTGGTTTTTCCGCAGGCGCCACTCAAAATCTTCCTCAAGGCCAATGTGGAGGAGCGCGCGCAGCGAAGGCTAAAGCAAGATGAACAGGAAGGCCGCGTCGCCACGCTCGAGAAGACGGCTTACGAAATCGGCCGCCGTGACCAGCTCGATGCGGAACGGAAAATCTCGCCGCTCGCCGCTGCTGCCGACGCGGTAGAAATTGATTCCACGCACCTCAGCGCCGAGCAGGTGGTGGAGCAGATTCTTGATCTGGTAAGGAAGAAGGGGCTAGCGGGAGAGTAAGGACAGAAGGCAGTAGGCACTGGACACCAAGCAGTAGGCGGGGACGGTGACCTGGAAATCGATAACAACGGCGCCGAGCGCAGCCTGCGCGGGGTCGCGGTCGGACGCAAGAACTGGCTCTTCTTTGGAAGCGACAACGGCGGGCGGACGGCTAGTACCTCCTGATCTCCGCGCTTCTCAAATTCTCGACTCTCCTGCCCAGCAAATCGCGCAATGGCTTGACAGGACACTTACCAAAGCGGGGCGGATTATTTGCGGACCACACCGCTTAACAGGTCGCTGAAAAATGGCAGTTAACAAAAAAATCCGCACCTCCAGTCGGCGATGGAGCCGAAGGGGCGCCGGTTCGGAACCCCTCCCGCCCACCTTACTCTGTGGGTTCTTGCGGCTTTCTGGATCGGACCGTAACGCTTCGGGAGGGCGTTCAGGCGTTCGCCCCCAGCAGTTTCGTCATCCGCATCAAGTTGTAGGCAGCCGCCGTGTAAGTGAACATCCATTCCACCAACTCCCGGCCTCGGTGCCGCACCTTGCGCATCAAGCCGATGGTCTTCATCCAGCCGAAGATTTCTTCCACCCGCTTCCGTTTCCTCTGGCTCACCGCGTAACCGGCGTGTCGCGTGGTTCGCCCGTCCAGGGCGCTGGAACGGTGGGTGTTGTTCTGAGCGACGTGCGGAGTCACCCGCTGCTGACGCAACTGCTTCACCAGATCCTGCGTGTCGTAGTTCTTGTCTCCCCCCAGCGTCACCCGACGCTTCCCTCGCCGCCGCACCATCTCCACCGCCGCCTCCCGCTCCGCCGTGCCCGTCGCCAAGGTCAGCCGCGTGTTCACCACCAAGCCGTGGCGGTTCTCCATCAGCACATGGCCGAGATAACCCAGCTTCGCTTCTTGCCCTTTGGCCTTCTTGTACAGCCGTGCCTCCGGATCGGTGGTCGACTGATGCGTGTCGTTGCGGCGTTTCTCCCCGCGAAAGTTCACCTCGGGATTGCTGCCCTCCGCCGGAGGTTCCGCCTCGTCCCCCGCCTTGGGCTTGAAACTCTTCTGGCTGGCCCAGGCTTCGATGAGCGTCCCGTCCACGGTGAAGTGCTCATCCGACAGCAGGCCCAGTTGGCGGGCCTGCGCCACCACCTGTCGGAAGAACGCCCCCGCCACGTCGCTGCTCAACAACCGCTCCCGATTCTTCGAGTAGACCGTGGCATCCCAGACCGGGTCATCCATATTCAGACCCACAAACCAGCGGAACAGCAGGTCATGATCCAAGCGCTCCATCAGCAACCGCTCGCTGCGCACGCTGTAGAGAATCTGCAGCAGCAGAGCGCGCAACAGCTTTTCCGGCGCGATCGAAGGACGGCCGCCCTGCGCGTACATCGCCGTGAAACGGCGCGACATCCGGGCCAAAGCGGCATCGACCCGGGGGAGCAGCTTCCGCAAAGGATGATCCTTAGGGACCCGCTGCTCGGGAGAAAGGTAACTAAACAAAGCACTTTGCTGAAGGTCTTCACCACGCATGGGATTTCTCCTCGTATTCCATTTAGAATAAGCAATACGAGTTATACCCGAATTAATATGCTTAGTAAAGCAAAAAATCAGACTTTTTCAGCAAACTGCTAGCGGACCCGGAAGTTAATTACGACTGGCTGTCTGCTCAGGCTGCCATCCTCTCCCATGAGCGAGGCGTTAACGAAGAGGGTGTCGCTCCTCCGCAGCGTGCCGTATCAATGATGGATGTGCCCGAAAACGTGGACCCGTGGCAAGGCCCGGAACACCGCCTCCAGAAGGTGGGGGCACCCTTCCCGGCGCTCAGCGCTTCCGCCGTGGTCGAGGATGGCGAAGGGCGGGCCGTGCGTGATGAGGATGTCCAGACCCTCGGGAATCTGTGCCCAGTGCCTCTTGCGGTCTTCCGGCTTCGACTTGCCGAACGCACCGCCGTAAAGCGGCGTGACCGGCGACCCCCAAATCCTGATGCCCTCGACCTCCACGCCCGAGTCCACGAGCAGAATGGCGTTTGTGATTGCGGCCCGGTTGTGTGGGTCCTCCAGGATGAACTCGTGATTGCCGGGCACCACGACCTTGTGCCGATGTGGCAGCGACCCGAGCGAGGCATTGAAGTCAGCGACAATGGAAGGCGGCCTCGATTGCAGCGTGAAGTCGCCCGCATGGATGAGCAGGTCGCCACCCGGCACATCGAGTTGGTGGTGCAGGCCGTGGGTATCGCTGATTAGCACAATGCGCATGGTTGGGTTCCTCGATGGCTAGCCAGCCCTCTTGCGCTTTCCCTCTGTTGGTCTCGCCCCTCGCCCTCTCAGGGCCTCGGTGATGGCGGTGTCAACATGCCCCCAGAACTTGTCTTCCAGTTCCCGCACGTTCTTTTGCAGGCGGATTTCAGACAGGTCCTCTCCCACGGTCCTTGCCCAGTAGCAGCGTGCGAATTCCCAATGCCGCCTCGTGTCCTTCCTTGCCCTTGCGGCCGTCCCTTCGAATGCCTTGCGGCGGAAGTCCTCGTCGGCGTGCCTGAGCAGGCGGCGAATGACGACGAAGAGCGGGGTCTGGCGAATCTGTCTCGGCGTGGGGGCTGGAGGTTCGTCTTCCGGTGAGGGGTCGTTTGCCCTCCGAACTTGGTCCTTGATGAAGTCGGCCGCCTGCTCACGCAGGAACACCTCGAATGCCCGCATGAAGCCGCAGCGGGCGGGGCGGGTTGCCTCGTGGCAGCCTTCCTCCTCCGGCTCGTGGTGCCAGCACCCTTGCTCCCTGTAGGTAAGCAGCCCGGCACGGTCGGACTCCGGGTTGGCGCAGGCTCCCCAGTCCGGCGATGTGCGGAAGAGTTCCACAAACCACCGGCAAGTGTCGCAGTCGGGGCGGGCTTCACGCCGTCCGTGCCATCTGCGCTGACCGTGCGGTTCCCAATCCGAAGGGAGGGTCCGGCAAACATCCCACAGTTCCTCGTCGCTCGGGTTCCTGGCTTCCATTGTTTGCTCCCATTACTCTCCGGCTCACGGCTGCCGTTTATCGGAACAACCACTCGACGATTTCCTCGGCGAGGGCGTGCTTCCCCGGTCCGTCCGGCAGCGCCTTCATCCTCGCCCACTTATCTTCAAAGCCGAACTCGGCGGCACGGCGCTCGAATTCCTTCTCGGCTTCTTCCCTCCTGCGGAGTTGTTCGTCCCGATGCTCGGGGCACGCTACAAGCTCCACAAGGTTCTTGCACCGGCTGTGGTCGCCTTGTTCCAACGGAGCACGGCACGAATGGCAAGTGCATACGGACGGCTCCGTATCAGCTAGGCGCTGTGCCGCTCCGCTGCACTCCCACCAGTGGCCGGTAACATCGCAGAAATGCCGGTGGTTCATCTATCCTCCTCGTTGATTGCGTCTACCCGCAGGGTGCCGCCCCGGAGCATCTGGGCCGCCTTGCTGCCGTCACCGCTGGCCGGTGCCCCGGCA
>JAIQEZ010000069.1 GCA_020073545.1 Terriglobia bacterium | reverse complement strand
AGTGGAGTCGAGAACACGGTCATTCCCGCGAAAGCGGGAATCCACGACAGAAACCATGAGCTGCGGGGGCGGGTCAGCGATTCCCCTCACGCTTTGGGCCGACCCACCGAGTCGCCCCTGTGGGGAGTGACGCGTCCACGCTTGCCGATCGGAGTTGAGTCTGTAAAGACAATTCATGAATTGGCCCTAAAGAAAAAGGCTCCTTGAGACGTTCGCCCAGGCCTGTGCTAATATTGTATTCACCTCAGGGCAGAGGACCATGGCACAAGACGAAGGGCGACTTCTGATCGCTTCCATTATCGGGTTCGGAGCGGGCATCTACACCTTCATCAAGGGATTCCGGGAGTACCGGGAGTATCGGCTGGTGGCGGACACCCCCGAGATTCCCATCCGCAGCGTTCCCATGGGGCTGGTGCACGTCCGGGGCCAGGCGCGCAGTGAAGAGACTCTCTCGAGCCCCGTTTCCCACACACCCTGCTACCTCTTCAAGGTGGTCGTCGAACAGTGGCATTCGCAGTCCCGAGGTGGCGGCGAGTGGAAGCACTTGGCCGCCGACCTCCAGACCGTTAAATTCTACCTTCAGGATGGCTCAGGTAACGTGCTGGTCGACGCCGCAAACGCCGAGCTCGACCTGCCACGCGGCCCCGTGCGGGAAGTGCGCAGCCAAGCTTCAGGCGCCTCCCGTCCGCCGGTGCAGGGCGCAGCGGCGGTTTCGGGCACGCCCGCCACGGACACGGAACTGCTCCAGTACGTCGAGCAGGCACGCTTGCGACACTTCACCCAAATGGTCGGGCGGGGGGTGAGCCTGGTGAGCCACGCGGGCGACCCGGCGCACGAGCCGCAACGACAGTCAATCACGAGTTTCTTGGCGAATCCTACCGCGAGCGGGGGCGGAGATTTCGCCGGGCAAATGATGCGAGCGACGCTGGCTCGGCACGACCCGAGCGGGGAGACGTCTCGCGCCGCGCTGGAAGTCTGGAAATATCCGCAGGGCAGCGCGGCGTTCGAGGCAGCTCTAGCGCATTTCGCCCATGCTTACGCCCGCGCCATGGCCTCCAGCCAGCCCGCGCCCGACCCGGCGGCGGCACTTGCGCTGGCCCGCCAGCATCCGGAGCAGGCGCTGACCATGGTCGCCCTCGTGGCGGGAGCCGCCGAGCCTCAGGTGGACCCCGAGGCCGAGAAGGCCCGGCAGCTCGCGCTGGCTTATGGGCGCGAACACCTCGCGGGAGTGGCCCGGCTGGAAACCCATGCAGCCACCGGCCATTATCGCCTGACGGAGTACTGCTTGCTGCCCGGCCAGTCGTACGACATCACCGGCACTTGTGCTGAAAACCCCAACCCCCGGGATGAGCACGACCGGAACATGATCTTGAAAGGAACGAACGAGCCCACTTTTTTGATTTCTTCTAGAAGCGAGAAGGAAGTCGAGTCCTGGCTGCGGAAACAATCCTTGTGGATGGTCCTGGGCGGCGCGGCGCTCGCCATCGTGTGCCTCGCCATCTTCCTGGGAAAAATCGGCCTGCTCTGAAAGCGCTCAGCCGGCGCTTTCATGCCCACCGTTCGTCATTCGTAGAGGGAATCCCCACAGACTATGACTCTGCGCCCGTTCGCTGTCATCCTGATCCCGCCCTGCGGGAGAAGGATCTCTTTCATATCGCGAATGGGCTCAGCATGACAGACCCGAGAGTAGTTTCAGCAGGAAGCCCCAGCGAGCGCTGCCCTCTGCGTCACTCCCCCAAGAGCGGGAATCCAGGAGAAAGACAGTGACCCGCAGGGCGGGGTGCCGACTCACCCTTCGATCTAGGACCGGCCCACCGGGTCGCCCCGACGAGTCGTCCACCCGCCCGCCTTTGCGCGCCGGGGGAGGTGCTGGCGCAGGAGCCGAAGGGTGGGCCTCAGCCACACGCCGTCAACTTGTCCGGTATGAGTTTACCGGTTGATAATTTCTTCTTTCAGGTATACATAAACTTCAGAAGGGTACTGGGTACGTCGTCTCCAATTTGGGAGGAGGCCGCACCTGTGAAATTTGACGAGATTGGATACTGGTCAGAGGTGAAGCTGGATATCGTGAAGGAGTACGCAAGCGCCTACTCCAGGATTCTGAATGCGCAGCGTCGGCCCCCTTTGCACCACATTTATATTGATGCCTTCGCGGGTGCGGGGGTTCATATCTCGAAGCAAACGGGCGAATTCGTCCCCGGCAGCCCGCTTAACGCGCTCGCGGTACAACCGCCATTCAGGGAATACCACTTCATAGACTTGGACGGCGACAAGGTTGCTTTCCTACGTGATGCCGTCGGTGACAGACCTGATGTGTATTACTACATGGGTGACTGCAATTCGAGACTTATCCAGGATGTCTTCCCACAAGCAGAGTATCGCCGATACCGTCGCGCGCTCTGCCTTTTGGATCCTTACGGGTTGCATCTCAGGTGGGATGTGATCCGGGTCGCTTCCGAGATGAGAAGCATTGAGATATTTCTAAACTTCCCTGTGGCCGACATGAATCGAAACGTGTTTTGGCGCAATCCCGGGGGCGTCGATGAAGGCGACATCAAAAGAATGACGGCCTTCTGGGGCGACGAATCCTGGAGGAAAGTCGCCTACCAGACTGTTCAGACACTGTTCGGCACAGTCGAGGAGAAGACCGGGGCTGAAGATGTAGCAAGCGCGTTTGAACGAAGACTAAGGGAAGTAGCGGGCTTTGAATATGTTGCGAGGCCAATACCTATGCGAAACAGTAAGGGGGTTATTCTCTACTACCTGTTTTTTGCATCTCACAAACCGGTGGCGAAAGATATCGGGGATGGTATATTCAACAAGTATCGGAGTCGCGTTGCGTAGGCAGAGATGGCAGAGAATTCACCAATTGAGTGGACAGAATCCACTTGGAACCCGCTGACAGGCTGCACGAAAATCAGCCCGGGGTGCAAGCATTGCTACGCGGAGAGGATGTCGTTGCGGCTTCAAGCTATGGGCCAGCCCAACTATGCCCGAGGCTTTGAGCTTGGCATGCACGAAAGCGCATTAGAGCTGCCGCTGAGATGGAGAAAACCGCAAACCATCTTCGTGAACTCCATGAGCGACCTCTTTCACAAGGAGGTTCCGGTTGGATTCATACTTAGAGTGTTCGATGTCATGCGACGAGCAGACTGGCATGTGTATCAGATCCTAACAAAAAGATCTGACCGCCTGCTTGAACTCTCGCAGGGCCTGCCTTGGAAACCTCACATTTGGATGGGTGTAAGTGTCGAGACCGAGGATTACACCTTCCGCATCCACCACCTGCGAGAGACCGGGGCCGCGGTCAAATTCCTCTCGCTTGAACCCCTGCTGGGTCCCTTGCTGCGTTTAGACCTAGAAGGAATCGACTGGGTCATCGTCGGAGGAGAGTCCGGCCCTAGGGCTCGGCGCATGGACCCCAAGTGGCCATTAGATATCCGCGATCAATGCGTTCGCGCAAAGGTTCCTTTCTTCTTCAAACAATGGGGTGGCCCCAAGAAGAAGAGAGCTGGCAGAGAACTTGAAGGGAGGATGTGGGACGAGATGCCGATATTGCGGTCGCATGCCACGTCTTCGCATCCTGTCGCGACAGGGTAGACCAAAGCAGCGCCGAGCTGAGCACAATTAATCGGTGAGAACCCTCTTCAGCGCTTCGAGCTCCGGTTCGCCGGGGCCGAGGGGCAATTTCACTTTGCCGCGCTGGACCACCGAGCGGCAGATGGCCATCATGATTTCGAGATCTTTGTAGGCGCTCTCGCCGTTGCAGGGGTGAATCTTTTTCTCATCGTCGAGCCATTCGACCATTTCCTGCACGTACGGCCCCATGTCGTGCTCGTAGTCCATGCTGCCCGGGCCGGAGACGACGCCGTGGCGCGTGACGGCGCGCCAGCCGCCGCCCGTGAGCACCTCGGCAAATCCCTCGGTGCCCTGCGCCCCCACGCGGCACTTACGCCACCAGTAATCGACTTCCGGCACGTCGGGAGCGCCGTCGCCGCATTCCACGATGCCGCGCACGCCGTTCGAAAACTGAATCAGCCCGGCGATGTAGTCGGGCGAAGGGTGATTGTCCGTGAACTTCGATTTCCCGTGCGCCTGCCCGACCACCCACTCTGCTTCGGCGTAGTCGTTGTACCAGCGGGTGTAGTCGATGAGGTGCGTCAGCATGTGCATCATCCAGCCCGTAGCGTGGCCGTAAACGGTGTGCACGCGGCCGAGGGCGCCGCTCGAGATGATCTCCTTCACCTTTTTGTAGTGCTCGCCGTAGCGGTGCTGATGGCTGACCACGGTCTTGACGCCGGCATCGCGCACGAGCTTCATCATCTCGAGAGCTTCGTTCGTCGAAAGCGCCGTGGGCTTTTCGAAGGCGATCAATTTCACTCCTGCCGCAACGCCCGCGCGAATCATGGGCAGGCGCAGGTCAGGCAGCGTGCAGAAGCAGAAGACGTCGGGACGGGTTTTCTTGACGAGCGCGCCGGCGTCGGCGCTGGTCTCGCTGACCCCGAACTTTTTCGCGGCGGCTTCCAGGTGCCCAGCGTCAATGTCGCACAGGCCGACCAGGCGGAAGCGGCCGTTCTTCTGGAAGGCTTCAGCGTGATGCGTGCCGCGCTTGCCCATGCCTGCTACCACCACGGTGTATTGGCGGTTTGAGGTCATAAGGGAGGACTCCTGAAATCGATCAGGGATTCGAGGTCGGGAATTCGGGTCTGATTTGCGATCCGATCCGAATCATCTGTCCGATCTCTGGACTCCTGTGGAGTCCATCGCACTCCCAACGTCGGTGACTCCAAAAATTGGGGGTTCGCCCGAACCCCCAATCCCTACACCCGAGTCCCGAGTTTCGTTAGCTCGCGGCCTTGAACTTCCCCGCGTGGGCTTTGTCCCAGGCGACGATGTTGTCGATCACGGTCTGAACTTCTTCCCTGGTCAGCTCGGGAAACATAGGCAGGGAGAGGACGCGCGCTGCCGACGCTTCGGAATGTCTCAGCGAGCCGGAGATGCGCGCGCCCTTGCCCCACGGGAAGCCTTCCTGTTGGTGAATGGCCACGGGGTAGTGGGTGAGCGCGGTGATGTCGCGCTCCTGCAAGTATTTCTGCAAGCTGTCGCGGCCTGCGGTCTCGACGACATAAACATGATAGATGTGCCGATAGCCGGGCAGCGCGTAGAGGAGCTTCAGCGAGGTGCCCTTCAGTCCCTCGTCATACTGCTTGGCAAAGCCGCGGCGCAGGTCGTTCCACTTGTCGAGGTGCTTCAACTTTACGCTCAGCACGGCAGCATGCAAGTCATCCAGGCGGCTGTTGTAGCCCATGCTGTGATAGGAGCGCTGGAGGGAGCCGTGGTTCCGCAGCTTGCGAACGCCCTCGGCGATGTCGGACCGGTTGGTGACCACCGCGCCACCGTCACCGAAGCAGCCCAGGTTTTTCTGGATGATGAAGCTCGTGCACATGGCGTCGGAAAGCTCGCCCAGGGCGAAATCCGGGCCGCGCGCACCGAGCGCCTGCGCGTTGTCTTCGATGACGAAGAGTTTGTGCTTCCTGGCGATTTCTGCTACGGCGCGCATCTCGGCGGGCTGGCCGTAGAGGTGCACGGGCACGATGGCCTTGGTCTTGGGCGTAATGGCCGCTTCGAGGAGGTTCACATCGAGGTTGCGGGTCTTGGGATCGCAATCGATGAATACGGCCGTCGCCCCGGCGATCCAGACGGCTTCGGCGGTGGCGAAAAAGGTGTTGGAGGTGGTGATGACTTCATCGCCCGGCCCGATACCGAGCGTCATAAACACCAGCCAGAGCGCGTCCGTGCCGGAGTTCACGCCCACCGCCTCCTGGGCATGGCAATAAGCGGCCAGCTCCTTCTCAAACTGCTTGAGCTTGGGGCCCATTACGTAACTGCCACTTTCTAAGACCTCGTGGATGGTGGCATCAATCTCGTTCTTCAAATTGTGATACTGCCGAACGTGACCATAAAAACCAACTTTCACGGGCGCCATGAGAAAGTCCTCCCTGCCGGCATTGAGTTACGTTTGCTGTCCAGACTAATCGCAGAGGGCGGTTCTCGCAAGTTGTTTCCCGCCGCAGGCCTAGGGACCGGTACATTGCAGAAACGACATGTCCTAATCCCGAGAGTGGCCCATACGTCCCTGGTTTGTGACCAAGCTGGAAATATATTTACGCTTCTGCCATCGTCGAGGACCTCGAATTCGCCTCCCGCCCACGTTGCACCGCCCAGCGGATTGTTCTAGAATCCCTTCCGCAAACCCTCCCACAGGGGAAAAGGCGAGGCCCTACGATCATGCGAAGAATCCCGATGGTCATCTTTTTGCTCGGCGCACTGGGCAGCACGGCGATGGCGCAGCACGCCAAGCGGCCCGCGAAGACCGAAGACACCGGGCCCGTCACCGTGATACGCTCGGCGACCCTGCAGATCCCCATCGACAGCGACGCGGTCAGCATCTTCGGCTATCTTGCCGATCAGCAGAAGTTGACCCTGTGGTTTCCCGACCAGGCCATCCTGGAGCCGCATTTTGGAGGCAAGTACCACTTCCGCTGGAACAACCAGGACGGGGTGTGGAGTGGCGTGGTAACGGAATTCGTGGTAGCTAACACCCTGGCGTTCACCTGGAAACCTCCCACGGAAGAGATCGAGACCCAGGTGCGGTTCAAACTCTATCCGCAGGGCGGGCAGACACTGGTGGAACTGGCGCACAGCGGCTTTGCTACCGACGAGGCCCTCACCAAGGCGGTGAAAACCTGGGTCTTCTACCTGCAAAACCTGAAGTCCGTTATCGAAGAGCAAACTGACCTGCGCGTGGCTGCGGCCAAGAAGGCCCCGCGCCCCACCGCACACCCGCAGCGAAAATAACTTGGCGGCTACCGCAGACCTGGCGGACGGGTTTGCGCGGCCTACCGCCCTCGCTAGGGCCTGTCCGGCAGGCCGGGTTGCCTGTAAACCACGCCCTCTTTCATGACGAAGTTCACGCTTTCGAGCACCTGGATATCACTCAGAGGATTACCGGGAACGGCTACCAGATCCGCAAACTTGCCCGGTTCGACCGAGCCGATCTCACCCTTCAGGTCGAGCAGTTCCGCGCCGGCGACTGTGGCCGAACGCAGAGCCTGGGCAGGAGTCATGCCGTACTTCACCATAAAAGGGAATTCCTTCGCTGGGTTGATGGTCCATTCGAAGCCGCCCACGTCCGTCCCGAAGGCGATCTTCACCCCTGCCTTGAGCGCCCGCCGAAAGGTGTTGGCGTGTATTTCCACCCCGCCTTTCCATCCCGGGAAACCTTCGGCTTGGCGGAGCTGCTCGGCGTAAATGAAAATGTAGAGCGTCGGCACGTACCAGATGCCGCGCGCCGCCATGGTTTTCAGGTCGTCGTCGGAGATGTAGGCGCCGTGCTCAAGGGAATCCACACCCGCTTCCACCGCGTTGTGCGCGCCTTCCAATCCCATGGCGTGCGCCGCGACCTTATGGCGTTCGCGGTGCGTCTCATCCACGATGGCGTGCAGCTCCTCCGGCGTGAAGGTGGGAATGCTGTGCACCACGCCCTCGGCCGTTGAAACACGTTGGTCGGCATAGATTTTGATCCAGTCGGCTCCATTGGAAATCTGTTCGCGCACGGCCCTGCGACACTCCTCAGGTCCATCCACCACCTGGACGCCGTGCGGCAGCTTCAATGCCGGGTCGTAACCGAGCAGGGGATAGGCGCCGGTCACATCGAAGGCGCGCGTCACCACTAGCATGCGCGGGCCGGGAATCACGCCCCGCTTGATGGCGTCACGAATCGACACGTCGGCATAGTAGGCGCCTTCGGTTTCCACGTCGCGGATGGTCGTGAACCCGTACTCGAGCGCGCGACGCGCCGCCTGCGTACCCAGGATCGTGCGGTAGGGAAGCGACCACTTCAGGATTTGCTCGTCGTACTGCCCCGGCTTCTGGTCGCCTTGCAGCAGCACGTGCGTGTGCGATTCTACGAGGCCGGGAAGGCAGGTTTCCGAAGCGAGGTCGAGGAAGGCTGCGCCGGCAGGCTTCACAAAGGTCGGTGTGAAACTCGCCACCGAGCGGAACTTGCCCCCAGCGATTTCAAGGAGGGCGTTCTGGCGCGGCTCTTCCGATTTCTCGTCAATCAACGTCCCGCAGTGAACGAAAATGACCTGTTCACTCTTCGCGGCCGTCCCCACAGCTTGCGCCCCTGCGACCGTCGGAGGTCGTACCGAGGCGAGGAAGAGGGAGACCAGGAAAAGCAAAGACACCTTCAGGAATGGGCAGCGATTCATCGGGTCCTCCTGACTCACGGATTTAGTGCTGGCAGGTGGGAGTATATCAAAGGCTATGCGCGGCGTGGACACCCCGAGGCCGCGCCATGAGGCCGTCCACCCGTGCGTGTTCAACGCCGGATTGCGCCGCCGCGGTCCAGCCAAGCCGGGGCGCAGCGGGAGAGACTTGCTGTGACGTCCTCTCTACCAGCAGGTGCTGCGCTCGGACACTGCCAGCTTTCTTCTCCCCTTGAAAAGGTGCTAACATCCGCGAGCGGGGGGCAGTGCGCGGGGAGCGGGGTGTGCGATTCTCGCACCGCGCTTTCAGGAGGCGACGAGCGTGAGCAGGAAGGCGTGGAACTGGAAGGCTTGCGGATGGGCCACGGCCGGGGCGATTCTGATGGCCTTTGTGGCCATGGCGCCAGCCCAGGTCCCGAATCAAAATCCCACCGCCCCTCCCATCAGGATTCCTGGGATTCATCGGCGGCCGGCGCAAACCCCGGAGGAGAAACCTAGTCCTGGACGCGTGCGCATCCTGCTTTGGTTCGATACCGAGGACTACATCCTGCCGCAGAGCGACGACGCCGCCAAACGCTTGGCTCTGTTCCTGACGCAGCAGGGAATTTCCGCCACCTTCAAAGTGGTGGGCGAGAAGGCGCGCACGCTGGCGCGGCGCCAACGTCAGGATGTGATCGGCGCGCTGGCCCGCCATGATATCGGCTATCACTCCAACACGCACAGCCAGCATCCCACCGTGGCCGAATACGAATCGACGCTCGACTGGGCGACGGGCGGGCCAGAGTTCACCCGCCGCGAGCGCCCAGGCTTTGACGACGTGGCGCACATCTTCGGAAAAGCCCCCGTGGCTTACGGACAGCCGGGTGCTTCCTGGGCGCCTCAGGTTTTCCCTGCGCTCCAGAAGTGGGGCGTGCAGGTTTATCTCGGCGAGGGCAAGCAGGTGGGGCTGAAAGGCCGGCCCTTCTGGTACGGAGGGCTGCTCAACATTTTCAACACGCAGGAAGGCGCGCAGCTTCGCCCCGATGAAAGCTGGTCCAATCTGGACACGGCCAAAGCCAAATTCCAGGAATTCTATCTGCGCATGACGTCACGGAAGGAAGGCGGAGTGATCAGCCTGTGTTTCCATCCCTGCGAATTCGTGCACAAGGAATTCTGGGACGCCGTGAATTTCCGCGAGGGGAAGAACCCGCCTCCACAGGAATGGCAACTGCCGCCCGTGAAGACGCCGGAGGAGAGCGAAAGGGCCTTCAAGTACTTTGAGGATCTGGTGGTTTTTATGAAGTCCTTCCCGCAGGTGGATTTCCTTACGGCTTCCGATGCCGCACAACTGTTTCGGGACCGAGCGCAGAAGCACGTCTTCTCGCTGCCGGAAATCGTCGGCATTGCGGGCCAAGTGGATACGGAAGTGTCTTTCCAGGTGGGCGATCGCTTCAACCTGAGCGCCAGCGAAGTTTTTTATCTGCTCAACAAGTTCCTTGCGAACATCGTGCGCCGAAAGGGCTCGGAGCCGCTCATCCTGGACGGCACGCCCTGGGGGCCTGCGTCCCCGCCCGTGCCGCTCACAGCGGAGCTGGAAGTGCCCTGGAACCAAGTGGCGCGCACCGTGCTGGATGTTCAGGACGAACTGGACAAGACGGGGCAAATCCCCAACGCCATCTGGCTGGGTAGCCGAGCCGTCCCGCCGGAGAGCTATCTGGTTGGACTCGCACAAGCCACGGGAACCCTGACCGAGAAGGCCGAGCCACCGGAGAGCATCACCTTCGGGCCCGCGCATTTGGCGGCAGCCCAATATGTGGCGGAGGATTCCCCGGCACTCTGGGAGTGGGTCATTTTCCCCCGCGGCTTTCAGGCGCCGAAGCTGATGTTACTTGCCAAGCTGCAGGCCTGGACCCTGAAGCCCGCGCGGAAGTAGAGCTGGAGCAGTTTGCGGGGACACCCAAGAGAGCGCGCCACGTCGCACGGGCATTCCGCCTCGACGAGGCGCTCTTTCTCTTGTGCTGGCTCTCGTTTCCACGTGAAAAGAGCGTACCACGGTCTACTGAGCCCGCGCGGCGGGCGGAATCATCTGGCCTGTGGCGAGAGCCACGGGAAGCCAAGCTGTCAAAGCAGAAACGCTCTCGCCGCGGGCGAGAACTAATGAGAGGTTTTCTTTCTGCACGGCTTTCGCAGGGTTTCACCCTGGGCTATTGTCTTTCGCCCCGCTAAACTCTCAGTGCGACCATCTCCATTGAGCGTTCCATCTTGCACTATCTCTTAACCGCCCAGTGTAGTCCGATACCGCCGAAGATATAGGCGCGCGCGTCCACCCGCGCGTATCCCATCCGCTGCAACAACGAAGAGAACTCCTCCATCGAAACGAAACTCCGAAGCGAGTCAGGAATGTACGTGTATAGGCGGGGACGTCCGTGCATCAACAGACCCCAGAAGGCGCCCTGGGCGTACAAGTACCCGAGATAAAGCTGGCGCAAAAGGCTGTTCGTTGGCAGGAAGAAATCCAGACTCACCATCAACCCGCCCGGTCGCGTCACGCGGTAGATCTCCCTCAGCGCCGTGTTCAGGTCGGGGAAGTTGCGTAGGCCGTAGCCGACAAAAACACAATCGAACAGCCCGTCGGCGAAGGGCA
This sequence comes from Terriglobia bacterium, assembly GCA_020073545.1. Lineage (GTDB taxonomy): Bacteria > Acidobacteriota > Terriglobia > UBA7540 > UBA7540 > Bog-366. Next base: position 17,164 of record JAIQEZ010000069.1, on the reverse strand, counting down.
GGGCGATGGCGTCACCACTGACCACCTCCGTGAGGCCGCGCATACGAGCCTCGCGCAACATCTGCTCCGTGAGGTCCACTGCGACGACTCTCGCGCCGGGCGAGGATCGCAGTACCAATTGGGAGAAGTCGCCTGTGCCGCACGCCAAGTCCAATACCGTCGCGCCCTTCGGGAGAGACGCTTTCTTCACACCCAGACGCTTCCAGCGGCGGTCCATGCCGTAAGAGAAAGCGCGCGTGATGAAGTCGTAGCGTGGGGCGATTGTGCTGAACATCCGGCGCATCAGGCGCCAGTCCTGTTTTTCGGCCGGAAACTTCATACGCAGCCAGCAATCTTATCACTACTGCGTCCGCTGGAGTGTTGTCCGTCGCCACACCGGCGTCAGGTGTGATTGAATCAATCACCACTGGCAATGGGTCCCCACTGCTCCGGTCTCGTCCCTTCTCTCGTCTGCGGGTCTGGATTCCTTGCCCAGGAACAGCCTTTTTGGCGTGGCACTTCGCAACTGGGGTGGCGTATTCGCAAGCCGTCCTATGACCTCCTCTCCCCCGGCCCCCCTCGCCCCCTTGAGGGAGAGGGCGTCCCGGCAAGCCGGGACGGGTGAGGGGGGTGGTGCGATTCGTCACCGCACACTACTTAGCGCCGAACCATCACGCCCTCCCTGGTTACAAAACTCCACGGCAACGGCGGTCGGGGGAAGAGCTTGACGCGCAGGAGGAGACTCGAGATGTTTTGCGGAAAGATTATTCATGCGGCGGAAGCCGCGGCAGTTTGATGGGCAATCAACGAACGGCCTGCACAATTCTCCCTGATCAGAAAGGACGTAGCCGCGGACCGAGACGGTCCGCACAACCTAGTCTTCGATGATCCAGTCGCCTCAGGTCATCCCGTCCCCGGCGAGCATCAAAGCCTTGGCTGTCCCCACATCAGGAATTCGTGCGCGTAGCATCCCACGCGGGCTTGTGGTACCATTTTCTCTGCATTAGAATCATTCTCGCGCAGCCCCAACCCCTTGACCGCAGAGGGTTGCCAGGGGGACAAATGCCCAAGTTGAAAGGACAGTTTTCTTATGTCAGGCCATTCTAAGTGGGCAACCATCAAGCACAAGAAGGGCGCGGCGGACGCGCGCCGCGGAAAGATTTTCACCAAGGTGATCAAGGAGATCACGGTGGCGGCGCGGGTGGGCGGCGGAGACCCGGGTGGGAACCCTCGTCTGCGTGCGGCGGTGGCTGCCGCCAAGGCTGAAAACATGCCGGCTGACAATATCAAGCGCGCCATCCAAAAGGGCACCGGCGAGCTGCCCGGCACCACCTACGAAGAGTGCGTGTACGAGGCGTACGGGCCGGGTGGCGTGGCCATGATCGTGGAAGTCACCACCGACAACAAGAACCGCACGACCTCGGAAATCCGCCACGTCTTCGCCAAGCACGGCGGGACGTTTGGCGCCTCCGTGGCGTGGATGTTCCACAAGAAGGGTTACGTAGTTGTGGAGAAAGGCAAGGCGGACGAGGAAAAGCTGCTGGAGCTCGTCACCGACGCAGGCGCCGATGACATGAACGACGACGGCAGCAACTGGGAAATCCTCTCCAGCCCCGAAAACTTTCACAACGTGGTGGAGCGCTTGAAGGCCGCGCAGATCACTCCGGCGGCAGCGGAAGTCTCCATGGTGCCGCAGAACTACGTGAAGCTGACCGGCAAGCAGGCCGACCAGATGCTGCGGCTGATGGAGGAACTGGAAGACCACGAGGACGTCTCGCACGTGTACGCCAACTTCGATATCGAAGAGGCGGAACTGCACGCCCTCACGCAGACCAAGTAGCGGCCAGCGTGGTCCCCTCCTCGGTCCAGGAGGAGAGTGTTTAACCTCCGCCGCGGGCGCACCACAATCAAACGGGGAAGACCTGCAAGGGCTGGGGTCTTCCCCTTCACCCAGATCGAGACCCGGCTCCCAACCTGAAGCAGCGCCCTGCGGCTGGGCTCTGCGCCTTGCCGGGCACCAGAAGAAATGACGCAAAGAGCTGGCTCCGAGATCAGGTCCCGGTCAATCCTTCGTCGGCAACGCTTCTTCCACCTGGCGGTGGGAATTCTGGGGCTGGTTCCGTGCCTTTGTGCCGCGCTGGCGCAGGATTCCAGGCCCGTCCCCCGGCTCGCCTACACGAAATCCCTAAAGGGCAGCGCCCCCGAGTACATGGCCTTGAGCGTGGATGCAAACGGCCAAGGGACGTACGACGGGCGCCAGCTGGCGGACCCGCCTAGCCCGCGTCCCTTGCAGATTTCTCCAGCCACCACGCAACGCCTTTTTTCCCTGGCCGAGTCATTGGGCTACTTTCGCTCCCTCACCCTCGAAAGTCGCCACAAAGTTGCGAACCTGGGCCAGAAAACCCTAACCTACGAAGCCGGCGGACAGGGCAGCCAGGTGGAATTCAACTACACCGAGAACCGCACCGCCCAGCAACTCGCCGACCTGTTCGAGAGAATCGGCAACGTCGAGGAGCATATCGCCCAACTCGCCTATGCCATCAAGTACGACCCCCTGAGCCTGCCCCAGCAGTTACGCCAAATCCAAATCGAGCTCGACGAGCACAGTTTGCTCGAGACCCAGCTACTGGTCCCTACGCTGGAAAAGATCGCCAGCAATCCCCGCTTTCTACACCTGGCGCAGTCCCGTGCCCAGGAGATCCTGAAACGCATCCAAGTGAATAACTAACAGCCACAGGCATGCCCGTGACGCCCGCAAGCCATTGTACGGACAGACCTTCGGGACGCCATAGGCTGCAACTTTTGAGCTACCTGGTACGTCTAGGTAGGTGTACGATCAAGGGGTGGGACGCCATGCAGTTGATGGCGGGGAGGTGCCCCATGAAACCGCGCAGGTGCTTCGTCCTTCTGGCTCTGGCGGCAGGGATCTTCTCTGTGCTTACGGCAAGTCTGGCCTGGGCACAGGGCTACTCCCACGCACGCATCGTTCGTCTGAGTTTCGCGGAAGGTGACGTGACCGTCGAGCGGCCCGATGTGCAGGGGTGGGCCCAAGCGCCGGTCAACACGCCTTTGCAGGAAGGCTTCAGACTTTCCACGGGAGAAAACAGTTTTGCGGAAGTGCAGTTTGAAAATGGCGGCACGATCCGGCTGGGCCAACTCGCCATGCTGGACTTCACCCAGTTGGCGCTGACGGCGGGCGGCGGCAAGATCAATCACGTGCGGCTCGAGCAGGGTTACGCGACGTTCCACGCGCGGCTCGACAATGGCGAAGATTCCTATGAAGTGGTCACGCCGAGCGGCACGCTGACGGCGCGGGACAACACGCTCTTTCGTGTGGACTTGGACCGCGGCGTGGAGCGCGTGCAGGTCTTCAAGGGGGCGGTGGATGTGGCGAGCAACATAGGAACGTGGGCGCTCGAAAAGAACTCGGTGCTGGACCTGCGGCCGGGCGCGAGTGAGCCGGCCACCCTCTCGCAGGGCGTCACCAAAGACGATTGGGACCACTGGGTGGAGGACCGCGAGAATCGCGTGGAGACGGCGCAGACCGGTCCCCTTCCGTCCAACTACACGGGCAATACGGGGGATTCGCTTTACGGGTGGAGCGACCTCGGGGAGTACGGCGACTGGTCTTACGTGCCGGGATGGGGTTATGGATGGATCCCCATCGGGATGGCTTACGGTTGGGCGCCCTACTCGGTGGGCCGCTGGTGCTGGTATCCGGGCTGGGGCTATACCTGGATTTCCGCTGAGCCGTGGGGCTGGCTGCCCTACCACTGTGGAGCATGGGAGTTTGTGCAGGGAGCGGGGTGGGTGTGGTTCCCCGAAGCCTGCGGGATGTGGTCTCCGGCCCTGGTGACTTGGTACGCGGGCCCGGATTGGATCGGTTGGGTTCCGCGGCCGCACCCGGTACACGGGAACCCCACTGCGAATCCCGGCGCGGCCGGCATAAATTGGGTTCCGCGACCGCACCCGGTGCACGGGGGACCCACCGTGAATCCCGGCGCGGCCGGCGCCCGTGGCGGCGGAGCGGTGGTGAGCACCGACACCTTCCGCAATGGCCGACTGGTCGATTCCGCCAGCGCGCTGGGGCTCAACCCAAGCACAGGAGAGAAGATTGACGGGCCGGGGATTCAGCCGACAGTGGCAACGATGCTGCCGGGCCCGCCCGTCCGGCAAACCCCCGCGCAGGCTCCGGGGAGAGCCCCCAACCCGGGTAATGGCGTAAGACCGGTTCTTGGTATTACCCCCGCGCCGGGCAAGACCCTCACGGTGAAGGGCGGGCACGAGGTGCCTGTAGTGGGCGCGGTGGCGCCTGCGATGCCCGCGCGCCGCGGCGGCGGGGCTCCGCCCGACTCGGGCATCATCTATGATCCCCAGGTGGGCCGCTACGAGAACAGCTACCGCGTGACGCCGGCACAGGAATCTCCGGTCGCGCGGACGGGACCGACTGTGACCGCCGCCCCCGTGGCGAAGCCGGGACTGGTTGAACCCCTACCGGCCAGGAGCCGCGACCTGGGTACGCACTCTGCGGAGGTCCCGGGCATGTTGCGGCCGAGTCCGGTGGCGGGCGCGCGGGCTGCCACGGTTGCGCCTGCGCCCGGTGCCGCCGCGACCCGCGTGGACGCGTTGCCACGAGGCGAAATGGGCGTCCACGCTCCCTCGGTGAGCCGCGGAGGTCCTTCGGTCACACCTGCTCGGACGGAATCCTCAGTGTCCGGTGGCGTTCACGCCGAAGGTAGATCTGGGGGTGGCGGGGGCGGACAAGGCCACGCCGGAGGCACGACTACCGGTGGTGGACATCACTAGGGTCAAGGTGCGTCGAGCCGCGGCGCGCGCTGTCGCCTCATCGTAGTTTTTCCCGGGAAATCTGCCCTGCTTGCCGCAGGCAGGGCGGGAATCCAGGATACGGAGGCCCCCGCTTGCGCGGGGGTGACGACAATCCGGGCGCGCTCATCCTCGCGAGAGGTGAGCGCGCCTTCGCATTTTTAGCGGACATCGTAGCGGAAGAAGTGGAAGTAACCTGAATTTCTCACGACAGAGGGGTGCGGACGGGAGGCGTAGCGAGTCCCCCTCAGGAAACGATGATGCCGGCGTAGCCAACGACGGCGCTGCGGTCGCCGCTGGTGTCGGCCGAGGTGGCATAGCGGATAAGTTCAGCGCGGATTGCACCCAGGTCTTTGGCCGCTGTGAGCATGGCGATGGCGGGGCCGTAACCGCACATGGAAATGTCTTCGCGGCGGAGAACCTCATAAAGGCCCGCGGGATCAAGAGCCAGGATATGGTCAATCGCCTTGCGGTCCTTGAGGCGCGTGACGTCGTCCGGCTCGTAGTGGTTCATATCGCTCGAAGCGACGATCAGCACCGCGCCCGGCCAGCCCTTCAGGGTCTGGGCGATTCCGTGCCCCAACGCTTCCAGGGCCGCCAAGCGACTCACGCCGATGGCGATGGGGACGAAGGTGAATGCGCCCACGCTGCGCTGCAGGAAGGGAAGTTGCACCTCCAGGGAATGCTCGTCTTCGTGAGCCTCCGCATCTTCCATAAGCAGGTGGCAGGAATGACGCAGATTTCCGGCCAGCTCGCCGTCCACCTGCACGGCGCCCAGGGGGGTCAGCCACTCACCTTTGGACATAATCGCGAGCGGTGCGCCGCGTCCGGTGTGATTGGGGCAGAGGATGATGTAAGCGGCGCGCGCCGGCAGCCGGCGAAAGACCGCTCCCGCCACCAGGCCGGAATACATGTAGCCGGCATGCGGAACCAGGCAGCCCAGCGCGGCTGCGCTTTTCTCCGTCGCCGCCCCTTCGGAAGTGAGATATTGATCGAGCTGCCGGGTCAGAGTTTCCGGCTTGGCAGGATAGAATCTTCCCGCCACCGCCGGGCGTCGAATAGCGGGAGTTTGCATGAATGAATCCTAAACTTCACATTCCGGGTGTGTCAAGCGTGGCGGGTCCGGCAGGCCAGGGCGGGAGAGGCGATGAAATGCCGGAGGGAAAAACCCGTTTAGGGCTCGAGGTCTTCGTCCACGTTGATTTTCAGGGCGCGGAGGAATTGCGTGTCCTGGGTGGTCAGTCGGAATTGGGGATCGGACCGCCCATCGGAGTTCAGCTTCTGGCGATGCACCAGGTTAACCTCACCGCGCTTGTTGAAGCCGATGGTCACTTCGAGAACCAGGAAGAGGTCATAACCGGCGCTGCGGATGCGCGACATGACCTCGGCGATTTTTTCGGAATCGGACAGGGACTCGTTAATGGCGTCGCCCAATTCCTTGATCAGGCGTTTGAAAGTGTCGTCGAGCTCCAAGGCTCACCCGGATGATCGAGGCTGGTGTACAAGTATCATTCTAGGATTGGCCGCGAAAGACTGTCAAGGTGAAACCCAGCTCCGGCAGGACGGGCAGGCTTCTTGCGGGGCGACCAGAACCTGCTGGCCGCGCGCCGTCGCCGGGACGAGAGTCGCCTAGCGCGCAATCCCTGAACAATCGCCGCAGGGCTGACCGCATCGGCGCATGCCGAAGGGCGTGGCCGAAGTGTGGGTCTGGATAAACCCGCGGCGTCGTGAGGAATCGGTGTTCCCCGCTCCGTGTGCGCACATTTACGGGCGACGGCGAGGCGGCACGGTAGAATATCGGCCAAGGAAACGGAACCCTGGAGGGCCGTGAGTCGTAATAGTCTGTATGAAGCACGTTCTCCGTGTCCTTGCCCGGGAAAAGGCCTTCACCACCTTCGCGGTTCTCACGCTGGCGCTCGGCATCGGAGCGGTCACCACCATCTTTACCGTCGTCGATGCTGTGCTGCTAAAGCCGCTTGCCTACGCGGATCCCAGCCGCCTCTACGCCGCAACCGAGTCCGCCCCGCAATTCGCTCAGATGTACCCGAGATTCCCCGTCAACGCAGCCCATTTCCATTCCTGGCGGCAGCAGTGCCATTCCTGCCAGTCCGGCGCACTCCTGGAGGCTGCGGCTTTCAATCTGACAGAGGAAGGCGAACCCGAGCGCATCGACGGCGTGCAATGCACTTGGCGGCTCTTTCAGGTCTTGGGCGTCCAGCCACAGCTCGGCCGTACCTTCCTTGAAAGCGACGATCAGCCCGGCAATAATAAGTACGTCGTCATCACCGACTTTCTCTGGCGCCGGCGTCTCAACGCCGATCCTAAGGTCATTGGCAAGTCCGTTCGGCTCTATGGCGAACCCCATGAAGTTATCGGCGTCCTCTCCGCGGACTTTCGCTTTCCTACAGGAGACCAGATCGGCCCGGGACTGCTGTTCCCACGACGTGCGGAGATCTTCAAGCCGCTCGGCTTGAACTGGGCGAAGGTGAATCGTGTCGGTAACTTCAATTACGCCGCACTGATCCAGCTGCGCCCCGGTGCCAACCCGGAGGTGGCTCAGTCGGAAATGACTGCCTCCCTCGCCGACGCCGCGCGGGAAATGAAGATTGAGTTGAAAGCGCACGTCACTCCCCTGCAGGACCAAGTCACTGGCGCTTCTCGCGGGGCTTTGGGGCTGCTGCTGGCTGCGGTAGGAGTCGTCCTGCTGATCGTCTGCGTGAACCTGGGCAATCTGATGCTGGTGCGTGCGAGCAAGCGGTCACGGGACGCGGCCATCCGCCGCGCCCTTGGCGCGGGCCGCCTCCAGCTTTTCCGGCCCCTTGTCGCCGAGAGTCTGCTCATTGCTTTCGTCGGCGGCGGATTAGGAGTCCTGCTGGCCTATGTCGGTGTGCGAATTCTGGTGAGCACCGCGCCCGTCGATGTGCCTCGGCTTGACGAAGTGCACCTCGATACCACAACCTTGCTGTTTGCTTTTTGCATCTCGGCCGCTTGCGGCATCCTCTGCGGCTTGTGGCCCGCCTTGCGGGTGACCAGTTCCCAGCCGGCGGATGCGCTCCAATCTGGGTCGCGCTCTTCCACAGAAAGCCGCGGAAAGCTCCGGACTCGGGAATGGCTCGTGGGTTTAGAAGTCGCGCTCAGCACGGCGCTCCTCATCGTTGCGGCGCTGCTGGGGGTCAGTTTTCTCCGCCTCATGAACGTGGAGCGTGGCTTTGATGTGGACCGTATTCTCACTGCTGACCTGACCCTGCCCGGCTCGCGCTATCAAAAAGACGAGCAAAAGACATCATTCCACCAGCAACTACTTGACAAACTCGAGACCTTACCCGGCGTCAGATCCGCGGCCTTGATCAGCGCGCTCCCGCTGAAAGGCCCACACTGGGGCGACCTCGTCACCAAGGAGGGGGAGACGAGGCCGATGGCCGAGCGCCCGCCCGCTCAGTTTCGCTTCATCAGCAGCCGTTACTTCGAACTTATGGGAATCGCGTTGCGCCGAGGGCGCTTCCCCGCTGAGGGCGACCGTTCCCGCAAAGTGGCTCTGGTGTCCGAGAGCACCGCTCGAAAAGTATGGCCCGGCGAAGATCCCATTGGAAAACGCATCAGGAAGTCGCTGATGCACGACGATCCCAAGATGCCGTGGGTTGAGGTCATCGGCGTGGTTGCCGATGTCCGCACGGTGAGTTTGGATCAGCAACCTCCACTCATCGTCTATGTTCCTTACTGGGACGGACCGTATTGGCAGGGAGAAGTATGGGGCAACGCGACCTACCTGCTGCGGACTTCTCAAGACCCCTCCACAATGGTCAATGCCTTCCGTTCCGCCGTGCGCAACCTGGACTCCGAGCTGCCCTTGGCGCATGTGCTCACAATGCAAGAGGTCATGTCTGAATCCGTTGGCCGCCGGAGATTCCAAACACTCCTGGCCAGCGTATTTGCGGTCTCGGCTCTGTTGCTGGCCTGTCTGGGGATCTACGGGGTGATCTCCTATAGTGTGGCTCGTCGCACGAATGAGATGGGCATCCGCATGGCTTTGGGCGCGCAGCCGTTTGAGGTAACCCTGATGGTATTGGGCCAAGGCATGAAACCCGTACTTGGCGGTCTGTTATTGGGCGTACTCGCGGCGCTGTGGGCCGGACGATTGTTGAGCAGCTTTCTCTTTGGCGTCGGAGCGCGTGATCCGGTAACGATCTCCGCGGTGGTGATCCTTTTGTTGGGAGTAGCAGCCGGAGCCTGCTGGGTACCCGCACGCCGCGCGGCGCGGATCGAGCCGATGATCGCTTTGCATTATGAGTAGGAGCACCGCCCTTGCCTGCTGTAGGCGACTTGGGGGCGATATACTCAACGCCTGCACTTGCCCAAGCCTTAGCGTCTCGGAAGGGACAAGGGCAATCCATTCCTCCCAATCAGTTGCCACGAGTTGACCTATGAAGTCTGCAGGCCGCTTTGTTGGACTCCAGCAGGTGAAATGAGCTTTTGGAAGCAGGAGCAGGAAGCCCAAGGCTTCGAGCCCAACCCACATCCCCAGGCTACTTCAGGCTGGACCATGCGACGGACGATGACGGTTTCGGAGAGTCGTCCGAATTTCAACGGAAAAACACACATCCACGGCTGGCCATCCGTCCGGGGGCGTTGCCCCGGCATTTGTCTGGTGCCCCTGCGGGGCTGCCTGCTTGCCGCAGGCAAGCGCAGGCAGGGCACAGAGCCTGCCCGCACTCGCCAGAGTGGATGGGTATGATCAAGTGAAAGGTAAAATGAGTCACCACACATATTTGACTGCGGTGGCGTTTGTCCTTACGATAGCGTACCTGAGCTCACAAGGACCCGCACTGGGCAGGAAAGGAAGACTTTGAGTCGACTCGGAAATCTTCTTGGTCATTGGTTTCTCCACACGCGGCGGTTGTTCCACATGTTGGTCGGGCTGGCCTTTATGTTCTTGGCAGTGGCCGGCGCGGCGGTGACTTTTTCGGAATGGCGATATTATCGGGAGGCTCCCGAGGTGGGCCCGGCGCGCTTCAGTCTGGTGGGAGGATTCACCGTACTGCTGGCGATTTTCTGCCTTTACTCTTTTGTAAAAGCCCGAAACGTGCGCTAACGCCGCAGGGCACGATCCGACGGCTCACCGCCAGACGCGGCGCGGGCTGCTTTCTATGGCTGCACAGGACGGCAAGGAGCGCAATTCGAAGTTCACCACGGGCTCGGGCCTAGAGCTCCGGAGGTTCTACGCGCCGGAGGACCTTGCCGGCTGGGACTACGAGCGCCAGGTCGGCTATCCCGGCGAATACCCTTACACGCGCGGCGTCTACCCAACGCTTTACCGCAGCCGTCTCTGGACGATGCGCCAGTATGCGGGTTTCGGCGCGGCGCGCGAGTCGAACGCACGCTACCGCTATCTGCTTTCGCAAGGGCAGACGGGCCTCTCCGTAGCTTTTGACCTTCCCACGCAGATTGGACTCGACTCCGATCATCCCCTGGCACGCGGGGAAGTGGGCCGCGTGGGTGTGGCCATTAATTCGCTGGAAGACATGGAAACGCTCTTTGAGGGAATCCCCCTGGAGCGCGTCTCGACGTCGATGACCATCAACGCCACCGCCGCGATTTTGCTGGCGCTCTATTTTGCGGTGGCGGAAAAGCAGGGCGCTGATCTCAGTCGCCTGGCGGGAACGGTGCAGAACGATATTCTGAAAGAGTACATTGCGCGTGGGACGTACATTTATCCCCTCGGCCCCGCGCTGCGTATGGTGACGGATATCTTCGACTTCTGCCGCGAGCGTGCTCCCGAGTGGAACACGATTTCGATCAGCGGCTACCACATTCGCGAAGCCGGCTCGACCGCCGTGCAAGAGGTGGCTTTCACGCTGGGCGGCGCGATTGCTTACGTGGAAGCCGCGCTCGCCCGTGGGCTGGGCGTGGATGAATTCGCTCCGCGCCTTTCGTTCTTCTTGAATGCGCACAACGATTTGCTGGAGGAGGTCGCCAAATTCCGCGCTGCACGACGGCTGTGGGCGCGCCTCATGCGCGAGCGCTTCAAGGCGCAGGACCCGCGCTCCTGGATGTTCCGCTTCCACACGCAAACCGCCGGTTCAACGCTCACCGCACAGCAGCCCCACGTGAACATCGTGCGCGTGACGCTGCAGGCGCTGGCGGCGGTTCTGGGCGGGACGCAATCGCTGCACACCAATGCTCGGGACGAAGCGCTGGCTCTGCCCACGGAGGCTTCCGCGCTGCTGGCTTTGCGGACGCAGCAGATTCTGGCCGCGGAAAGCGGCGTCGCCAACACGGTGGACCCGCTGGCGGGTTCGTACGCGATCGAAAAGCTCACGAACGAGATCGAAGCCAGGGCCCTGGAATACTTGCGCAAGATCGAAGCGCTGGGCGGCATGGTGCGGGCCATCGAGTCGGGTTACGTACAACGCGAGATCCAGCAGGCCGCGTACGAATATCAGCGGGCCATCGAGGTCGGCGAGCGCGTGGTGGTGGGCGTGAACCAATACGTGGACGAAACCGGCGCCTCGCCCCCCCTCCTCCGCATCGATCCCGAAATCGAGCGCGCGCAGGTCGAGCGGCTGGCCAAGCTGCGGGCACGCCGCGACGCCGCGCGCGTGGACACGGCGCTCGGAGCGGTGGAGGAGACGGCGCGCTCCGATCGCAATCTGCTGCCCGCCATCCTCGATGCCGTCAAGGCCTACGCCACCGTGGGCGAGATTTCCGACCGGCTGCGCCGAGTGTTTGGCGAGTACCAGGAGTCGGTGGTGATTTAAGAAGGCTTGCTAGGCCCCGCAGGCCTGGCGTATATTGAAAGCACACTGGGGATGAACTAAACATGTTAACGCGCCGAGCCCACATTATCTTGCCAAAGGACCTCGTTGCGGAGATCGATGGCCTGGTCGGCAAGCGGCACCGGAGCGCCTTCCTGGCAGAGGTCGCCCGGCGCGAGGTGAGGCGCCGCCGTCTTCTGGCTTTTCTTGGAAGGGAGATTCCCACTTGGAATCCTGACGACCACCCGGACATCGACGCAGCGGGCGGCGCCGCGGCCTGGGTGAAGAAACTGCGACGCGAAGCTGACAAGGCTTCGATGAGACGCATCCGCCGCGCTCGGCCATGACCATACTCCTTGACACGTCTGTGATCATTGATACCCTGCGTCGCCGGCGCGGCCGTGGGGAATTACTGGGGGCTTTGCTTGGTGAGGGCCATGATCTTGCTTGCTGCGCTATCAACATGGCCGAGGTCTACTCAGGCATGCGACCGGAGGAGGTCCGGGCGACCGCTGAGTTTTTCGACAACCTAAAGTACGTGGAGATTGACCGCGGAACAGCTCGGAATGCCGGCGAATTGAGGGCGAAATGGCGGCGACGCGGCAAGACTCTGAGCTTGCCTGACGCGATGGTTGCCGCTGTGGCGTTAGCCGAAGATCTGACCTTGGCTACAGACAATGTGAAGGATTTTCCCATGCCTGAACTGAGACTTCTGACGCTCCCCAAAGGCTAATTCCCCATGGCTACCCTAACCTTCCTTGGCGCCACCAGCACGGTGACCGGATCGAAGTATCTGCTGGAAGCCGGCGGCGAGCGCTTGATGATTGACTGCGGGCTTTTCCAGGGCGACAAGGAGTTGCGGCTGCGTAACTGGAACCCCCTGCCCGTGCCGCCCGCGAGCGTCGAATGGCTAGTGCTGACGCACGCGCACCTGGACCACCTCGGCTACGTTCCGCGCCTGGTGAAAGACGGCTTTCGCGGCCAGATCCTGGGATCGCCAGCCACGGTGGATCTCGCCAAAATCGTTCTTCCCGATTCCGGCCATCTGCAGGAAGAAGACGCGGCGTTCGCGAACAAGAAGGGCTTCAGTAAACATACCCCGGCACTGCCGCTTTACACCTATGAGGAAGCCGTGAAGTCGCTCGAATACTTCCGGGCGGTGGACGGGCTGAAGGCGCAGGAACTATCCTCGCATTTCTCGCTGAAGTTTTTCTTCGCGGGACACATCCTGGGCGCGCGGATGGTCGAGGTGACAGTCCGGGAAAACGCAAAGACCAAGAAACTGCTCTTCTCCGGCGACCTGGGCCGCTTCCCGCAGTTGATCATTCCTGAGCCCGCGGTGCCTGAGGACGAGTTTGATTACCTGCTGCTGGAATCCACCTATGGCGACCGGCTGCATCCGAGGGAAGACATCGGCCCGCGCCTGGCATCGATCGTGGAGAGCACGGCCGCCCATGGCGGGACGGTGGTGATTCCGTCCTTTGCGGTGGGACGGACGCAGGAGTTGCTCTACCTGTTTCGGGAATTGATCGAACAGAACAAACTGCACTCGCTGCCGATCCATGTCGACAGTCCCATGGCCATCGACGTCACTCACCTTTACGAGAAGCACGAAGAGGATCACGACCTGGAATTTGAGGCGCTGGAAGCGCAGGGAATCAAGCCCTTCTCACCGCCCGATCTGCACTTTGACAAGACGGTGGACGAGTCAAAACAGCTCAACGAGGCGCGGTACCCAATGGTCATCATCTCGGCGAGCGGTATGGCGACGGGCGGCCGCGTGGTCCATCATCTGGAGCGTTGCCTGCCGGACCATCGTAATACGGTCCTGTTCGTGGGTTTCCAGGCGGCGGGAACGCGCGGGCGGGCGATTCAATCCGGCGCCGAGGCCGTGAAGATGTACGGCCACGAAGTGCGCGTGCGCGCGCACCTTGAGACGATTGAGAACTTGAGCGCCCACGCGGACTATGGAGAAATCCTGGCCTGGCTGCCGCGGTTCCCGAAAGCCCCCGGAAGAACCTTCCTGGTCCATGGCGAACCCAAAGCGAGCGAAGCGCTTCGGCAGCGAATTGCCGAACAGCTCCACTGGGAAGTCACGGTGCCGACTTACCTTCAGCAGGTAGCGTTGTGAAATAGCCGGGGTGAGGGGGGCCGAACGGCGTTCGGCCTGTAGGGCAATTCATGAATTGCCCCTACTCACTGCCTGATGCGCCGGGAGCCGCACTGGCAGGAGCGAGGCTGAGCTGATCCGCGATGTTACGCATGGCGGCAATGCAGAAACTAATATGTTCATCTAGAGGGACACCCAGCTCTTCCGCGCTCTTGGTGATGTCCTCGCGGCTGACGGAGCGGGCAAAGGCTTTGTCCTTCATCCTTTTCCGCACGGACTTCGCCTCCAGGCTGGCGATCCGGTCGGGCCGGACCAGCGCGCAAGCGGTAATGAAGCCCGCCAGTTCATCGCACGCAAACAGCGTCTTGGCCGGGAGCGAGTCGCGGGGAACTCCCGTGTAATCGGCGTGGCCCAAAATGACGCGGCGAATTTCCTCCGAAACACCTTTCTCCTTCAAAATCTCGCTGCCCTTCAGCGGGTGGTCGGGAGCGTTCGGATACATCTCGTAATCGAAGTCGTGAATCAACCCCACCACGCCCCACTTCTCCTCGTCCTCGCCAAACTTGCGCGCATAGGCGCGCACGCAGGCTTCCACGGCCAGCGCGTGCTTGCGCAAGTTTTCGTTCTTCGTGTACTCGCAAAGTAGTTCCCACGCCGCTTGACGATCCATGCTCCGTCCCCCCTTTCGACAGCCCGCTGATTATACGATGCGCGCACCGCGCTTCCCAAGTTGGTTTGGGGGAAGCGCGGTAGGTTGGAGTGGGGGGGGCGAAATAGGCTGGAGTGGAGGCGCGATAAGCTGGAGTAGGGTTGCAACTCAGTGGTGGGGAGAGACGCAAATCAGGCCGATCGCCTGAGCTTGGCACCGGGCGACCCAGCCTGATTACAGAGACCGTCCCCGCCGGCGCTTCCACGCCAGCCGGTCAAATCTTGGGGCGGCCGCAGCGACCGCGAGCACCGCTCTACCCAGCCCTCACGCCTACATGCCGTCGCTATTTCAGGCTCCAGATTCAACATTGCAGACCCCGCGTGTTCGGGACGCTGTCACTGTATCCTCACAGCCACCAGGGTCGAGGCATCGTTTCCGGGCGAATGGTTGCTCGGAGCCGCCTCGATCAACTGAGAGGTGTTTAATCCCTCGGTTGTACAACACCAGGAGGCCCCATTCGGTGCTCGGCTACAGGCGGCCGGTAGCGGCGGCCTGTAGCCCCCTGGTTGAGCCAAGTCCAGTTTCACAGCCGCGAGCTGTGATGTAGACTCTCTCACTTCCGGTGGTACAAAATTTCGGTCAGCCCAGCGACGCCCCTCCGGCAGGGGGCTGCACCGTGTGGGCTTCATCATCTACACAGAATCTCATGGGTGGGAGAAGGCCGGAAGGTGCAAGCAAGGATGCCTTCCACTAACTCAGAAAAACCTACACAACCTACACAACCTTCACGGCGTCGTGCCTGAGCCCAACCCAGAGAAACAGCGTGAACATTATGCCGAGGCCAGCGCAGATCCCCGCACCTTCACTCGTCTTCACGTCTTCGCACGCACTCGGCGCTTTGAGCGCGGTAGCAGCCGGGAACAAGCGCGTTTCCGCCTTTGTCAGATTTTAGCCGCACGCGCGACTTTGTCGCTCCCGTGGAGCTTGGCATTGCCTTCGGGGCTGGTGTTCTGCGTGGGGTCGCTCGACTTCTTAGATTCATGGTCCGGCGCAAGCGGCACCTTGTCCAGAAGCTCGTCAAGAGAATTCTCCCCACACAAGGGACAGCTGGGTCGAAGATTACTGCCCTCGGGATTTACACTTCGTGCGTGGTTTGGGCTTGCTGCACAACTTGGCGGCTGGAATGGGGTAGCTCAGCTGCCCATGCTCTTCTATGTGGCAGTAGGCACACAGAGTCTCGAGATTCTCGAGCGCGTCATTTCCCTCCTGGCTTCTCTTGATCTTGTGGTGGATCTGCAGATTCTCCAGCGAGCCGCACTTCCGGCACCGCCAGCCGTCCCGCTCCAGCACCCGCTTCATCAAGCGGCGATAGATCTGCTTCCCCAGCTTGATCCGCTTCACCTTTCTCAGCATTTTCGGGCCGCCTCGGATTCCGCTTCATCGGAATGGTTCGCCAGGCGCGCCTGATAGTCCGGCGGCAGCAGATGCACGAGGCGGTGAATCGCCATCAAGATCTCCTCCGGCGTCGATCCCCCCTCCCCGCCAGAAAATCCGCGCCCACCAGTTCCAGACAATACCCCCGCGAGCGCTCACTCCCCACCAGGCGCGAGGCCACGTAGAGGGTCCTTGACTCTGGTGAACCCAGAGGAAAATCTCCAGGTTTGGGGAGCGAATCTGTTGCACCCTGCCCGCTACTGAACCCTTGTGGTTTCAGTAACTTGACTTTCCTTTTCACCCTCCTGACCATCACCCGGTGTTGCGCCTGTTGGCCCGGGAAACCAGTCGGGTAACGAGCCGTCCCGGGCGAAAGCTTCCCGTTCCTTCGGCGACATCCGCTCAAATAACTCCTTCGGATTGCTACCCTGCGCCTGCTCTGTCGCCTGCGCCGGGCTGTTGAGTTCCACGTATGCCTTGACGGCTGAGACCACTGCCAAAGCACTCGGTGAAGCAAACTCCACTGTCTCGATAACCCGCTCCAGAGCTCTCATGACATTTTCTTTGCGTTTGCCAAACAGGTCCAAAGCGTGCATATGCCGATAGA
Organism: Terriglobia bacterium; assembly: GCA_020073545.1. Classification (GTDB taxonomy): domain Bacteria; phylum Acidobacteriota; class Terriglobia; order UBA7540; family UBA7540; genus Bog-366. The sequence goes on along the minus strand of JAIQEZ010000069.1, from coordinate 809 downwards.
TGGCGTCACGACTGACGCCGAAGACATAGGCAATACGCTCGACATGGCCCCAGTCAATCCAATACTCTTCAATTTCCTTGAAGTTAGGATGCAAGCAGATAGTACATTGGGACTTATGCCGCCCGAGGCTGACGCTACCACCCTCTTTGACCGTGACTTGTTTATTGTCGGACATGGAATCCACCTTCGCTTTCTAATGACACTTCTCAGGGGGGTTGGATTTGCTTGCAGCAGCCGCAAGCAGCCCCCCTATAGTAGTTTTTGAAAGTCGGGAAACTGTGGCGTCGGCATGAGACGGAGCCATTTTTTACTGGTTGGAGGGGTCCCCGGCGTCCTTGATTTGGGTTCCTGCAGACACGCGGACGTGAGCTGCGGATCTGATCGCCCGTCGTCCCTCCGCGAGTTTTTCCCCGCCTATTCCCTCAAGCCATCGGGATCATCTTTCCGCGCCGTCCATGGCAACAGGAGGCGGGAAGACCGGTTGTGCTGGGCGTCCGGCTTGGCCGATTCGATCACCAGGGGGAGACTATCGGCAGAAGGGTTTGATCGCACTGCACTCCCCTCGAGCGGTCGACGGGGCACGAGGCGCGACGGTAGAACTGCATGTTCTTTTTGGCGCGCGTGAGGAAGAAGGCGCCAGCCTGCGGGAAGATGCAGAGGCAGGCGAAGTCTACCTCTCCGCGGTCGAGCACGTAAAAGGCACCGGCTTCCAGCCGCAGTTCGGCCCGCAGGTTGAGGTCGTGGACCTGCCCGCCGCTCACCTCAACACGGGTCGGAATGCCGCCGCGCACGTCCAGCAAGGTATGGAG
>JAIQEZ010000068.1 GCA_020073545.1 Terriglobia bacterium | reverse complement strand
GAAGTCCTGCGTCAGCTCCAGCGCGTCCACCGGACAGGCGTCCTCGCACAGCCCGCAGAACATGCAGCGCGAAAGATCGTACGTGAACGTGGTCAGCCGCTTTTTGCGATCCTCCGTGCGCGCCCACCCCACCACAATCAGGTTCTCTGGACAGGCCAGCGCGCACAAGTTACAGGCGATGCACAGCGTCTCGCCCGTCTCGGGATGATTGTTCAGGCGCGGTGCGCCGCGATAACGCTCTGCCACCGGAGGCCGCTCGAGTGGATATTGCTCGGTGTAAACAGCCCCCGGGCGCTGGTAGGAAAACGTCAGCCGCAGACCGTTGATCAGGTCAAGCAGAAAGATCCGCCCCAGAAAATCCTTCCAGGTCATCCTCACCTGCTCAGCCACGCCGCCGGAGTCACCGCTATATGCGAACTCAACCAGTATCGAATGACTGCCGTGGCTATCAAATTCACGAGGGCCAGGGGAATCATCCACCGCCAACCCACGTTCATCAGTTGGTCATAGCGATAGCGCGGAAAAGTTGCGCGATACCAAATGAAGGCGTAAAGGAACGCCAGCACTTTCGCGCCAAACCAGAAAATCCCCTGGATGGCGCTCAGCACCGGCGGATAAGCCACCAGAATCGCCAGCAGCACAAAAACTGCGGCGAGCACCACAAAGAAATAGCGCTCCAGCTGCACCAGGCTCTTCAGCCCCAGCCAGAGCACAAAGCCCGCCGCCCCCAGAAAGGCCACGATGGGCGTGAACTTGAGGAAGTCCAGTGCCGCGATATTGGCGAAGGGCCGTAGCCATCCACCCAGGAAGAGCGTGACAGCGATGCACGACACCACTACCATGTTCGTATACTCGGACAGAAAGTAGAGCGCGAAACGAAAGCCGCTGTATTCGGTGTGGAAACCCGCCGTCAGCTCGGATTCGGCCTCGGGCAGATCGAAGGGATTGCGATTGGTTTCGGCCACCGCCGCGATAACGTAAATCACGAAGGCCAGCGGCTGGAGAAACACGTTCCAGACGCCCATTTCCAGTTGTCGCTTCACGATCTCGACCATACTGAGGGAATTGGAAATGAGCAGCACGCCCACTAAAGCCATTCCTGCGGCCACTTCGTAACTCACCAGTTGCGCGGAAGAGCGCAGCGCGCCGAGCAGAGGATAATGACTGTTGGACGACCAGCCACCCAGAATGATTCCGTAGATGCCGAGCGATGAAACCGCCAATATGAACAGCAAACCGATATTGATATCGGTTATATAGAAATTACCCGCGAAGGGGATGGCGGCAAAAACCGTGAAGGCGGCGGCGACGCTGATGGCGGGAGACAGCAGGAAGACCCACTCGTCCGCGCCGGCAGGAATGATGTCTTCCTTAAGCAGCAGCTTCAATCCGTCCGCGACGGGCTGCAAGAGTCCCCAGGGGCCCACGCGCATCGGACCCAGGCGCGCCTGCATGAAAGCCAGAACCTTCCGCTCCATGTAAACCAAGTAGGCAACAATGCCCGCGAGGACCGCCAACACAATGAGGATCTTGAGGAGCGCAAGCAGGAGCGGGTTGGCGTTGAGGAAATTGCTTATGTTCTCTAACATGTTCAATCCGGGGACCGCGTGCCGAAAAGAATTATGAAGTGTGAAGATCTCAACGCCGCCGATACAGGCTTCTAGTTAATCTCCCCCAACTCTCATAATTCACAATTCAGCATTCAGAATTGTTCGTTACCGGTCAACTTCGCCGAGCACGATATCCAGCGTGCCGATGATGGCGACGATATCGGCCACCAAATGCCCTTGGGCCATCTTGTCCAGAGCCTGCAGATTGATCAGCGACGGCGGGCGCACGCGCACGCGATAGGGATTCGTCGACCCGTCGCTGACTACGTAATAGCCGAGTTCGCCTTTGGGAGCTTCGATGGAATGGTAAACCTCGCCGACCGGCGGCTTGATGACCTTGCCGACTTTTCCAAAGATCGGCCCGGGCCCCAGGCGCTCGACGCACTGTCGAATGATCCGCACGGACTGGCGCATCTCCTGCATACGCACGATGTACCGGTCGTAGGTGTCGCCGCGCTCGCCGATAGGGACGTCGAATTCAACCTGGTCATAGGCTTCATAAGGCTGAGCTTTGCGGATGTCCCACTTCACGCCCGAGCCGCGCAGCACGGGCCCCGTTACACCGTAAGCAATGGCGTCTTCGCCGGAGATCACGCCCACGTTCCGCGTACGGTTAATCCAGATGCGGTTCTTCGTGAGGAGTTGCTCGTACTCATCGACCTTGGGCAGGAAATAATCGCAGAATTTCACCACGTCCTTTTCGAACCCACCGTAGAGGTCGTACTGAAGTCCGCCGATGCGGAAAGCGTGCGTGGTGAGGCGCGCGCCGCAATATTCCTCCACGATTTTCAGGATTTCCTCGCGCTCGCGAAAGGTGTAGAAAACCGGCGTCATGGCGCCAAGGTCGAGCGCGTGGGTGCCGAGCCAGAGGAGGTGGCTGGCGATGCGCTGCAATTCGGCCAGGATCATGCGCGTGTACTGAGCGCGCGGAGGGATCTCCACTCCTAGGAGCTTTTCGACCGCCTCCACATATCCCATGCCGTTGGTCACGGCGGCCACGTAATCCGTGCGATCGACGTAAGGAGCGAACTGCTGGTAGGTGCGGTTTTCGGCGATCTTCTCGACGCCGCGGTGCAGGTAGCCGATGATGCACTCCGTCCCCAATACGCGCTCGCCGTCGAGCTTCAACTTAACGCGCAGCACGCCGTGCGTGGCCGGGTGCTGCGGCCCCATGTTGATGACCAGCTCGTTGGCGTCAAGGAAAGTGGCTTCCGACATGGGTTACTGTGCGCTCTCGATTCCCAGGTTGGCCTTCACCCAAGCGTCGTCCTGCTTGAGGATGTCGTAATCCTTGCGCAGCGGGTGTCCCACCCAACCGTCGGGCATCAGGATGCGCTTCAAATCCGGGTGGCCTTCGTACTCCACGCCGAACATGTCGTAGACTTCGCGCTCCAGCCAGTTCGCGGTCGGCCAGACACCCGTCACCGACGGAACCTTCTCCCCTTCACCCACCTGAACCCGCAACCGCAAACGGTCGTTCCGCCGGAAAGAGTAAAGGTGATAGATGATGTCGAAACGCTTCTCGCGCCTGGGATAATCCACCGCCGTCTCATCGGTCAGCAGGGTGTAAGGGCCGCCCTCGCCGCTTTTCAAGAATTGGCAGACGGCGACCAGGTGCTCTTTCACCACGTTCAGCGACGGCATATTGCGGAAGATTACCGCTTCACTTATCGCGCCCGGGAGTCTTTTTTGCAGTTCATCGAGAAGCGGACTCGACCAAGGCTCGGGCTTTACGGGGGCTTTGGCGGCTGCGGCGGGTGGTTTGGGCGGAGCTGCGGCCGGGGGTTTGGCGGGCGCGCCGGGTGCTCCGCCACCCGCACCTGCAGGCGCAGGTGGTTTGGATGTTGCAGCCGCGTCGGGTTTGGCTTGCGGGCTTGCCCCGCCGCCCTCGGCGGCAGGCTTTTGAGCGGAGGCCCCAGCCCCCTCGACCGCCTTGGGCGGCTCATGTTTTTCGTCGGTCATTGGCCTCAGGTATTTACGGGTAAGCCTTTGAGTCCCGCCTTGAAACGATGGATTTTCCCATACGCTAACCAGCATGTCAACGGCGCGCGATGACGGAGCACGGCCCGCCCTCCGGCACCCGCAGGGCTCAGGAGGCCCCGCCGCTCGCACTCGCAGGCCGTACGGGCCGAGGCGCCCTCCAACTCATGCGAGGCTGTGGGCAGGAGGGCGGGACGGTCAAATCTCTTCGAGTTCCACGAGTTAAGCCAGTGATTTGTTCAGGGCAATAAAGTGAAGAGAACTGGCGGAGAGGCAGGGATTCGAACCCTGGGTACAGCTTTTGACCGTACAACGGTTTAGCAAACCGCCGCCTTAAGCCACTCGGCCACCTCTCCGCGGCACGGACGCTAAAGGGCGAGCGGCTGCGCCCTTCAACCGTCGGATTTCTCGATCAGTGTACCCGAAAAGCGTCCGTTCGGCTAGTGCGTTGCGCTGCCGCGCCTTCTCCATCGAATGCACCGGCCGGCAATCAGATCAGCCCAACACGCCTCTCGCTTCTTCGCAACGGTCAGGCGAGTTCAGTTCTCAGCCGTTTGTTCCGCTGGGCGGTTTCCATCTCGGAGTACTCGCTGCCTCCCGGTTCGATCAAGTATTACTCAATTCCCCCGGGGGCCTCGCGCCGGCAGCGATCAGCGTTACAGCCCGCGGTGCGCCACGGCTGGACGCGGCGAAAGCGTTCGCGAAGGTCCATCACTTGAGGGTTATCCTCCACGCGACTTTTCCTGCCAGAGGATCATCCTTGAGGACGAAAGCCGCGCCAGCACGCTCCAGATGCAAGGAGTACAGAACTCCTTCCTGGGGGATACAGAAACGACCGCTCGCGGACGAAGCCTTTCTGCTGAAAGCGGCTAGTTCAATGTTCTTCCAGTTCAGGTCGGCAGTGCTCTGAACCAGCGGCGCTTGCGGTACGACAGATCCATCCCTTACTAGCATAACGATAGGGATTTGGCCGCTGCGAAGCTCGTGCCAACGCGAACCCTCGTATTCTTCACCCGACTGATAATCAATCCACTGGCCTGGAGGCAGGTAGACGCGGCGGCGGGGAGAATCTTCCATCAGTGGCGCGACCAGGATGCTCTCCCCGAACAGATATTCGTCGTCGATAAACCAGGAAGTGGGATCATCCGGAAACTCAAAGAAGAGGGTCCGGATCATGGGAAAGCCCTGTTCCGACGCGAGCTTTGCCTGGGCGTAAACGTAAGGCATGAGCTTGTACTTGAGCTCCACGGCTCGACGGAATTCATCCGTAAACCCCTCGCCATAAGCCCACGGCTCTTTGGGGGGCGTACCGTGACAGCGGCTGTGGGAGGTCAGCATCCCAAACGGCAGCCAGCGCCGATAGAGTTGCTCCGGGCTTCTTTGCACAAAGCCGCCGATGTCATGACTCCAAAAGGAAAACCCACAGAGTCCCAACGAAAGCCCGGCCCGGAGCGTGGCCGCCATGGCGCTATCCGTGTTCTCGGCGTCGCCACCCCAATGCAGGGGATAACGCTGGCTTCCAGCCCAGGCGCTGCGCGCCCAGATAATCGAGCCGCCGATGACTTCTTTGGTGATCTCTGAGACGGCCTGGCTGTATCGCAGCGGATACAGGTTATGTTCCCAGAACCCGCTCTTCCCCGAGGCATAGATACCCTCCAAGGGGGCATCTTCGCCGAAGTCCGCTTTGATCGCTCCCACGCCCATCCTGAGCAGACCGGCCAATTCATCTTGATACCACTTGACGGCAGCAGGGTTGCTGAAATCGAGGATGGCGTCTTCGGTCGGGAGATTGCCCTTGCCATCGCGAACGGCATATCCGTTGTCAACAATCAGCCCGAAAAGTTCGTTCTTCGGTGTGAAGTAGGGGAGCTGCCACAGGCTGATATGGAACCCCTGCTCCTTGAGGTCGGCGACCATTTTGGCGGGATCGCGGAATCGGGTGGTGGAGAACTTGTAGTTGCAGCGCCACTCCTCCTCGAACCAGCCCGTGTCCAGGTGAATGACGTCGGCAGGGACGCGGTACTGGCGGAGCTTCCTGGCCACTTCTCGAACCTCGTCCTCCGAGTTGTAGGTAATCCGGCTCATCCAGAGTCCGAACGACCAAAGGGGTGGAACAGGGCTGCGGCCGGTGAGCGCCGTGTACGCGGAAAGGACCTCCTTGGGGGTGCCGAAGAAGAAGAACAGGTCGAGACAATCGTCGCCCGAGTAGATCACATTCGCGGCATCGTAGGAGTGTCCAAAATCAAACGTCAGCGGCGCGCTCGTGTGGACAAACATCCCGTACCCTCGACTGCTCATGAAGAAGGGCACCGGCTTGTACATGTCCGCGGTCTGTGCGCTGTAAGCGTCGTGGGTCCACAGGACCATCTTCTGCCCACGCTTGTTGAGGCGCGTAAACGATTCTCCACCGCCAAAGAGCATCTCCTCGGGAGAGAGCAGGTAGCTGGCCGCCACGCGGCGTTCCAGATCCGAGGTTCGGCGGACAAACGAGAACGACGGCGGCATGCTGTTGGAGAGCGCCTTCCCGTCCCCGAGGTTCAGGGTGTGAGTCAAAAGCTTGCCGTTGGCATCGCGGAACTCCACGTGCCAAGGGTCGCGTGTCACCGTGACTGATCCAAAGGCGTTCTTGTACGTCACGCCGCTTTCACTCTGGGTCATTTCCCAGGAGGTGTCTCGACCGGGTGTGGCCGCCAGCATCAGCGAAGATTCGTCCTTCTGACTTCCCAACCGAGTGGCGATTCGGAGACGGACTGTCCTCGGACCCACAAAGGAAATTGAAAATGGAAGGACAGGATTCTCTGGGTAGGCATTGGGTGGAAACTCGTCAGATTTTATCTCCGCATACCGGGTCTGGAATTGATTGAACATCATGTGGGCTTTTAGCTGGAGCCTCTTCCACTCAATCTTTCCAGATTTCGACACGGGATCGAATTCGACGGCTTTCCCGGCCACAAAATAGTCGTTCTGCAGATCGGCAAAATCCCTGCTGACGTCAACGGGTTGGTTCAGAAACTGCGAGGCGTACCCGGCAGGGCCAAGACATAAGATCGTGGACAAACAAAGCAACGAGCGCAGGCTGCGCGGGACGGCCCCTCCTGGAACTCGGGTCTGCAAGTCTCTGTGCACGTATTTTCCCTCCTGCGAAAGTCGATTGCCACACGCTATCCGAATTCTGTTCAAACTCCTCCGTATTGCCTTACCTGCCTCCCGCATTGGTCAATCGAATCCGGTGACCCACGAAGCGGATTCTCCGCCCCGATCACCTCAAGGGTGGGAAGCTGAATTCTGCGCCGGAAGCTCACCCGCGCGCTCAAGCCAGTCCGCATGCCTGTAAAAGCTGAGCGTCGGCCCGGAGGTATAAACAGCCTTGCCCGCCGCAGGCAGGCGGACACGGTCGGTCACGAGCGTCTGGCCGTTCATGGGGGCGAGCGTGTTGCCCCCGGCCCGTACACGATCTGAGTATAACTCCCGCCGCGGTTCTTCTCCACCATGCGCCCCAGGGCATCGTGCGTCACGATGGAATCAACCGTGACCAAGTTAGCGTCCGAGTCCCAGGCGTAGCTGTGCACTCCCTCGTTCGTCAGGTTCCCGTTGGCGTCGTAGGTGGGCGTAAAGCTGCCGAGCAGGCTCACCCGGTTGCTGGAGTAGGTCGGCTGAAAACTCGTGGCGCCGCCACCGATCCAGGCCTTCGCAGAATTTCGCCCGCCCCTACAACCTAAACCCGCGAGCGTGTTCCCCCGACGGGCCTTCTCGGAGTAAATTCATGGCGAGGCGGCGGGCGCAATTTCTCACCTTCTGGGGATGCCGCAACCGGTAGGCTTGTCGTTAAAGTGCTCGGCTCACCTGACCGGCGACGTTGCCGGTCCCCGACAAGGCGGGGCAGGCGCTACAGCGCGTGCGGTGATGCGAAATCGCCCATGCACTCAGAAGAAGCCATCACGAGGTGCTCCCGCCACCGCGTGGTCCCTCGCAATTCGGCCTTTGCCGTGCGCCACCTGATCGGCTAAAATCACCTCGACCTATCGAACTTTTCTTTGTAGCGAGGCTGCCCATGCGATCATTCCGCCAGAATGACCTGCCGCGAAATCTTCTCCTGCTAGGCGTTGCCCTGTTCATGTTCTGCCCTGGGATCGCTCTTGCTTCCGCCCGCGTGGATCTTAATGGCGATTGGCAGTTCCGGACAGACCCCCAGAAACAAGGCGAAACGCAAGGGTGGATGAAGCAGCTCCCGGACGGCACGGAGACGGTGCGCGTCCCGCACACCTGGAACATTGGCAGGTACGACGACTTGGAAGGCACCGCCTGGTACTTCCGCTCCTTTGAAGTCCCGGAAGAGCTGCGCGCCAAGCGTGTGGAAATCCATTTCGGCGCGACGTTCTACAAGTCCCGCGTCTGGTTGAATGGCGTCGAAATCGGCGGGCACGAGGGTGGACACGCTGAGTACTTCTTCGACATTACGCCCCATTTGAAGCCTGTCAATTTTCTCGCGGTGGAAATCAACAACCAGCCAACCACCCAGACCATACCCGGTTGGGCCATGAAGCTCCTCTCAACCCGCAACCTCTGGTACGACTGGTGGCACTACGGCGGGATCGTGCGCGACGTGTGGCTGCGTGTGACCGGCGAAGCGCTCATCCGGCGGCAGCAAATCCGCACCCAAGTCGCCGGCACAACCGCAAACCTCAGCGACACCGTGTTCCTGGAAAACCATGCGACCAAGCCCGTGTCCTTGAAGCTGGTGCTGAAGGCCTGGGCTCCTGAAGGCGGTGCCGCGGCGGCGACCGCCGAGCAGTCCCTGACCCTTCCGCCAGGTTCACAAAGCAAGGTGCTTGCCCTCCAGATCGATTCCGCCAAGCTTTGGGATTTTGACCATCCCAACGTTTACCGGGGGGAAATCACCCTGCTGGATGCGCGCGGAGATCCTCTCGATTCGCTCACCGACAATTTTGGCGCGCGCACCGTGGAGATCCGCGACCGACATCTCCTTTTGAATGGCGAGCCGGTGCGTCTGACAGGCATGGCTCGTCACGAGGAGTCGCCGTGGGAAGGGCTGGCGGAGACACGCGGCACCATGAAGTACGACTGGGACGACATGAAGAATCTGCAAATGACGCTGACCCGCCCGGTCCACTACCCGCAGCACCCTTACATCCTCGACTACGCGGATCGCAACGGCATCCTGTTGATTCCGGAAATCCCCATCTGGCAGTTTAGCGGCGAGCAGATGTCGGACCCCAAGGTCATTGCGCTCGCCCAGCAAATGATGCGCGAGATGATCGAGCAGGATTTCAATCACCCGAGTATCTTCGCCTGGAGCGTCTGCAATGAGAGCGCCACCGATACGACCGGCGGCCGCTTCTACTTCAAGACGATGTATGACTTCGTCAAAGCGCTCGATCCCGGCCGCTACGTCACCTACGCCGACGACCGCATTGCATTTGTCGAAAATCCTGGTGACAACTCCGCCAGTCTCGCCGACTTCATCATGTGGAATGAATACTTCGGCGCCTGGCACGGCCCCACCAGTATGTTGCCGGGCGTCTTTGACCGCATCAAGCGGAATTATCCGAATAAGATGGTAATTATTTCTGAGTTTGGAACCCCAGGAGTTTTTGCGTCCGACTCGAAGGGCGCGGACAAACTCCGCGTGCGTATTTTCCGCGACCAGATGGAGCAAGTTGGCAAGCAGGATTGGATCGCCGGGACCATCATGTGGTGTTACCAGGATTATAAGTCGCACCGAAACCTGTGGCCGGGTCTGACCGCCGGCATCGTGGACCACGGCGTGGTGGACGAGAACCGGCAGCGCCGACCCTCCTACCAGGTCTGGCAGAACCTGAACAGTCCGGCGCACATCCAGATGGGATGGAACTTCGACCCCGAGCAGCGACCCGTGGGGTTCAGCGCCACCCTTTCCAGGCGCGGCGCCGACGAGATCCCATCCTATTCGCTACGTGGCTACCGCGTGAGCTGGGAACTGCGCGACCGCGACAACACTAAACTCATCGGTGGCGAAAAGGATCTGCCGGAGATCGGCGCTCCCCAAACCCTGGAGGCAAGCTGGCCCGCTTCCACCTCTAAATCGCTCAAACTGACCCTGCGGTTGTTTCGCCCCACCGGCTTCGCCGCCGCCGAGCAAGTCCTCGATTGGTGGGAACCGCGTTCGGGAGGCGACTATATCGAAGATATGAAGCGCGAAGGGAAGTCCGTGCCCGGATAATCTCTCCCCAGTGCTTGCAGCAACCCTTGGGGTTTTTTCTGCGCTTGGCAGGCAAAATCACCGGGGACAGATTACTCCGCCCCCACCCGGCACTCACGCCCGGCCAATGAGGAATGCCTCCTGGCTCCGGCGCAAGCCCCTTGAACGAGGCAAGGGCGCGTGACAAACGCTTCTTGGCGCGCATCTGACCTGTCTGGCGGAATACCGGATTTACACCCTCCGAGGCGAAATATGGCTATGATTCCCCGCCTTTCAAACTGTGCGCTTTTCCTCATCCTGCTGCAGGTGGCCGTTCCGGCCAGCGTTTCAGACTCCCAGACGATCCCTCCCGACTTGCTGACCCAGCCCTGGGCGGCAAGCTGGATCGCGCATCCGGACGGCCCGGAGCGCGAATGCGGCGTTTTTCATTTTCGCAAGACCTTCGCACTGGACACGACGCCGAAGCGTTTTGTCATCCATGCCAGTGGAGACAACCGCTACGAACTGTTTGTGAACGGCCATCGCGTGCTGGCGGGACCGGCGCGCGGCGACTTGAAGCACTGGCGCTATGAGACACTCGACATCGCCCCGCAGCTCCACGCGGGAGAGAACGTGCTGGCGGCCGTGGTGTGGAACTACGCCGAACTGGCGCCGATGGCACAAATGATGAACGCGGTCGGATTCCTCGTGCAGGGAGACGGAGCGGAAGAAGCGGTGGTGAACACCAACGCTTCCTGGAGGACGCTCAAGAATCAGGCCCTGCAGCCCATTCCTTACAACACTCAGAACATGGGCACGTATTTCGTAGCCGGTCCCGGCGAGCGCCTGGACGCCTCCCGCTATCCCTGGGGCTGGGAGAATCTCGATTACGACGACACGGCGTGGGTTTCCGCAACGGTCGTTTCGCCAGCCGCACCACGTGGCGCAAGGGACAGCCCCTCGCGCTGGTTCCTGATTCCCCGCAACATTCCCCTCATGGAAGAGAAAACCGAGCGGCTCGCGCGCCTGGTGCGCGCCCAAGGCGTGGAACCGGCAAGTGATTTCCTACCGGGCCAGTCACCGCTCACGATTCCGGCGAATTCCCACGCGACGTTGCTGTTTGATCAGGCTCACCTGACCACGGCGTATCCGGAACTCCTCACCAGCGGCGGGCGCGGCGCGGAAATCACCCTCACCTATGCGGAGGCCCTCTTCAAGAACCGCCAGAAGGGAAACCGGAATGAAACGGAAGGCCGGGAGATCCTCGGGTATCACGACCAGTTTCTTCCCGATGGCGGCGAGCATCGGCTGTTCCGCTCGCTCTGGTGGCGAACCTACCGCTATCTGCAAGTGGATGTCGCGACGCAATCGGAGTCTGTCGTGCTCGAGGATCTACGCGGGGTCTTCACGGCGTATCCGTTCGTGAGGCACGCGCAATTTTCGAGCGATGATCCCGAGCTCGGAAAAATGTGGGAAGTCGGTTGGCGCACGGCGCGGCTTTGCGCGCACGAAACCTACATGGACTGCCCGTATTATGAACAATTGCAATACGTCGGCGACACCCGCATCCAGGGGCTGATTTCCCTTTACCTGACCGGCGACGAGCACCTAATGAAGAATGCCATCGAGACGCTGGACGAATCGCGCACACCGGAAGGCTTGACGCAGAGCCGTTACCCTTCCTGGCTGCCGCAATACATCCCGCCTTTCTCGCTCTTCTGGATCGGCATGATGCACGACCTGTGGTGGTATCGCGGTGAGGCGGAGTTCCTGCGCGGTTATCTGCCCGGCGTGCGAAACGTTCTGGAATGGTTTGAAAGTCGCCTGTCACCTTCCGGCCTGCTGGGACGGATGGAGTGGTGGAACTTCGTGGACTGGGTTGACCCTTTCGATGACGGCGTCCCGCCGCAGGAAAAGGATGGCCAATCGTCGATCTTGAGCCTGCAGTTCGTGGCCGGGCTACGGGCGGCCGCCGATCTCGAAGCCGCCTTCGGCAGCTCGGGGGAAGCCGCGCGTGATCGTGCCCTCGCCTCCAAAATCGCGGCCGCAGTTTACCAGGCATGCTGGGACCCTGCACGACACCTCGTCGCCGACACCCCGGCACGCAAGCACTTCACCCAACACGCCAACGTTCTGGCTGTCCTGGAAGATGTCATCCCGCCTGCGGACCAAGTAGCGGTGATGAAGACCGTGCTGAGTGATGCTTCGCTGACTCAAGCTTCCTACTATTTCCGGTTTTATCTCTTCCGCGCGATGAAAAAAACTGGTCTGGCCGATCAATATCTCGACCAACTCGGCCCCTGGCGGCAGATGCTGGCGTTGGGACTCACTACCTGGGCGGAGACGCCGGAGCCCACGCGCTCGGATTGCCACGCCTGGAGCGCGCATCCGAATTTTGATCTGCTGGCAACGGTAGCGGGAATCGAGCCTGCGGCCGCCGCGTTTCGCGAAGTGGAGATTCGTCCTCACCTCGGCTCGCTGCAACAACTCAAGGCCTCGCTCCCGCATCCACAGGGAGAAATCCGCGTCTCCTATGAACGTCACGGAAAGAGTTTGACCGCCGACGTGGAGTTGCCAGAAAAAATGAGCGGTCGGTTCTACTGGGGTGGCAAGCAAACGGCGCTTCACGGGGGCCCTCAGCATTTTGTCTTTTAGGGGCTTGCTGAGAACCGTTCCAAGGGTGCCGTCCTGAACCCTGCGAGGCAGGCCTGCTCTACGGCGCGGCGCTCAGCGGACTCCACAAATGTAGATCACCTTTCGACCCCGGCTGACTTGGCAGCCGTTTTCTCTCCTAGTGACTCCTGTGCTCCCGCCAGGGGCTTCAGCGCTGTGAGCTTCAAAACCAGAGGGATGACCTTACCGGCGCTTACGATATCCACATGCTCGTATTGAGAGCGAAGGTAAAGCAGGGGGGCCCGGATTTCCCGGGGCGTAAAATCGGGAAGTTTCTCGGGAATGCTCCTTCGCCGGGCCGTACCAGGAATGCGGCGCGCGAAGCGGTCGGATTCTTGCGAGGTTTCATCCGCCACCAGCACCAGGCGGTGAGATCTCGCTCCCGCCGAACTGCACAACCAGTAACGAAACTCCCGCTGGCCGCGATAGAGGCCATCCAGCAGAATCACATACCTGACGCGCGGGTCACGCAGCCAGTACAAGATGGTGCGGAACGCGCCGCTGTGGCCAACCACCACCAGGGGCCCGCGCGGCAAACGGAAGGGCAAGGTTCTGTCCACCGTTCGCAGCAGAGCCTCGAGGGACGTCCAGGGAACTTGGTCCTCCATCGACTGGGGCGACTGCGGGGCGATGAAGAGCGCATTCCGTCCGCTCGCCTCAAACTGCGCGGCCAGGTGATCCTCCGCCCAGGTTTGATCGACGGAAGTGAAATAACCGTGGACGTAAACCAGCGTGCCTGCCGTGCGCGGGTCGTAATCCGCGGGGCGCCACACGTGAATCGGGCCGCGCTCCGTCTCCAGGCGCAGGTGCTCTCCGCCGCCTTCGGCGCCCGGGGCGCTTTCGCTCTCCGCCCGCTGTGTAGGGTTACAGGTGGAGAGTGCGGCGCCGGGCAAGAGCACGGCCCACACCAACCCTGCGAACACGAGAATGGGGAAACGCCCCTTCATGGTGTCAGGTGCGGGCCGCGGCGCGTGACCAGCAGGTGGTAGGATTTTTCGGAATCCACGTAGCCATACCGGAAGCTCAACTTGCGATGCGGCTGCTGGGCCCACAAGTCCCGGAACTGGTCGTTGTATTCCTCGCTAGCGCTCAGAAAGGAGCCGTGGAAGGTCCCATAGGTCTCCTGGACAAATCCCGCCTGGCGAGCGGGTTCTGGAGGGATTCCCGTGCTGTCGGAAATCATAAACTCCATGTTCGCCAGCAGGTAATTGCGGGTGCGCGAAAAGAGAGGGTTCCACAAGCAGTAGCTGGCGGCTTTGGTCATCGCCGCGACGTGCCCTTGCCGCTCGAGATAGCGCAGCACCGGGGAGCTCTGCTTCAGGTAATCATTCCGAAGGTTCGCCGCAATGTGACGATGGATGCGGAGAGGGCCATCGCCCCCGACGGGACGAAACACCAGTTCCGAGTTCGCAAACGCCTCCGAGAAATCCGGAGGGGTCCACTGCCCGTGCCGCCGCTGCGCGAGACGGGTCTCCAGACTACGGATCTCCTCCGCCGAGTAATAGTGAGGCGAACCATCGGCGTCCACACGGAAATAGCGCAGAGAAACGGGTTCGTAGCCGTGCGCGGCCAGCCCCACCAGGAAAAAACAGAGCTGCCCCGGCAGATCTCCACGCTGGGTGGCTTCCAGGCTTTCACTCGTGCTCTCATTCAGGGCGAGCAGGCCAACGATCTTGTGATCGAGGAAGTCCAGGCTCTCCTTAAGCCGCTTGGTATCAAGGCTCGTAATACGTCGTGGATCACCCGAGAGTTCCAGCGACAGGGTCGTAATCTGGCGGGCGTCGGGATAGGTGGTCAGGGCGGAAAGCAGGTCGCCACCGCCGAAAGGATAGATCACGTTGTCGGGCAATTGGGGGGGAAGCAGGCCGGCGAAAAAAGGCTTGGCGCGAGCCAGGTACTGGCGCCGATACTGCTCCACCCGGGAATTGAGCCACTGGCAGTGTGTTGTGACGATGTGGGGGTCCAGGTTCGCAGGCAACGCGGCGCTGCCACCGCACGCGACCACATGGTAGAGGAGTCGTGCCTCGGCGGCAAAATCTTGCCCCTCTGGACTGGCGGTTGGCGCCGCGGCAGCGTAAGGCGCTGCGAGGATAATGGCGAGCGCCGACAGGAAAAAGCACCGCCCCGGCGAGAAGACTGATCGGGTCCTAAGTTCCAATCCTACCCCTCCAGGCTGCGGTGCCCTGCGCATGAGCGCCAGGGTCAGTAAATTTGAAAGCTGCCGGTCGCTATGCGGCTGCCGTTCACGAACAATTCCACCCGGTAGAAGCCCCGTTTCCAATTGCCCGGCCGTTGCCAGCCGCGGCCCAAATTAAGCGCCGGCTGGGTCCAGCCCGCATCCGCATAGGTATTCATGTTCTGCTGCGCAAACACAGTGCCATCCGGATTGTACCAAGTCGCATGGATGGTGAAATCCACACGGGAGGCCAAAGCAGGACAGCTAAGGTTAAGTTCCCAGTTGATGTAGTGAGAGGTCCGGTGATCGAATCGCGTTTGGTAGGTGCGGTGTCCCAGCTCCACGCCGTTGTACCCGGATTCAAAAAACTTGACCTCCGTGACACGTGCTCCCGGGATGGGGAAATTCGGCAGGGTGCCGGGCTCCGGTGGAACGACCCGCGGTCGTGGTGGTGGCGCAATCGGTGCGGTTACGGCCACATACGTGGTAGCCGTATTGACTCCTCCGGGACCCGTTGCCGTCACCGTATACGCCGTCGACTCGCGCGGCGACACGCTTGTCGTACCCCTGGCCGGTACTTTACCGACGCCCGGCTCAATCTCCACATCAGTCGCGTTATCCGACACCCAGCTCAATCTGACGGATTGCCCGGACTGAATTGAGGTCGTGTCCGCCTGCAGCGTGACTGTCGGCGGGGAGGCTTTCTGCTCCAAGGTCACAAACACAGTCCTGGTCTCGCCCGGGGTGACCTGTAGGGAGTTCTCCCAGGATTTGTAGCCCGCCAATGACACGCGCAGGCGATAAGTGCCGGCGGTCAATCCGGACAGGCGGAAGTCTCCCCCGGCACTGGTCATCCCTTTCGGTTCGTCGTTCAGGTAAACCTGTGCCTCACCAGGTTGCGACTGAATCTTCAGAATTCCTGTGCGCGCGGGCTGCTGCTCCGACTCCTGGGGTTTGGAGGCGCTCCGCATGGCGTCGATCAATTCCGGCGTGGCGCCGGCCTCGCGGAACCTCTTTTCCAGCTCGTCGAATAGGTTGAAACTGATGCCTTCGTCGGCGACGATTTGGGCAATTCGCGTGCACGGCACGCCCCCCTGCAGCAACTCCATGATATCTTTTACAGAGAGAGGTTTGCCCTTCTGCGCGGCCAGCGGGCCGGCTACGACCAGTAGAGCCAGCACGATGAACACCAAGCACCACCGCACTAGCGTCCCATCGTGGGCGGCACTTTTCGAACCAGCCTCTGGGATTTTGCACATAGCTTTTTCGCAGATTTCTGACAAACGCGGATCGTCAGTGCAGCGGCGATCTTGCCTTGCGACAACCCCCGCATCCGAGGGTCTCAGCCCAAGGCTGTCCTTGCGCCGTTTTTCAGCACCTCTGAGGTCACAATTCCCTGGCTGACGGATTTTACCGCAACGCCTGAGCATGGACAAGTGCCGTGCTGAAATTGCTGCCGGGCACCCGCCAATCCACTGCAAGGCCAAGCCGAGCACGCGTGCCTGCTTCTCCACGATGGGCCCAGGCAAGTCATGGCGAGTTAAGGGACGTGAATTCGCCGCGAAAATCGGCGCTTGCCTGCAGGAGATTGGAATGGCTTTTTGGGGGGTTGACCTGCCGATGGATCTGGCCCTCGAGACTGCGTGAGGGGGGGCCACCCCCATCAGTTAATCTGGAAAGTTCCACTCGCCACGCGCGCGTTCCCGACATATAGGTCAACGCGATAAGTGCCGGACGTCCAGTGACCGGTATCGGCCCATCCCCAGCCGCGGGCATGCCAGGAGGTGGTCCAATCGGGCTGCACGTAGCCGTCCAGGGCTTGCCGGCCCATCTCGGTTCCATCAGGTCTGTACCAGTAGGCGTCGACCTTGAATTCAATCCGTTGGCTCGGTTTGGGGTAGCTCAAGTCGAGCTCCCAATAAACCGCTCGCGTCGTCCTCCTGTCGAAGCTAAAACGATAGACCCGCTGCGATTTCTCCAAGGTCTTATCGTGCGGTCCCTCAAAGAACTGCAGGGGACCGATTTTCACACCCGGGACAGGAATTCCTGTGGATGGCGTGGTGACGGGGGGCGTTTCCTGGACCGGCGGAGGATTATCCTTGACGGGATTCTCGCGGGGCTTCTGCACCAGCGTGACGTATACCGTCTGGACCTCCCCGGCCGTCACCGTGATGGTCCTTTCCCAACTTTGGTAGCCCAGCACACTAACCCGGACGCTATAGGTTCCCGGCTTCAGGCCGGGCAAACGGATGTCGCCCTCCGGGCTGGTGATGCCCTTCGGTTCGTCATTCAAGTAGACCTGCGCCTCCCCGGGCGTGGTCTGAAACCGTAAACCTCCGGTGCGCGGCTGTTCCGATTCCGCTCGGCGTCTCGCCGCTCGCCTCAAGGCTGAGACCAGATCGTCACCGCCTCCGGCGTTGCGAATCCTCTGCTCGCTCTCGGCGGTAAAATCGAAAGTGATGCCCCGGTCGTTCACAATCTCGGCAACGCGCGCGCTGGGGACACCGCCCTCCAGCAACTCGATCACCTCTCGTTCATTGAGCGGCTTGCCCTGCTGCGCCGCAGCGGGGCGCGCCGCTGTCAATACCATGAGCGCCAGGAAAAACGCGCTCAGTCCCGCCAGCCGGACTCGGTAGGTTGCAGGTCGCATACCTGGAACGTTCACACCTCCCATTTGAAACTGTTTGTCAGCCGCGTCATCTGAGGTCAGCGCAATTTTACCGCAAGGGGTGCGGACACACAAGTTATTGTGAATGGCGCCGGCAGCGGAGTTGCCCCCGGCGCCGGAGGTCACGCGCGGGTGGCCCCGCGCTGCACCCGCAAACCACGGGCGCCACGCTGTTGTTCGGAGGCCCGCCGCGATGCGACAGCAAATAACGCCTCCTGCTGCCCGGTTCCCTGCTAAAATCGCGCTCGCAATGCCCGTCTATTCCCGGAGGCGAGAAAGGTTCCCATGCGAACGAAATCGCGCAGACTGTCGAGCCCACGGTGGGCCCTCGCGCCAAACCTCGTCCTGCTCGCCGCGCTACTCGGTCCGCCCGCGGCGTTCAGTCAGGAGGCGCGCTTGACCGTAACGGTCGGCCCCGCAGACGCCGACGTCATCGGCGCCGACAACCATGCCATCCAGAAGGCCATCGACCGCGTCGCGGCAGCGGGCGGGGGCACGGTAGTGATCAAGGCCGGCACGTACCTGCTGGCCAATTCCGTGCGCTTGGCCAGTCACCTCACCCTGCGCGGCGAAGGGCCGGACAAAACCCTGCTGAAGAAAATCCCCGGCGTGCGCAGCAAACTGAAGCTCGATGCCGATTACGGCGAGATGATCGCCACGGTTGAAGACGTGCGCGGCTTCACGCCCGGCATGGGCGTCACCATACTCGATAAGGCCAGCCCCGGCGGCTGGACGCCCAGCGTCCGCACTATCGTGCGCATCGAAGGGAACTCACTCTACTTCGACCGCTTCCTGCAAATGGATTATTCCGTCGCCAACCAGGGCGAAGTCTTCAACACTTTTCCTCTGATCGCGGGCTTCGGCGTCACCGACCTGCGGGTTGAGGGCCTAACCGTGGACGGCAGCCGCGCCGATAGCGTCGTCCTGGACGGCTGCCAAGCGGCTGGCATCTACTTCTTCCATTCCCAGCGCCTGACCATTCGCAATTGCGTGGCACGCAACTACCCGGGCGATGGCATCGGCACGCAGTACGTGGAAGACCCGGTAGTGGATAACTGCGAGGTGTACGGCAACGCCCAACTGGGGATTCACCTGGGCACGGGGGCGCTGCACGGCATCGTACGCCACAACCGAGCGCACGACAACGGCCAGGACGGGCTTTACCTCTGCTGGCGGGTCAAGCACGCGCTGTACGAGGGCAACCAGTCGTGGAACAACGGCCGCGATGGCATCTCGCTCGGCCACAAGGATACGGATAATCTATTTGTAAAGAACACCGCCAGCGGTAATGGCCGCGCGGGGATTTATTTCCGCGACGAAAGCGCGGCCAACGCTGCCAGCCGCAACACCTTCGAAGAAAACCTCATCGAAGATAACGGCCGGCCCGACGCCCCCGGCTACGGCATCCGGATCGAGGGCGAGACGCGTGATTTAAGGTTCGTCTCAAACACCATCCGCTCCAACCGCAAGGACGACGTGGTGGTGCAGCCGGTGGGAATCTATATCGGGCCCAAAGCCGACTACGTCACCTCCGAGCGCAACCTCTTCGTCGGAAACCTGAAACAGGCCATCGTCAATGAGTCCCAGGGCGGCCATGACCAGCTCGCCCCGCCCGTGGGCAGGTGAACGCCAACGCCAGCCACGCGGGGGCTGACGGTGAGTAGCTGCAGGCTTTGACCTGTGGATAGTCGGGCCAAGCCAAATACCCCAACCCCGGGGGTTGACCGGGTGGTTGTCCGGCCCTGCGGCTCTTCTCGTAGCACGGGCATCTTGCCCGTGCGCGCGGCCAGCATGGCCGTGCTACCCGCCGTGGCCGCACCGCGAAAACCACGCCCCGGTCCAAAAGCCGCCCCGATACATCGGGGCGCTAAATTGCTTGCGCGTTCGGCCAACCAGACGATCCTTCTAATGCGTACCCCCGGTGGGAATCAGGTAGAGCGGGCGGTGGTCGGCGGGCACGGGCAGGACTTTTTCAAGCGTCGCATCGTCGAAGGCTCCGATCGGCACGCCGCCCAACCCCAGCGCCGCGGCTTCCAGCAGCAGGTTCTGCGCGGCGTGTCCGACCTCCAGGTGAACGTAACGCGGGGCCCGCGCCTCACCGTATTTGCGGGAGATCCGCGCATAGACAGCGGTGAAAACGAAGACCGCCGGAGCCTGGGTAATCGCCTCCTGGTCGAGCGCGGCGCGGCGAAGGGCGGGGCGCAGGTCGCGGTCGGCAAGCCGCACCAGCCGATGCCCGCGCGGTTCGTAGTGATGAAATCCGCTGGCGGTTGCCACATAGAACTCCAGGGGATAGAGCGCTCCCGCGGAGGGAGCCGTGCGGAGGCCCTCGGGATCCGTCACGCCCTGGGCTGCCCAGAGGAGTTGCGAAAGCTCTCGCAGGGTGAGGGGTTCGCCCGTGAATTCGCGGACCGAGCGCCGTCGCGCCAGCGCCTCCTCGAGCGTCAACCTCCCTTTCTCCTCCGGCGCCGGAAGTTGTACTACCTCTGCGGAATCAGATTTAGTTTGCATCATGGCAGGACCCCTGACGCATTGAGTGATTGAGTCATCAACTTATCTGGTGATCGGCTGATCTAGATTCACCCGTTCACCCGTTGGCACGATGACCCGATGAACCGATCACCCAGTCAGCCGATTCTCACTGGCCCCCGACCTCGCCTGGCTACGCAGGCAGGGACGCCGGACCCCAGACCTGCCTGCGCAGGCAGGCTTCGGACGCGCTTCTCACAAAACCTTCTTGAACTCCGCCTCCCACTTTGGGGTCGCGACGGAGGTGAAGACATAGAGCGGGTAGAGTTCTCGGAAGATACGCTCGACGTGCCGGGCAAACCCGGGCGAGGCGAGGCCGCGCGCGTTGGGCAGAAAGACCTTGCGCACCACCCAGGCGTGCAGTGTCAGCCAGTCTTCCGGGTGGCGCGGCATTCCCGGGTGCTGCGCCCACTCGCCCTTCTCCTCGCGGTGCCAGTAGGTTTCGTAGCGCCGGGCGCGGACAACGCGGGCGAGAAGGCTTTCGAACAATTGGCGATGCGAAGCGACGCGCTTGCGGAAGACGGTCTCCAGCGCGCCTTTCGGGCCTCGCCAACTTCCGTAAATCGAAAAACCCACGGTGAGGCAATCCGCCGAGAGCCCCACGTACAAGCGGCCCGCGTGGCCACGGTCGTGGCAGCCGTTGTACACGTAGAGATAAAAGTTCGGCTTGTAGGGGCTCTTGTCTTTGCTGAAGCGGATGTCGCGATTGATGCGCGAGAAGTTGCCGTTGGTCTTGCCGGCGGTCTCGAAGTGCGAGTTGAGCTTCAGCAGGAACGGCGTGAGCGCTTCGAGCAGGCCGCGAAAGGCCCCCACAACGTGCTGGTCGTAGCGAGCCCGGTTGTGATCGAACCAAGCCTTTTGGTTGTTCCGCGCGAGTTCCTCGAAAAAGAGAAACGAATCGGCCCTGAACCCTTGGAAGGCAGTTGCCACTGTTGTCTCCTCAGAAAAGCCGGTGCAATAGGACCCTATTATACCCGGACACCAGAAAGCTTGGGGCTGAAGAGCGGGCCAGCCTGCTGGATCAGCCCCCAGGGGCCCTCGGGCAGTGGCCACGGGTCGAAGGTTATGGAGTCGTCCGGCCGCACTGGAGTTTCGCCACGCAACTGCCAATTTCTGGCTCAAAATGCCCGTTTTCCTCCAACAACCCCCTGCCCCTGGAGGGAGTCAGGTCAACATCTCTGGCACCCCCACCCGCACATACGCAAGACTGGGAGCGAGAAATGAACTGTCGATTCCGAATTTAAGGCCCCTAAGGCGGAGGAACTTCGAAGGCCTAACACACCCACGTCTTCTGACATAGCACAGGGAAAAAACACGCGCCTGTCATGCGTTGAATTTCGCATTGTCGCATCGGCGAACCTACGGCCCAGTCGGCGCGTCTCACGCCGACCTTACAGAAAGTGATAAACGTCAGAAAACAGAACTCCTCCTTGCTTTTCCCTGGGGGCCACCGAGGGGGCCGCGACCAACGCAAAAGGCCGATTCTGGCAGAACGATTGCGGCGAAAGCTGGTCGGGACCAGTCGTAATTCGTCGTGATAGGAGGGGAAAATGGCCATACCCCAACGGATCCGCGACCACTTGGATTCCCACAATGTCCCCTACGAGACCCTTCACCATTCTCAAGCCTTCACGGGACAGGAGGTTGCACACTCCCTGCACGTTTCGGGAAAGAAGTGCGTGAAGGCTGTGGCCGTCAGAGGAGACAGCAAGCCGGTGCTAGCAGTCATCCCAGCCTCGCACCGGTTGGACTTTCAAGAGCTAAGGGCAAGCCTGGAAGTGAGCCGCCTGGAGATGCTCCCGGAAAGTGAGCTGGTCGGACTCTTCCCGGATTGCGACCTTGGCGCAGTGCCGCCTTTCGGCAACCTGTACGGGATCGACGTATGGGTGGACCGGGCCGTGGCGGATGCGGAGGAAATCCTATTCTGCGCGGGAACTCACGAAGACTGCCTCCGCATGCGTTACTCGGACTTCGCGAAACTGACCCTGCCCCGGTTGGGCCGGTTCTCCGAGCTGGGAGCGGCCAAGGCAGCCTGACCTGCTTTGATGATGGTTCTATTACCTGCTTTGTGTCTCTCCGCGTGCTCGAGCCGGGCACGATGGGGAGTTCGTCTGCTTTTTGGCATCCTCACGGTGATCGCGGCGAATTCATAGGAGGGCTTCATGCTTGGATTGAAGGAAAAACTGCAACAACAGATCCCCGCACTAAGGGAAGAAGTCCGCAAGCTCATCAAGGAGCACGGAGAGGCGGTCATTTCCGAGGCCACCGTGAGCCAGGTTTTCGGTGGCATGCGCGGCGTCAAAGGTCTGGTATGTGACACCTCGGTGGTGGATCCGGATAAAGGTTTGGCCGTGCGTGGCATTCCCATTGGAGAACTCGCCGACCGCCTGCCCGAAGAGATCTTCTTCCTGCTTTGCACCGGAGAGTTGCCGGATGCCGAAGCGCTGGCCTCGCTGCAGGCGGAATTTCGCAAGCGCGCCCAGGTCCCGCCCTACGTCTGGGATGTGCTGGAAGCGATGCCGAAAGACTCCCATCCCATGGCCATGTTCAGTACGGCCATCCTGGTGATGGAGCGCGACTCGGGGTTCCGCCGGCGCTATGCCGAGGGCATGCCCAAGGACACATACTGGGAGGCCACGCTGGAAGATTCCCTGCAATTGCTCGCCAAGCTTCCCGCGGTAGCGGCGGGGATTTATCGCCTGCGCTCACACCGGGGCGCGCCGCTGCCCTCCGACCCCCGGCTCGATTGGGCGGCTGGCTACGCTCACATGTTGGGCTTGTCCGATCCCAGCGGCGAATTCGCCAACCTGATGCGCCTCTACCTGACCCTGCACTGCGACCACGAGGGCGGAAACGTCAGCGCGTTCACGTGTCACACCGTGGGGTCGGCGCTATCCGATGCTTACTACGCCGTCTCGGCGGGCCTGAACGGCTTGGCCGGGCCGCTCCATGGGCTGGCCAATCAGGAGTGTCTCCACTTCGTGCTCGAGGTCCGCAAGAAGTTCGACGGGGTTCCCAGCGACGAGCAGTTGCGTGACCACGCCTCGAACGTTCTCAAGGCGGGGCGCGTGATCCCCGGTTACGGCCACGCCGTTCTGCGCGTCACCGATCCCCGCTTTACGGCGTTCCACAAGTTTGGCGAGCGCGTCTGCGCTGACGACAACATCTTCCGCATCGTCGACAGGATCTTTGCCGTCGTCCCCGGTTTGTTGCGGGAACAGGGCAAGGCCAAGGATCCCTGGCCCAACGTGGACGCCATCTCCGGCGCGCTGCTGTATCACTTCGGCCTGACTGAATTCGAGTATTACACCGTCCTGTTCGGCGTCTCGCGCGCGCTGGGATTGTGCGCCCAGTTGGTCCTGAATCGGGCCCTGGGAACACCCATCACCCGGCCCAAGTCCGTGAGCACCGAATGGATCAAGTCGAATTTTAAGGCGGCCCAACGGGCCGCATGAGGATGTTAGGCGGGGCGGGAGCGCAACGGATCTCCCCCCACCGAGATTGCCGGTTCAGGAGTCCTCAGGAGGAGAATGTCATGGGACCCGGATGTGCCAACTGTCCCGTCTTAAAGACTTCGCTGTTTCGCAGCCTGCCGCGCGACCAGATCCAGCGCCTGGGCTGCGTGTTTCGACCTGCCCGCTATCGAAGGAACCAGATCCTGTTCTTCGAGGGAGGCGCGGCTCAACATCTCTTTGCCCTCCACTCCGGTCTGGTGAAGATGGTGAAATCTCTCGAGAATGGGAAGGATCGGATCACCGCTGTGCTATTCCCCGGCGAGCTGTTCGGTCTTGAGTCGCTCGCGGAGGCAGCCTACCCGCTCACCGCCGTGACCTTGCGCGACTGCGAGATCTGCGCGGCGCCGCGCGATGACTTTTCCGCGTTCCTGCAAACCAATCCGGAAGTCGCCATGGGCATGGTTCGGTTCCTGGTCGGAGAGCTCGAACGCGTTCGAAAGCAAGTGACCGACATGAGCTTTAAGGATGCCCGGATGAAGGTAGCAACGTTTCTGCTTTCACTGATCTCGCCGGACACCCCGACGAGTGATGGGAACGTGACCCTGAGGCTACCCCTTTCCCGGCAGGAGATCAGTGAGGTTCTGGAGCTTTCGCCGGAAACTGTGAGCCGGGCCCTGAGCGCCTTCCGTCGTGAGCAGTTGGTCGTGGCGCGCGGACGGCACTTGGTGATTCAGAATCGCGCCGGGTTGGAGAGCGTGGCACACCGGTAACGCGCATGTACCGACCAAGCTCCTGCCCTTCCCCAAGGTTCTCATAATATCTCGGGCTGACGGACTCCCTTCAGGGTAGGCAATTGAGTCGGCCTAAGGATGACTGATTGTCATCACAGAACCCTGGGGTCACCCTCCTGCGAAACCCTATCCTGAGACAAATAAAACAATTACCCGCTGGCGATTGACCACGCGCTGCCAGATTTATGACTTATGTCATCGACAGGCCCTTTGAGGGCCTGCTACCGTCGCTACTTGCGTCGGGTCTTGGGTTCAGGGGTGCAATGGTAGGACTTCCTGGAACCCACGAGGTTTCGATCCTTTCCTGCACGAGGAGGCATATCCAGGCGGTTCTCTGCCTCCGAATCATTCGAAAAGGTCAGTGCCACTGATGGGCTACATTGCGCGAGCCTTAAGACTGACGCTTGTCACCGGACTGGGAGTGCTGCTCGCACATTCGACTTTCTCGACAGGGGCTGCGCAAACGGGCAAGGCTGAGGAGCAACCCGACCTCGTGATCGTCCAGGCACCCGTGCTGCAGTCAAATACCCTCTCCCAGCGATTCCCTCAGGGCAGTCGTCTCGTGCGGCTGGCCGGGAAAAGCCACTCCCCCCTCAATCTGACGCCGGATTTCTTCGCCGCTGCTGATCCACGCATTTCCTTTGACGGCCTCCGCGTGCTCTTCGCGGCGGAAAAATCGGCCGACGGACACTGGCAGATCTGGGAAATGAATGCCGATGGCTCCAACCCGCGCCAAGTCAGTCACTGCACCGACGATTGCGTGAAGCCCGCCTACCTGCCTCGCGGCGAGATCGTCTTCACGGCCCTCTCGGCGCGCGCGACGGGCGAGACTTCCCAGCTCTGGGTGAGCAAGGTGGATGGATCCGACCCCCACCCCATCACCTTCGGGCCAGGCGACTTCCAGGTGGAGACCGTGCTGAAGAATGGCGTGATCCTGGCTACCGCGCGTTCGCCACTGCTCCCCACGGACGGACAGCCGGCCGACCGCCAGCTCTACACTCTACGCCCCGACGGCAGTGACCTCGCGACGCTGCGTTGCGACCACCAGCACGCCGCGGTTCGCAGTCAGGCGGAAGAACTCGACGACGGCTCCGTGGTCTTCGTGAAGACCCCGCTCAGCCCGGCCAGCCTGAGCGGAGAGCTCGCCTGGATTCGCCGCGGCGCCCTGCACAATGCACCGCTCACGTCGTCCCAGAACCCGACTTTGTCACCGGAGCCCCTGGCGGCGGAAAAGCTGGTTGTGGCGCGCGAACCCGGCAGCGCCAATCCCTCGGGAAAGAAGCTCGCCCTTTACGCCTTCGACGCGGCGCAGGGCAGGTTCGGAGCGCTGATTTATGAGGACCCGAAACTCTCGAGCCTCGCAGCGGTACCGGTTGCAGCCCACGAACCCCCGCGCTGGTATTGGAGCACGCTGAACCCCGAGCTTCAGACCGGGTACTTCATTTGCATCGACGCGTACGAAGCCGAGGGCTTTCCCCGCGGGCGGATGGCGGGGGTGCTCTCCAAAGTCCGCGTGCTGACCCTCGACGACCCCGCAACCCATCGAGAGCGCAGCTTAGGGGAAGCGCCGATCGAGGGAGACGGCTCGTTCTACATCGCGGTGCCGCCGGACAAGCCGATACGATTTGAAGTGCTCGACGCGGCGGGCCGCGTGGTCCGCGCGCAGCGGAGTTGGATCTGGTCGCGCTCGGGTGAGGAACATGGCTGTGTCGGCTGCCACGAGGATCGCGCCCTGGCCCCGGAAAACCGCTGGCCGCTGGCATTGCGCCGCTTTGACACGCCCACGCGGCTGGGCGTGGAAGCTCATCCCGAGACTGCACATTGAGGTGGCGATGAAGATTTCTCTGGCTCGACAAGTCGTTCTCGCAGTGGTTGCCGCCAGCTTATTCTGGACGAGTCTGCGAGCGCCCGCCCAGAGCCCTGCACCGAAGAGCCCTCCACCCGCCTGGCTGCCAACTTACGAAGATGTCACGGAGAAATCCGGCATCAACTTCAAGCACTCCTTCGGCGAACAGAAGCTCAGCTCCATGATGGAGGCCACCGGTTCCGGCTGCGCCTGGATCGATTACAACAACGATGGGCTGCTCGATCTCTACGTCGTAAGCGGCCGCTACCTGGATGGGGTTACGAAGTTCTCCAAACCCGACGGCGTGAACGCCACAAATCATCTTTACCGCAATAATGGGGACGGAACGTTTACGGACGTCACCACCCAAGCCGGCGTGGGTGGCAAAGGTTTTGGCATGGGCGTGACCGTTGGTGACTACGATAACGACGGCTACGAAGACATCTTCGTGACGAACTGGAATTCCTCAATTCTCTACCACAACAACGGCGACGGGACCTTTACGGACGTCACCGCAAAGGCCGGCGTGGAGAATCCTCACTTCGGCACCGGCGCGACGTGGATTGATTACGACCGGGACGGCAAGCTCGATCTCTACGTCGGCAACTACTTGAAGTTCGATCCCAATGCCAAGCGTGAGTACTTCACCGCCGAAGCCTTCCCCGGCCCCCTGGACTACGAGGGCGACGCCGATCGCCTCTTCCACAACAACGGCGACGGCACGTTTACGGACGTCTCGCACAAAGCAGGCATCGATAATCCCCTGGGCCGGGCCATGGGGCTGACCGCCGGTGATTTCGACAACGACGGCTGGCCGGACATCTACATCGCCAACGACACGATGGAAAGCTACATGTACCACAACAATCACGACGGCACGTTCACGAACGTGGCGTCGGACGTGAACACGGCCTTCGGAGCCAACGGTGAAGCCACCTCCGCCATGAACCCCATCTTCGGCGACTACGACAACGACGGTTGGCAGGACCTGTTCGTCTCCGACATGCGCTACCACCGGCTGTTTCACAATCCCGGCCCCAAGGGCTTCTGGCTCGACACCACGGTGGAAACGGGCGTGGCGGCGGTTTCCGGTCAATACGTGGCGTGGGGTGACGGCTTCTACGACTACGACAACGACGGCTGGAAAGACATCTTCGTGGTGAATGGCGGCCTGCACTGGCTGATTCCCATGGAAGATTCCCTGCTCCGTAATAACGGCGATTCGACGTTCACAGATGTGTCATCGCAATCGGGCGACTATTTCAAGTTTAAGAAGATCGGCCGTGGCGCCTGCTTCGCTGATTACGACAACGACGGTTATACGGACGCTTTCATCGTGGCGCTAGGCGGCAAAGGCCTCCTGCTGCACGCCAATCCGCACAAGGTGAGCCCACACAATCACTGGCTGACCATCAAGTTGGTCGGCACCAAAAGCAATCGCGATGGCTTTGGCGCACGCCTGGAGGCCATCGCCGGTGACTCGCACCAATACATTCAGGCGGTTTCCGAGAACGGCTACCTGTCCCAAGGCGACCCACGACCGCACTTCGGTTTGGGCCAACACGCAGAAGTGGACAAGCTCATCATCCAATGGCCGAGCGGCACAGAGCAGGCGCTGGAGCACGTGAAAACGGACCAAATCTTGACCGTGAAAGAACCCAACAACAGCAGTCCCGCGGCAGGAGGCAAGGGGCGATGACGCGTCGCCGATCGCATTCGACAAATCGCTTGGGTCAGAGCCCATGGCTGGTGGCGGCAAGTATTGTGGCGGGCGCGCTCCTCTGGGCGGCGCAAATTCCCTCCCCTATCGCCGCGCCTCTCAGTGCACAGGTAGGCGCGGCAACGAAACCCGAGTACTTGACGCCTGTCGAAATCAAACTGTCTGCCGACGGGAAAAAGCTCTTTGTGGCTTGCGAGGGCAATGGTTCCGTTCTGGCCGTTGACACGCGAACGAAACAGGTGGTTGGGCGCGCCAAGGTTGGCCACCAACCCAGTCGCCAACAGCATCGCGGACAGCGTCTCGTTGATCGACCTGGCCTCGGGCACAGAAATCAAGCGCTTCAGCACGCATCGCTATCCTGAGCAGGTGGCGCTCTCGCGCGATGGCCGGCGTGTTTACGTCTCGAACATCCTACCTCACCTCGGATCTTACGATCAGCCGCCGGTTTCGGAGTTGCTTGCCCTCGACGCGACAAAGCAAGTGGTCGCGGAGCGCATTCTGATTCCTGGCGCGATCGAATTGCGCCATATCGCCGAAGCACCGGCCCAGCTCGGCGGATATCTGCTGGTTCCCTTGGTGCGGCCGAAAAATCTCGGGCCGCTCATCCGGGTGAGCCAGGGCTGGGTGCTGACGCACGGCATGGCGGTGGTTCGCCCCGCGCTGCACGAACCGGTGGGCGAAGCGGAATCGAAGGTAACGGAGGTTTTGCTCGACGACATCGATTATTACTTTGCCGGCAATGACGGGGTCGCTTTTACGCCGGACGGGCGCCGCGTCATCATAACCTCTGCCGAGGCCAATGTCGTTTCGATTTTCGATACCGCCAAACTCGCGCGCCGCCTGCAGCAGGTCCCCGCGGAAGAACTCGCGGACCGGCTTGATTCCGCCCTCACCTTCGTCGTAGCGCGTCTGGCAACCGGCCACAACCCGACCGCGGTCGTGGTTTCTCCTGACGGCCTTCGGGCCTACGTCGCGAATCGTCTGGACGATTCCCTGACGGTTGTGGATCTGGCGCACTTGAAGGTCGCATCCACGATCGATCTGGGCGGACCGAAGTGCATCACGCCGATGCGGCGCGGCGAGCAATTGTTCTTTTCCGCAAAGTATTGCTTCCAGGGCCAATTCGCCTGCGGCACCTGCCATCCGAACTCGCACTTGGATGGCCTGGCTTGGAATCTTGAGACCCCGCAACTGGGGCGCGACCGCGTGGCCAACCGCACCCTACGGGGGATTCGCGACACGGCGCCTTACAAGTGGAATGGCCGCAATCCCGACCTCGCCACGCAATGCGGTCCACGTATCGCCAAGTTTCTGTTCCGCTCGGAGGGATTCAACACCCAGGAACTCGAGGCGCTGCTCACTTACATCAACAACATTCCGTTAGCGCCCAACCGTCATCTCGCGCCCGATGGACAGTATACGGAGGCACAGGAGCGCGGCAAGGCCATCTTCTACCGCCGGCACACGAACGACGGCCGCGTGATTCCCGTCCAGAGCCGCTGCGAAACGTGCCACCCGGCGGAGACGCATTACACCAACCGCATCAGCACAGAGGT
The DNA here is from genome assembly GCA_020073545.1 of Terriglobia bacterium. Taxonomy (GTDB): domain Bacteria; phylum Acidobacteriota; class Terriglobia; order UBA7540; family UBA7540; genus Bog-366. Next base: position 16,741 of record JAIQEZ010000068.1, on the reverse strand, counting down.
GGGCTCCGCCACCAAGTACGACACCAGCGGATTGCTCGACACCCCGCAGCTCGACCGCGTTTACGAAGACGCGCCCTACCTGCACAATGGCGAGGCGCTGACGTTGGAAGAAATCTGGACAGTGTTCAATAACTACGACACGCACGGCATTACCTCGGACATGAGCAAGGAGCAGTTGAACGATATGATTGAGTTCTTGAAAACGCTCTAGCGATTTTGGATCTTCGCTTTTGAATTTTGAATTCTCATCTGAGATTTTGAATCTTGAATTTCGGATTGCGAGCTTGGGATCACGACTTTTGAGTTTCTAGTTTTGATTTTTGAGTTGTGAGAGGCAGCAATGAAGAGCACCGCGAAGAAAACGCTCCTGGCAGTGATCGTGCTCCTGGCTACGACGGGCTTCGCTTGGGCCCAGAAGCCGCACCTCATCACCCGCTGGGAGAACTACACCACAGCGAGTGGTATGCCGGACGCCAAGGTTTTCTGCGTCACCGTGGACGGCAGCCGCGTGTGGGCAGGGACGGAAGACGGCCTGGTGCTCATCGAGAACGGCAAAGTGGCGAAGGTTTTCAAGCCCGAGGACGGCCTGCCGCACCGCGCAGTGATGGGCATCGCGGTGGACAAGAACACGGGCGACCTGTGGATCGCCACCTTCGGCGGCGTCAGCCACTTCAGCGGCGGCCATTTCGAGAACTTCAAGAACCTCACCAGCGGCCTGCTGAACGACATCTGCTACGGCATTGCCGTGGTCGACCAGTACGTCTGGGTGACCACCACGGCCGGCGTCAGCCGTTACAACACCTATACCGGCGAATGGACTAATTGGAGCGAGAAGAACGCACCGTTCCATGAGCCGTGGTCCTACGGCGTCGCGCCGGCCGGAGACAAAATTTACTTCGCGATCTGGGGTGGCGGGTTGCTCGAGTACGACGTGAAAGGCAACTACTGGAAGCCCTACACCGACCCCGACGAGGAAATGGAAATGGTGCTCTTCCGCAACCAGGGACTGGTTCACATCATTGTCTCCAACGTTGCCTGGAATCCCGACACCAAGATGGTGTGGGCATCCACGTATTTTGGCTTGAGTGGATATGACGGCCGCAACTGGCACAATTACCTGACCAAGGACAGCGGTCTCGCTTCGGATTTCATCAACGCCCCCAAGTCGCGTCGCAACGAGGTCTGGGCCTGCACGGACAAGGGGCTCAGCATGCTCGATTACCCAACCAACACCTGGGTCAGTTACCGGCCCAGCCAACAGAAGGGCCAGGGCGAAATTGAGATTACCTGGCCGAACGGCAAGAAGGAGAAACTTGCAACACCTACCGCCCTCGCGCACAACTACATCCTGAACATGGATTTTCAGGGTGAGGACATCTGGGTGGCCACAGCCCAAGGGCTAAGCCACGGAATTCGCGAACCTCAGAAGGAGGCTCAACTTTATGCCAACGCCAGAAACCATCGTAGCCCCGGAGACCTCGCACCAAGCCATTCCCAAAAAGGCGATTAGTGCGCCGGAGACCTTGAACGAAGCCTATGAATATGCCAAGCCTTCGTCGTTCTCTCGTGGGCTGCGGCTGGATATTAAAGGCATCACGATCCTGCTGATCTCGGGCACGGCCAGCGTGGATGAGGATGGTCGAAGCATCCACGTGGGCGACTTCCGCGCCCAGACCTGGCGGACGTACCAGAACATCACCAAGTTGCTCGAAGCCGAGGGCGCCACGTGGAAAGATATAGTCCGTACCACCTGCTATTTGCGCGACATCGAGCGCGACTACGAAGCCTTCAACGAGATCCGGACCCAGTTCTTCCGGGAGCAGGGGCTCAACCCGCTGCCCGCCTCTACCGGCATCCAGGCGATTCTGTGCCGCCCGGACCTGCTCATCGAGATGGAGGCGATGGCAATCTTCGAGTCCGACCGTGGCGCCGGTAAGAACGGCGATCAACCCAAGAGCCCTGCGTGATCTTTCGCGCCGGCCCTGGAGAATTTCGCGTTGAGTCCGGATCGGGAAGGATGGCCATGAAAATCTCTGGACAACTCACTTTGGATGATCTGCCACGTATCAGTCCGCTCCTCAGCCGCCAGACCAACCCGCATTACGGTGAGGATCAGACACGCGTGGTGGAAGTGGGGGGCGTGCGCTTCGGCAACGGCCGCCCGGTGGTGATTGGCGGGCCGTGCGCCGTAGAAAGCCACGACCAAACGTTGGCTGTGGCGCGAGCCGTGAAACGCGCTGGGGGGGACATGCTGCGGGGCGGCGCTTACAAGCCCCGCACCTCGCCACACGACTTTCAGGGTACCGGCATCGAGGGTCTCTGCCTCCTGCGCATCGCGCGCGAGGAAACCGGTCTGCCCATCGTTACGGAAGTCATGGATACGCGGTTGGTGGAACAGGTGGCCGAGTACGCGGATATGCTGCAAATCGGCTCCCGCAACATGCAGAACTATCCGCTGCTGGCGGAAGTGGGGCGCACCGGCAAGCCCGTGCTGCTGAAGCGTGGCATGGCGGCGAGCCTTTGCGAGTGGCTGGGCGCCGCAGAGTACATCGCCAAGCAAGGCAACCTCAACATCGTTCTCTGCGAGCGCGGCATCAAGGCGTTTGCAGCGGGAGAATACTCGCGCTTCGTCCTCGACTTGAACGTCATCCCGGCCGTGCTGGCGAACACCTTCCTGCCCGTGATCGTCGATCCCAGCCACGCGACGGGGGTTGCCGCTATGGTCGAGCCCGCCAGCCGCGCGGCGCTGGAGTTCGGCAGCCACGGGCTGATGATTGAAGTCGCCGATTTCGCCACGGGGCGTCCCCGCTGCGACGCCGATCAGGCGATCAACGGCGAAACCCTGGAGCGCATCGTAAAGTTCGCCCACGCTCACCACGAGCGCCTGCTCGTACAGCAGGCGGTCGCCTGACGTGATCTCTCGCGCCGTGCGGCATTGCGAATGCAAAGCCACGGACCTGGGGGAAATGCCATGAAAAAACGCTTTTTATCCGCACTCCTTCTGCTTGCCGTAGCGATGCCCGTGGCGGCTCAGCAATACGGCGACCCCGACGAAACTCCTAAAGGCGCCGTCATCAAGCGGGATGAGAATGCCAAGCCAGAACAGCGTTACGCCAATATGCCGGACGAGGCAGTGCCCTACCGCCGCTTTACCAAGCCCTACTACGACTGGTTCGTGCGCGAGGACACCCTCCAGTACAACGGCGCGGCGGACCAGCGCCCGAACGGCGATCCCGCCCAACTCAGCGAAATCGCTATCGGATTCATGAGCCCGATCGAGAACAATCCTGAATCCATTTTCGGCATTCCGGAGCTCCACGGCGCGCAACTGGCCATCGAAGAAGCCAACGCGCGTGGCGGGTACAAAGGGAAGCCTTACGCGCTGAAGATTCACAACGAATCGGCTTTGTGGGGAGCGTCTTCCACCGAACTCGTGAAAATGCTCTTTAACGAAAACTGCTGGGCGATGGTAGGATGCGTCGACGGGCAGAACTGCCACATCGCGCTGCGCGTGACGCTGAAGCTGGAAGTGCCCATCGTGGACGTAGGCACCACGGACCGCACCGTCACCGAGACGCGCATCCAGTGGCTGCTGCATAACTTTCCAGACGATCGCCAGCAGGGTTACACACTGGCCGATTACGTTTTCAAGACCCTCAAGCTGAAGCATATCGGCGTGTTGCGCACCCAGACGCGCTACGCTCGTATCGGCGTCGGAGAGTTCAACGCCGAGGCGCGCCGCATGGGGCGCCAGCCGATATTGGAAGTGAAGTTCGAGCGCGGCGACAAAGATTTCTCGCACCAACTCCGCATGTTGCGCGACGCCAAGCTTGAAGGCGTGGTCATCTGGGGAGAGGCGGCGGAAGCCGGGCTAATCCTGAAACAGATGCGCGAGATGGGCATGAAACAGCCGGTGTTTGGCAGCAGCCGAATCGCTTATCCGCAGTTCCTGCAGATCGCTGGGCCGGCCGCCGAGGGCGTCGTTCTGACTTCCGCGCTCGACCCCACCCGGCAGGATCCAAAGTGGCAGGCTTTCCGCGAGGCCTATCTCCAAAAGTTCCACGAGGAGCCCATCGACTACGCTGCTTATGCCTACGATGGTATAAATATTCTGATTGCGGCCATCGAAAAAGCCGGCCTCAACCGCGGGCGCATCATGGACGTGCTGCGCGACTACCAGATGAAAACCTACCAGGGCGTAACCGGCACGGTTTACTTCGACCACACGCTCAACAACATCTCGCCCGTCAACTTCGCACGCGTGAAGGACGGTAAGTTCGAATACTGGCTCGCGCCGCGCCAGGCCGGCCACGAAGGCGCGGCCCACACCGGCGGGCAGTAAAGCCAGGTTTCGGGATTGCGCGGTCGTGGCTGGAATCCGGAATCGTGAGTTTTGAATCGTGGACTCCGATCTTCGCGTTTCGACTTCCGAGTTATAGATATCCAAGTTTACAAATGCCTTTGACTCTCCGCTTTCGGTGCCTCTGGCTGACGCTCGCCACCGTCGCTCTCTGCGACGCTCCCAGCTTCGCGCAGGCACCTCCCGCCCAGCCTTACGCTGCCATCAACCGCGATGCGGTCAGTTACAGCGGCCCCGGACGCGATGCTGCCCATGATCTGGCCGGTCGAGAAATCCGCCTCGGGTTGCTCGCGCCGCTGCGTGGCCCGCGTCAAGCTAAAGGCGAAGCCCTGCGCCACGCTGCCGAGATGGCAATCGACGAAGCAAACGCCGCTTCCCTGCCCGGCGGCCGACGCCTGGCACTGGTCACGCGCGATGAGAGCGGCCCCTGGGGCCAAGCCTCCACCGAAATTGTGCACATGGTATTCGACGATCAAGCCTTGGCGCTCATCACTTCTGCCGAGGGGGGCGCGGCGCACCTGGCTGAGCAGGTGGGAAACAAGGTCGGCGTCCCCGTCCTGACGCTTTCCACCGACACCACGACGACGGAAATCAATTTGCCCTGGATCTTCCGTCTGGGACCTACCGATGCCGCGCAGGCGCGAGCCTTCGCGCGCGATATCTACGGTGCGAGGAAACTGCAGCGCGTGGTGCTCGTGACCGAGAACGACCACGATGGCCGCGTCGGCGGTGAGGAATTTGAAAAAGCCGTGCGCGAATTGAATGCCCCCGCGCCGGTGAGGATCATCGTCGAGCCCGAGAAACCAGGGGGGGGCACGTGGCGGGAGGAACCGCATGGCGCGCAAGCCGTCGTCATCTGGACGGACGCCGAGACCGCCAACCGGCTCGTGGCACGCATGCGGGAGGAATTGCCCTCGGCGCCGCTGTACCTTTGCCGCAAAGCGGCGCAGGGCGGTTGGAGTGGCCTGAACCAGCCTCGCTGCCGGGCATGCGTCGACGAAAACCCCGGCATCTGGACCGCAGAGTCACCGGAGGGTCACGGGACTCCGCGTGAGGGCTTCGAGCAGCGCTACCGCCAGCGCTTCGGAGCCGAGCCTGGCATCGGCGCGGCCCAGGCGTACGACGCCGTACGCGTTCTGGCCGCATCGCTCCGGCAGTCCGGCCCCAACCGCGCTCGCCTGCGCGATGCGCTGGCCGGGGTTTCCGGTTTCCTCGGCGCCTCAGGAGTCATCTCCTTCGATCACGCCGGCAATGACCTTACGGCCGTCACCCTAACCCGCCTTCCCTGAAAACGCAGCACAACCCCGCCACGCGGGACTGGGGCTGTGTGGGCAGGCGTAGGGCCACACGCCCTCACTTCGCCTCTTTCCAGTTCTCGCCCACGCCCAGGTCCACTTTCAACGGGACGCGCATGGGGTAGGCGCCTTCCATTTCCGAGCGCACGATTTCCTGCGCGCGGTCGAGTTCCCGCTCCGGCGCTTCGAAGACCAGTTCGTCATGCACCGTGAGGATCATGCACGTCTGCATTTTTTCCCGCTTCAGCCGCGCGTGGACTTTCACCATAGCGAGCTTCAGCAGGTCGGCAGCAGTCCCCTGCAGCGGCGTGTTCATGGCTTCGCGTTCAGCGCGATTGCGTGAGGGTGCATCCGCGCTGTTGATTTCAGGAATGGGCCGCAGGCGCCCGAAGAGCGTGCGCACCCGGCCGGTGGAGCGCGCTTCCCCGACCAATCCGTCGAGGTAGTCTTTCACCTTGTGGTAGCGCTCAAAGTAGGCGTCGATATAGCGCTGCGCCTCGGTCTTGCTCGAGCCCGTGCGCCCGGCAAGGCCGAACGAACTGAGCCCGTAGATCACACCGTAGTTGATGGCCTTCGCCATGCGGCGGTGCTCGTGAGTCTGGAGGCCAGCCGGCACGCCGAAGATTTCCTGCGCGGTGCGCGCGTGGATGTCCTCGTTGCGTGTGAAGGCTTCAATCAGCCGCGGGTCTTCGGAAAGATGCGCGAGCACGCGGAGTTCAATCTGCGAGTAGTCCGCGGAGATCAGCCGCCAGCCGGGCTCGGCGACGAACGCCGAGCGGATGCGCTGGCCGAACTCGTCACCGATAGGAATATTCTGCAGGTTGGGATTGGAAGAGGAAAGCCGGCCGGTGCGCGCCACGGTCTGGTTAAAACTGGTGTGCAGGCGCCCGGTTTCCGGATGGATGAACTGAGGCAGCGCATCAATGTAAGTGGACTTGAGCTTGGCGCGCGTGCGGTACTCGATAATCGTGCGCGGCAGGTCGTGCTTGTCGGCGAGCGCTTCGAGCACTGCGGCTTCCGTGGAATACTGGCCGCTCTTCTTCAGGCGCTTGCCGCCGGGGAGCTTGAGTTTCTCAAAGAGGATTTCGCCGAGCTGCTTAGGCGAGTCGATGTCGAAGGACCCGCCGGCCAGATCGTAGGTCTCGCGCGTCAGCGCGGTCAGCTCCTTTTCGAACTCCTCTGACATGCGCGCGAGGATTCCGGCGTCGACGCGCACACCCACCGCTTCAACCTCCGCGAGCACAGCGGCAAGCGGCAACTCGATTTCCTCGTAGAGTTTCTGCAAACTCTCACGCACGATTTCCGGGCGCAGGAGCGCGGCGAGTTCGCGCGTGCGGTCAGCGGCTTCCGCGAGCGAGACGGAAATCTTACGGCCCTGCCGTCGCAATACCACGTCCGCGAGTTCATGGCTCGATGCCAAGGGCTCGAGCAGGTAGGAATAGAGCATGGTGTCGTCGGCGACGCCGGCCAGGGCGACGTGATTCTTGGCGACGAGCAGGTGAAGCACCTTGGAGTTGTGCACGGCCTTGCGGCGCGCCGGATCGCCCAAGACCGACGAGAGGGCAGCGAGCAAATCCGCTGAACTACCTACCGCGACGGTGGCCAGCCGCTTGCCATCCGAGAAACCCAGACCAGTTAGCCGACCGGCAAAGCCCTGCTCGCCGTCCACGCTCATCGCCAGAGCGAGCGGCGCGGTGGCATCGCTCGACTTAAACCATCGCTCGACAGCCTGCGGCGTCTCGAGCTCCTCAGATTCGACCGAGGTTTCAGCAGGCGCGGGCGCCTCTTCCAGAAATTCCCGCAAGAGAGAGGCAAAACCCAGCTCTTGGCAGAGCGCCGTCACCTCGGGAAGATCCAGGGGCGCGCGCTGCAGTTCGTCCAGGCTGGTTTCCAGCGGGACGTCGGTGCGAATCTTGGCGAGTTCGCGGCTGAGCAGCGCTTCCTGGCGAAAGTCGCGCAGCGCGTCGCGGTAGCTCTGCTTCTTCACCTGCTCGTAATTGGCTAGCACTTTCTCGAGCGAGCCGAATTGCTGGATCAGCTCCGTCGCTCCCTTGGGACCAATGTAGCTGCGCTTCTTCTCGCCTTCCGCGAGCGTCGGCTCGTGGCCGGGTAGCGGACGGGCGCCCGGAATGTTGTCGCTGGGATCGCCCGTGAGCGCCAGCCAATCGACTACCTGCGACGGTTCCACGCCCAGGATATCCTTCACCTTCTCAGCATCACAGAGCGTCTCGCCATCACTTACGCCCCGCGAGGGCTTCAGGACTCGGACGTTGTCGTCGACCAACTGAAACAGGTCTTCGTCGCCGGAAACAATGAGGACGTCGGCGCCGTCGGCGGAGCCTGCCTGCGCGAGCGTGCCAATCACGTCGTCGGCCTCGAAGCCTTCGCGCTCAACCAGGGGTAATCCTAACGCCCGGCAGAATCGGCGCACGTAGGGGAGTTGGACCGCCAGATCCTCGGGGAATTCCGGGCGGTTGGCTTTGTACTCTTCAAAAAGCTTGTCGCGAAACGTGGGGGCCGCGAGATCAAAGGCCACGGCCACGTGATCGGGATGATGATCTTTGAGGAGTTTCCGTAACGTGCGCAAGAAAATGTAGACGGCCTTGGTGGGCAGCCCGGCGGGAGAAACCAGCGCCATCTGCATAGGTGCATAGAAGGCGCGAAACACCAGCGACATGGCATCAATTAGAAAGAGCTTCTTTCCGGGTTTGCCCAAAGCCATCCTCCTCGCTCCGGTAGTAGGGGAACTGGCCATTCTACCGCAACCAGGGGCTAGGCTGAGGATCATGAATGGGCAGTTCCACAGTCCTGAAGAGGACCGAGGAGGATCGACCTGGTGGTTAGAACCCTACAAAAGTGTTGTATCCTTACCACACGACACGATTTGTTTTTGTTTGCAGCTTTCTCCCATGTACTTGAATCATCAAGGCCTAGCATTTTGCATCGGAGTGGCATCCAAGCTGCTAAGTTAGAGGTCAGCGTCGGGGAGGGATTTTGGCTTCACAACAGAGTCTGGCTTCAACTGTATCACTTTCAGGAATTGGGTTGCACACCGGGGTAAACGTGAACTTGCGTCTCTGCCCCGCCCCCGCCAACACCGGCATCATCTTCAAGCGAACTGACCTGGACGGCTTCATGATCGAGGCGCACTCCCGCCATGTCGCCCGTGTGAGCTACGCCACCAGCCTGATGAAGAAAGGCGTGCTGATTTCAACCACCGAGCACTTGCTTTCGGCGCTCGCGGGACTGCAGGTCGACAACGCCATCGTCGAAATCGACAACCTGGAACTGCCCATTGTGGATGGCAGCGCCTTGCCGTTCGTGAAGTTGATCCGTGAGGCGGGTATCCGCCCCCAGCGTGCACGGCGCGTCTACGCCAAGATCCTGAAATCCGTGGAAGTCGTGGACGGCGCCAAACGGATAGCTATCCATCCCGCGGAGACCCTGCGGATCAGTTACTCGATTGCCTTTCCCCATCCCGTGATCGGCGCGCAATCGCTGGAGTTCGCTCCTGGCGCCGGCAAGTACGAAACTGAGATCGCGCCAGCACGAACCTTTGGCTTTCTGAATGAAGTCGAAATGCTGCTCAAGAGCGGGCTCGTCAAGGGCGGCTCACTTGAGAATGTCGTGGTTCTGGATCGCGAACGCGTCATGAACCCCGAAGGCCTCCGCTTCCCCGATGAATTCTGCCGCCACAAGATCCTGGACCTGATCGGAGATTTTTCCCTGCTGGGGCATCCCCTGATCGGCCACGTGGTTGCCGACCGGGCCGGCCACGCCATGCACGCCCAATTGGTCTCCCAGTTACTGCGTCAAAAGGATTGCTGGACTCTCACCACCAACACCGAGGCGGGTTCGAAGGTTCCCGTCCCCACAGGGGCCGAACTTGCCGCGAGTAGCGCCTAGGCGTAAGCAAGTGGAGACAGGCAGTTTGTCATATTACTGTCTGAGCTGCGTCAAAAGCACGTCGCCTCAGGATCCGCAAGTCCCTCCGCTAAGCCGCATTTGGCCCCGTAGAACAGTGGTATGCCATTTGCTATACTCACCCTCGAGCCGACGAGCGTTACGGCTCTGGGGCCTGTGTGGAAACCTGCCAATAACCCCTAGGCGGTTTTCATACCGGCGCCTGAGGGGGCATCATGAGCGTTATGGAAACACAAAAGGAACTTAGTGTCTATGAATCAATGGCGGCCAGGTTCGATGTGGCGGCCCGCAAACTGAACCTCGAGGAAGGTCTGATGCGCTATCTCCGCACACCTAACCGCGAGATCATCGTCCACATTCCGGTCGCCATGGACAACGGCAAGCTGGAGGTATTCGACGGCTACCGCGTGCAGCACAGCCTCGCGCGCGGACCGTGCAAAGGAGGAGTTCGCTACTCCCCCGACGTCACCCTGGACGAGATTCGCGGGCTGGCTGCCGAGATGACCTGGAAGTGCGCCGTGGTCAATATTCCCTTTGGCGGCGCCAAGGGCGGGGTCGTGTGCGACCCTTCCAAGCTTTCCATGGGTGAGCTGGAGCGCATTACGCGGCGGTACACGGCGGAGATTCTCGACTACATCGGCCCGGAGCGTGACGTCCCCGCGCCCGACATGAACACCGATGAGCAGACCATGGCCTGGATTATGGACACGTACTCTATGCACGTCCGCCACACGGTCACGGCCAGCGTGACCGGCAAGCCACTCGACTTGGGCGGATCACTTGGGCGCCGCGAGGCGACCGGGCGCGGCTGCATGATCGTCTGTGACCAGGCCCTGAAGCGCTTCGGGTGGCGGCGGGATGCCACGCGCGTGATCGTCCAGGGCTTTGGCAACGTCGGCTCCCAGGCCGCTCGCTTGATGCACGAAGCGGGCTACAAGGTCATCGGGGTCGGCGACATATGCGGAGGGGTCCTTAACCTCCAAGGTCTCGACATCCCCAAACTGCTCGATCACGCGAAGGAAGCTAAGACCGTCAAGGGCTTTGCGCGGGGAGAGAGCATCAGCAGTCAGGAAATCCTGGAGCAGGATTGCGATGTCCTCCTGCCCGCTGCTACCGAGAGCGTGATCAATAGCAAGAATGCCGACAAAGTGAAGGCGCGAATCCTGGTGGAAGGCGCCAACAGCCCCACCACGCCTCCTGCCGACGACATCCTGTTTGAGCGGGGCGTGTTTGTGATTCCCGATATCCTAGCGAACGCCGGTGGCGTGACGGTTTCTTATTTCGAGTGGGTACAGGACCGGCAGGGTTACTTCTGGCCGGAAGGCATGGTCAACGACCGCCTGAAACAGATCATAGTCTCCGCCTTCAACGACGTGGTGGGCTACGGCGAAAAGCACAACGTCAATAACCGCATTGCCGCCTACATGCTGGCCATCGACCGCGTGGCCTTCTCGATCAAGCTGCGCGGGATTTATGCATAGCGCGGGGCCCGCGGGTGGCCGCAACCAAACATGGCGTGGGGTCCTGTAGGGCCGGGGCTTGCCCGGGCCTGGGCCGTCCCAAGGGTGGCCCTACACACACGACGAAAAATGTTGGCCAAGCAAACAAGAAATTACGATACTGCAATGCGGGGCCCGCGGTTCGGCCCCTTCGCTCTGCTCAGGGCAGGCTCTGCGGCTTTTCAAGCGGCGCGGGTTTGTATCGCGTCGCATAAAGGATTCTCGAACCGACCCTGCCGCGCCGCCAAGGCCTCGGCGCAGTCGAAAAGCCGCAAGGTCGGAGAGCGCCACTTGCGGATTGGGTGGCGGTGCATCCCGGAGGATTAGTGAGCAAAAAGGCAGGCTCGACGTTGAGGATTCATTACCTCCAGCACGTCCCTTTTGAAGGACCAGCCGGAATCGCCACCTGGGCTCACCGGCAAGGACACACCCTCTTAGGTTGCCGGCTCGATCGTGGGCAGCCTCTCCCTTCGCTCGCTGATTTCGACTGGCTGGTTATCATGGGCGGACCGATGAGCGTACACGACCAAAGCGTTTACCCTTGGCTTGCCGATGAGGAGAAGCTGATCGAACGCGCCATAAAGGCACGCAAGCGAGTTCTGGGCGTCTGCCTGGGCGCCCAACTCCTGGCGGATGTGCTGGGAGCAAGAGTCTACCGGAACCGGCACAAGGAAATCGGTTGGTTCCCTGTGCGCCTCACTCAGCCGGCGACTTCCTCAAACCTATTTGCCGACTTCCCGGGATCCTTCACTGCCTTCCACTGGCACGGGGAAACCTTTGAAATCCCGCCAGGCGCACTACACTTGGCCAGAAATGAGGCATGTAAGAATCAAGCCTTCGAATTCGGCGGGACGGTGCTGGGGGTGCAGTTCCATCTGGAGGTCACCCCGCGCGTTGTGCGGGCGTTGATCCAAAACTGCCGAACTGACATCGACTCAGGCCGATATCAGCAGCCCCCTGATCAGATGCTGGCTTGCCGGAAGGAGTTTGGTATCATTGGGCGGCTCTTGTATAGAATGCTCGACCGGCTTGCCGTGCCGGGAAGCTCGCGACCGGCGGAATAGACATTCTCATCGGAAGGCGACTGAAGCGAAACAATTGAAGGAGAAAAAGCATGGCAGATATCGAGGGCGCGAAAGATACCAAGGACTTCTACCTGGATGTTCCGTTCGAGAACCAGGCCTTTTTCCTGCGGGGCTCCGGCGCACTGGATTGGGGGATGCAGAACCGGCTGGCCCGCATCTTTAATCCTGCCTCGGGCCGCACGGTGATGCTGGCCATCGATCATGGATACTTCCAGGGCCCCACGACGGGTTTGGAGCGGGTGGACGTGAGCATCCTTCCCCTCCTTCCCCACACCAACGCCTTGATGCTGACGCGCGGCATCTTGCGAACGACTATCCCCTCGACTTTTTCCCAGGGGATTGTGTTGCGGGCCAGTGGCGGGCCCAGCATCCTCAAGGAACTCTCCAACGAACAAATCGCGCTGGACATCGACGATGCGATCCGGCTGAATGCTTGCGCCATGGCCGTGCAGGTCTTCATCGGCGGCGAGTTCGAGACGCAGTCGATTCACAACCTGACCCGCCTGGTGGACGCGGGCCTGCGCTATGGAGTTATCACGCTGGGCGTGACGGCGGTCGGCAAGACCATGGTGCGCGACGCCAAGTACTTCCGCCTGGCGTGCCGCATCTGTGCCGAACTGGGCGCGCAGATCGTAAAGACCTATTACGTGCCGGAAGGGTTCGAAACGATCACCGCCTCCTGCCCGGTGCCGGTGGTGATGGCCGGCGGCAAGAAGCTGCCCGAACTCGAAGCGCTGACCATGGCTTACCGCGCGGTCAGCGAGGGCGCCGCGGGTGTGGACATGGGCCGGAACATTTTCCAGGCTGACGCGCCTGTCGCCATGATCCAGGCGGTTGGCAAAGTCGTTCACGAACTCATGAAACCTGAGCCCGCCTACGACTTGTATCAGACGCTCAAGCATGAGACGGCAGGAGTCAGAAGTTAGAAGCCAGGAGTCAGAATAAACGGCTCACGATGGGACAGGACACTGGCGAGGCTTTACCTCGGACTGACGGGCCATGACCCCTCACCCGGCCCGCGCCGGCTGGTGAAAGCGCCGGCCTCGGTCCACCCTCTCCCCCCGGAGAGGGTAAAGATCGAGAATCACAGCCCTCTCCCTCGGGGAGAGGGTGCCCGAGGAACGAGGGCGGGTGAGGGGTCTTTTGGTAGCGATAGCTTCGAAAACTTGACTCAAAGAGTCAAGTTCTGCACGTCAAGCCTTTTGATGGGGGAAAACGTGACTAAGTCCCAAGGGTTTGAGTCGCTGCGCGACGCGGCGCCGACCATCAGCGTCGGAATGCTCACGGCCAACCTACTCTCCCTGGGATCGGAAATCTCTCTGCTGGAGAAGACAGGCGTCAAGCTGGTGCACGTGGACGTCATGGACGGTTGCTTTTGCCCCATGATGACGGCGGGACCACCGCTCATCAAGGCGATTAAGACTTCCCTGCTCAAGGACGTCCACCTGATGATCGAGGAGCCGCTGGAGAAGGTCGCCGACTACGTCGCCGCCGGCGCGGACATCGTCACGATTCATCCCGAGGCCTGCTCGCACGTGCATCGAGTTCTGCAAAAGTTGCGGACCTTCACAAACGTGAACAATGCGGAGAGGGGAATCGTGCGCGGCGTAGCGCTGAATCCCGGGACGCCGGTGGAAGCTCTCGAACCGCTTCTCGACGAAGTCGAGCTCGTCGTGCTCCTGGCCGTGAACCCGGGGTGGGGAGGGCAGAAATATATTCCCTCCACCACGCGCCGCATCGCCCGGGCTCGGCGCCTGATTGTGGATTCTGGCAAGGAGATCCTCCTGGGCGTGGATGGCGGCATCACGAAAGAGAATATCGCGGAGGTCGCAGCGACCGGCGCCGATCTGATCGTGACCGGTAGCGCCGTGTTCGATGGCAAGACGCCGGAGGCCAACGCGCGCTTCATGCTGGAGGCGGCGGTGAAGGCAGCGCGCAGCCGAAGGCCGGGGACGAGCGCGTAAGCGGTCTGGTACATCATTTTCCACTTGTTGTTCACGAAGAGGGCCTTCCCCCCTCGCAAAAGGCTTTGCGCCTTCGCGCCTTTGCGTGAGAATGTTTTCTGTGCCTGAAGATGAACCTGCAAGACAGATCCTGGTTGTTAGGGATTGTGAAAAGCGAAACAATCTCACGCCAAGGCGCGGAGGCGCAAAGATTTGGAACAGAGACCCGTTTGGCTAGGAACGCCGAGACTCCTATGAAAAACCGTTGGTCTGATGCTGACGCTAGCCAGTGTGTGGCCCGATACGCCGCCCAGTGGGGAGAAGATTTGGCCTTGCGTACATACACCAGCCGCCTCCTGGGGGGTGACGAGGGACTCGTCCTGCACGGCGGGGGGAACACATCTGTAAAAGGGAATCATCGGAACATCCTTGGCCAGGAGGTGCCTGCCCTTTTCATGAAGGCTTCAGGGTTGGATATGGCCCAGATCGAACCCGATGGCCATATCCCGCTCGACCTCGAGTCTCTGAAGCGGCTGTGCACTTTGACGGAGCTTCCGGATGAAGCGATGGCCGGCGAGTTCCAATTGCATCGCTTGGCTCAGGGCGTGGCCGCACCCTCCATCGAGACCCTGTCGCATGCTTTTCTTCTCGCCAAATTCATCGATCACACCCACGCTGACGCGATCCTCGTACTGACCAACCAACCGGATGGCAATATGCTGGTTCGCGAGGCGCTGGGCGACGGCGTGGTACTCGTTGACTACGTCAAGCCGGGATTCAAGCTGGCCAAGGCCGTGGCGGCTGCCTATGATGCGCACCCCGGATGCCGAGCCATGGTGTGGATGCGACACGGAATCGTGACCTGGGGCGCCACGGCGCGTGAGTCCTACGAGGCCATGATTAATCTAGTGACGCGCGCGGAAGAGTTCGCAGCGCGTCGCGCGGCTAAGCCGCTCGTGGTAGTGGTTCGAACGTCTCCCGCCGATGCAGCGAAGCACTTGGTCACCGCCGGGCCAGTGGTTCGTGGCCTGCTGGCACAGCCGAGCGGCGACCCTGACAGGCCTTACCGCCGTGTGGTCCTGCAACCGTTGGTCAGCCAGGAGGTCCTGGATTTCCTCGGTTCAGATCGAGGCAAGGAGCTCGCCCTGACACCCACGCTGACCTCCGACCATCTGATCCGCACCAAGGTGCTTCCTCTCTGGGTCGATAACCCTGAATACAGCGACCCGGCGAAACTGCGAGCGCAGATTTCGAAGGCGCTGGAAGCCTATGCGGCTAAGTACCGAGCTTATCTTGAACGGCACGCGGCGTTGATGCCTGCGGGCATGAAGCCGTTCGATCCCCTACCGCGCGTGGTCCTTCTGCCTGGCCTGGGAGCTTTGTGCGCCGGAAAGGATGTGCGCGCGGCGCGAATCGCGCGCGATATCACCGCGCATACGCTGGCAGCAAAGGCCAAGATCGCGGCGATGGGAACTTACCAAGGGATCGAGGAGCAGCACCTCTTCGAGGTGGAGTACTTCACCTTGCAGCACGCCAAACTCCGCGCCGATGAGCCGCCGCTAGGGCGCCAAGTCGCGATCGTGACCGGAGCGGCAGGCGCAATTGGCTCGGCGATTGCTGATGGACTTCTTGAGCAAGGATGCCACGTGGCACTCACCGACCTACCCGGCGACGCGCTTGATAGCCTCGGCCAAGAACTGAAGACGCGGCGCGGCGAGCGCGTGCTCTGCGTTCCGCTGGATGTAACCGATCCCGCTTCCGTGGCGCAGGGTTTCAACGCGGTGATCAAGACTTGGGGAGGCATTGACCTGGTGATCGTCAACGCCGGCGTTGCCATGGTCTCGTCCCTGGAGATGATGGACCTGCCGGCCTTCCAGCGTCTTGAACGTGTCAACACCGAAGGAACACTCCTGCTGCTGCGCGAAGCCGCCCGCCACTTTAGACTGCAGGGGACCGGCGGCGACATTGTGCTGGTTTCCACCAAGAACGTCTTCGCCCCAGGCGCAAAATTCGGCGCCTACAGCGCCACCAAAGCCGCTGCGCATCAACTGGCGCGGATTGCCAGCCAGGAAATGGCGGAGCTAGAGGTCCGGGTCAACATGGTCGCCCCGGACGCCGTCTTCTCACATGGAGGTCGCCGGTCCGGCCTGTGGGCGGAAGTCGGCCCCGACCGGATGCGCGCTCGCGGCCTGGATGAAAAGGGCTTGGAAGAGTATTACCGGCAGCGCAATCTGCTCAAAGCCACGGTCACCGCGCAACACGTCGCCAGAGCCGTTCTTTTCTTCGCTACGCGCCAGACTCCCACGACCGGCGCGACGATTCCCGTGGATGGTGGCCTGCCCGACTCGACGCCGCGCTAAAGCAGTCGTCGGTTTTCAGTCATCAGTTGTCAATCTTCAGGCACCAGCCGCTTTGCCAGTCTTCTTCCAACTGATTACTGACAACTGACTACTGACAACTAACCACTGAATGCTACAATCCTTTCGAATGGCCAGCACGCCCAAGGAGCCAACGCGCGTCATTGGAATCGACCCGGGCTTGAATATGACCGGGTACGGGGTGGTCGAAAGCCGCGGGAGTGAAGTCAAGCTGGTTGAAGCGGGTGTGATCCAGTTGCCGCCCAGCCGCGGTGGCC
>JAIQEZ010000210.1 GCA_020073545.1 Terriglobia bacterium | reverse complement strand
CCATCAAGATCTCCTCCGGCGTCGATCCCCCCTCCCCGCCAGAAAATCCGCGCCCACCAGTTCCAGACAATACCCCCGCGAGCGCTCACTCCCCACCAGGCGCGAGGCCACGTAGAGGGTCCTTGACTCTGGTGAACCCAGAGGAGAATCTCCAGGTTTGGGGAGCGAATCTGTTGCACCTTGCCAGCTACTGAACCCTTGTGGTTTCAGTGACTTGACTTCCCTTTTCACCCTCCTGACCATCACTTGGTGTTGCGCCTTTTGCCCTTGAAAACCAGTCGGGTAGCGAGCTATCTCGAACAAAGGCTTCTCGTTCCTCCTTCGACATGCGCTCAAGTAATTCCTTGGGGTTCGTACCCTGCGCCTGCTCTGTCCCCTTCCCCGAGCTGTTGAGTTTCACGTATGCCTGGATGGCTGACAAAATTACCGAACCATTCGTGGGAGTCCAGTCCACTCTCTCGATAATCTTCTCGAGAGCCATCGTGATATTTCTTCGGCGTTTGCTGAAAAGGTCCAAGGCGTGAGCGTGGCGATAAAGGGCATCCCGACTGACTTTGAATACCTCGGCAAAATGCTGGGGAGAGTGCCAGCTAATCCACTCCTGCTCAATTTGCTGGCGATAGGGGGACAAACAGATTGTGCATTGGGCCTGATGCCGCCCGAGGTTGACGCTACCACCTACTTCGTCTGCGACTTGCTTGTTATCGTTCACGGAGTCTACCTTCGCTTTCCTGTGAAACTTCTAAGGGGGGAGTGGGATTTGCTTGTATCAACCCTGCTTAACGCTTACGTATCAACAAGCAGCCCCCCTATAGTAGTTTTGAAAGTCGGGAAACTGTGGCGTCGGCATGAGACGGAGCCACTTTTTACTGGTTGGAGGGGTCCCCGGGGTCCTTAATTTGATTTCTTGCAGACACGCGGACGGGAGCTGCGGATCTGACCGCCCGTCGTCCCTCCGCGAGTTTTTCCCTGCCTATTCCCTCAAGCTATCGGGATCAGCTTTCCGCGCCGTCCATAGGAACGGGAGTGTTGGAAGACCGGTTGTGCTTGGCGTCTGGCTTGACCGCTTCACCAACCACCTCGAGATTCCGGATCACCGCGTCTTGCGTCCGCGGATCAACGAAGAAGGCCTGCTTGCCCGGCGCTGTGTACGAGAGAATATGTTCTAACGGGTCTCTTATATGCAGAAGATAAATGCGGTCCTCTTTCACAAGGGTAGCGCCTCCACATAAATTCGCTCTCGAAGGTACGGGCTCAATTTCGGAATCTTGATCGGGATAACTTCGAAATCGCTATCACCTTGCCCCGGAATCCCCACGGGCTGATCCTCCATCCGTAATCACATCAACACGACAACCAAGTAGCTCCTCTAAGTCTTGCCAGAACCCGACCAAATCCAGTAGGTTTCGCCCTTTTTCCATTTTCCATATCCACCGGCAAGTCCACATCGCTCCCCGACCCGCCTTCGCCCCTGGCCACGGAACTAAAGACGCGAATGTTCTTCGCGCCGTACGTGGCCGCAAGGTCCAGGATTTCATTCCGTCTCGATTCCAGAAGCTCTTTGGTTCCCATTCCTGGCCTCCGCCAAGTCTGGGGAGAAGCTTACTACAACCGAGGATGACATTGGGAAGCCCCCTCACTCAGCGAGCGTTTGCGGCGAAGAGAACTGTCAACCGCCCTGCCCGCCGTCGCGGGGCCGGTTTGACTATAATCTCGACGTCCCTCCCTAGTCTTGTCAGGCAGCGTAGCAGCCGTCGCTCAGAAATCCCCCGAAACTGCCCTTTGAGCAGCTTCGAAATCTTCGGTTGGGTCAGGCTCAGGACTCTTGCCGCTCCCTCTTGGGTGAGGCCACGCTGGCGGATGATGTCTGCAATCTTTGTGACGAGCTGCGCCTTCACGGCCATGTCCTCAGAGTCGGTGTAGCCCAAGTCAGCGTAAACATTCCCGCTGCCTTCCTGGACAGCAACGCCTTCGGTGTTCCTTTGCCTTTTCATGATTCCAACTCCTTAGCCGCCTGCTCGGCCACCTTCAGTCGGTGTCGGATTAAATCCAGATCAGACTTCAGCGTGGCAATGCCGCGCTTGGCTTTCTTCTGAAATACGTGGAGGACGTAGATAGCACGCTCAAAACGCACCGTATACACTGCTCGATAAGTGCTTCCCTCCCAGTCTTCTACGATCTCCAATACGCCTGCCGACCCGAACCCCTTCATCGGCCTGGCTTGGTCGTGCTTTCTGCCGATCTGTGCCAGGTAGAGGGCATAACCGAAAACGTCAACGACGTTTTCAGGGAGCGCCAGCAAGTCTTTCTTGCTGCTCCCCACCCAGTACAGACCCCTGAACTTCGTGGATTCCTCCATCCTTTTCCCATCATATATCTAAATGGGTATACTTGCAACCCAGGTCCACCGCTGGCCATCTCGGGTCGCTCAACCGAACGCTCTGGAGCCCCCACGTATAGATGTACCCAGCTTAACGCTTACTGACCAACGTGTGATCTTCTCGTACATCATGCGTGATCGCAGGGCGAAGGATTTCATTCTCGCGATTTCAGGTGATAGTCCGCCGTCATTTTCCGGCGATTGCAGATTGTCAAATTCCGAAATTACTGCAGGCTGGGTCTTCACTTCGCACGTGGCTTTGGCTTGCTGCACACTCTGGCGGCTGGAATGGTGTAGCTCAGCTGCCCATGCTCTTCCATATGGCAGTAGGCGCACAGGGTCACAAGGTTATCGAGGGAGTCGTTGCCCTGCTGGCTTCTCTTGATCTTGTGGTGGATCTGCATATTCTCCAGCGCCCCGCACTTCCGGCACCGCCAGCCGTCCCGCTCCAGCACGCGCTTCATCAAGCGGCCATAAATCTGCTTTCCCAGCTTGATCCGCTTCACCTTCCTCAGCATTTTCGGGCCGCCTTGGATTCTGCTTCCTCGGAATGGTTCGCAAGGCGCGTCTGATAGTCCGGCGGCAGGAGGTGGACCAAGCGATGAATGACCAGCAGCATCTCCTCCGGCGTGGACTCTTCCGTTCGGCCCGCCAGGAAATCCGCGCAGATCAGTTCCAGGCAATACCCCCTTGATCGTTCTGTCCCCACCATCCGCGAGGCCACGTAGAGGGCCCTTTCCACCACCGGTAACTGGCTCTCGAACAGCTTGAAGTAAACCATTTCGTAGGGCTCGTAGTCTTCTCCCGTAAAGTACTTGTAGACCTCCTCTTTCAGCTCTTGCTTCGTGCACTCCTTGGCCCTGTGCAACCAGGTTGCACTGTCAAATCGTCGCCCTTCGCTCCGCGCCACCTTGGCCAGCTCGAGGGCCTTTGACCAGCCCAGGGTTTCAATCTCCGCGGTCGGGATCTGCCTCAAATGGTCGTGGATCGACATCAAATAGTAGGCCTTGCGCCGGGAGTCCGGAAACTTCTCCTCCAGGTAAGCCTCAAAGCTCTTGTGCCCCAACCGCCAGTACCCTTGATCCCGCACCTCGCACAGGTGCTTCCCTAGCTCGGCAAACTTCTGGTCCTTCTGCTGGTCCGTCCGCTGCTCCCAACGCAGGATCTCATCAATCCGAGCCAGCACCTGCTGCGCTCGCGCCTTATCCATGGACCGCCAACTCCTCCACCTTGACCAGCTTCTCTTCCACCAAACGTTTCTTCCTCAGGCAAAGACCCAAGTACGAGCAGTTCAGACACTGGTTATTGGGGTAGCGGATGCCGGAGCGGGGGTAGAAATACCCGGCTTCCATCTCGCTGGCCAGCAAGCCAATCGTCTCCTCCAGCGTCTTCCACTGCCGCTTGCGGATCTTCGCGTGCAGGTACTGGATCTCGGGTTGCTTCTTCCTGACAAAATTGACCAGGCAGACCTCCTGCTTCTGCGCCGCCCAGGAGTAGCACACCAACTGGGGATCGAGTTCCAACACTCGTCCCAGATTCTCCGGGTAGGATTGCGTGGTGGTCTTCCACTCAATCAGGGAATGGCGCCCATCGACATACCCGAGGGCATCCACATAGGCCAGAAAATGCTTCTGGCTGAGCGGCAGGGGTCGCCGGAACTTGACCTGAAAGTCCGTGCGGCCGTCCTCGATCAGCACCCGCGGGTCCTGGCGGAACTGTTCCAGCAGCGCCTGGCCCTGCTCGAGCATCTTCTCCCAGCTATCGCCGTTGGGGTACTCGAGCGGCATGTCCCTGACTCCCGCCCAGCGCTCGGTGAAGAAGCGCACCGAGTCGGCCACCAGGAATTGGGCTTCCACGGCGCTTTGAAACACGCGACCGAAGACCAGGCTGGCTTTGTCTTCGGTTTCCTGCCAGCCGTCCAGGTAGTGGTACTTGTACTTGAGCGGGCACTGCAGATAGGTGGAAAGCTGTGTGTAACTGTAGTGATCCATGATCCCCTCCTTTCGCAAGGTTTTTGCCTCGAGGTTTAAGCCTGTGCAGCCTCGGTAAGGCTTTCACAGGGCGGTTGATGAACGGAAAGATCGGCCCAGCGCTCGCTGGGAGCGAAGCCCTGGACATCCAAACGGCGATGGCCGTCGTTGCCCCAATAAGCCAGGCGAATGACCCCTCCCAGGCCCACGACGCGACGGTCGTCCAACTCGTCGGCGGCCAGGAGTTCGGCATCGTAGTTGAAGTCGTTCAGGAACCAGCGAAGCTTCCAGAGTGCGCGGTCGTGGCAATAGAGCCGCGTGCGCACGTAACGACCCGCATACGGGGCGGGCTCCAGAATCAAGAACGTCGCCGCCAGGCAGGGCTTAGCGGCGTGGCCGGCGGACCCGAAGCGAACCACGCGGGCTCGGTACGACCCTTCGACCAGAGGGTTTCGTTCCGTTGCCTGGCTGAGGCCGTGGATTTTGGTGCGCATGATGGGCTCCTTTCTGAAACGCAGGCCGCATTTGCAGCGTCCGGCGCAACACA
>JAIQEZ010000067.1 GCA_020073545.1 Terriglobia bacterium | reverse complement strand
CCCCCGCCTTCGCGGGGGTGACAACGAAATGCGCGGCCGTGCGCCCCGCCATTAGGGGTGGCGGACCGGAGGCCGCAGCGAGATCGGGCGGACACGAGGTCCGCCCCTTCAACAAACGGTCGCGTGCGCCGAGGCCGTGGTGGTGAGCCCTCCACCCGATCCTACTTCAGCGCGCGCTCGATGGCCGCTTCGGCGATGGGCGCCATCAATTCATAGCCACGCGCGTTGGGATGCAGGCCGTCATCCGAGTAGCCTTCACGGAGCATACCCTTCTCGTCAACGAGCGCCGTGTAGTAATCTGCGACCTCGCCGTGAACGTCCGGGGCAAAAATCTCCAGCCAGTGGTTGAGGCTCACAATATCCGCCGGCGGCCGGTGCTCGGTTTGCTTCGACTTGGTGTAGTCGCTGACCGGCAGGAGGAGACAGAGGATGACCTTGATGTCGTGGTCTCCGGCCAGATCGCACAGGGCGCGGAAGTTGTCTTCGATCATCTCGAGAGTCTCGGGGCCCGTGTTGCGCGCGATGTCGTTGGTGCCGGCCAGAACGATCATCGCCGCCGGGTGGAGACGGATCACGTCGGAATACATTCGCACCAGCATCTGCGGCGTGGTTTGCCCGCTGATGCCCCGGTTCACGTAAGGCTTACCAGGAAAATACTTGGCCAAGTCCCAGCCGTCGGTAATGGAATCGCCCAGGAAGACCACGCGGCCTTTCACGGGCTGCTCCTTTTCAAGTCGCAGGTTGTCCACGTGGTAGCGGCCCAGTTGGTTCCAGTCCTGGAGCTCGTCCGCAAGATGAGACGCGGCCCGCGCCAGGCAACACTGCGCCTGCGGCGGCTGGAAATCCTGAACCAGTTGGGCTCGCGCTGGAAACGACAGGCAGAGGCTAAGGCAGAGTCCGAGCAGAACCTTCGTCGCGGTGTTCATCGTTCCCTCCCTGCACGCAGTTATATCCGAGCGCAGGGGCAACCGTCAAAGAGATAACTGTCCACGAGGCGCCTCCTCCCTGCCCCACTTGCCCCGCGCGGCTAACCCGCCTAAGATACCTTCCGGTGCGACGGCCGCGCGTCTCGGGCTCCTGGTGATCTCAAGGGGCGGCCGGCGCGAATTCACGTTGCATGGGGGAATACCATGATGCGAGCCTGCGGAACTTGCCATCTCATAGGACTATTTCTGGGGGTCCTGGCGCTTGTCGCAATGTCAGCATCGGGCGCTGATGAAACGCCATCCTCGCAGCAGCCTCCCACGGTGGAGGAGGCCGCAGCCTTCATCAAGAGCGCTGAAGCCAGGCTGCTTGAACTCAACGTCCTTTCCAGCCGCGCCGACTGGGTGAAGTCCACGTACATCACGGACGACACCGAAATCCTGGCGGCCAAGGCCGACGAGCGCGCCATCGCCGCGCAGGTCGAGCTGGCGAAGCAAGCGACGCGCTTCGACCATCTGAAACTGCCCGCCGACCTGGCCCGCAAGATGATGCTCCTGAAGGTTTCACTGGTGCTCCCCACGCCCGCGGACCCCAAGGCGAGTGCTGAGCTCACCGACATCGCTTCCCGCATGGAAGGCGCCTACGGGAAGGGTAAGTGGTGCCCGCCCGGCAAAGACAAGTGCCTGGACATCGAAGACCTGACCCGCCTGATGGCGACCAGCCGCGACCCCCACGAGCTGCGCGAAGCCTGGGTGGGCTGGCACCAGATTGCGCGGCCCATGCGCAAGGACTTTGTGCGCTACGTCGAGCTCTCGAACCAGGGCGCGCGCGAACTGGGCTTCCAAGACACCGGCGCGCTGTGGCGCTCGAAGTACGACATGCCTCCGGACGATTTCGCGAAGGAACTGGACCGGCTCTGGGAGCAGGTGCGCCCGCTCTACGTGCAGCTCCACGCCTACGTGCGTTGGAAGCTGCGGGAGAAATACGGCGACCAAGCGGTTCCCGCGAACGGCCCCCTGCCCGCGGACTTGCTGGGAAACATGTGGGCGCAAAGCTGGGAAAACATCTATCCCTTGGTCGCGCCGCCGAACGCCGATCCGGGCTACGACCTGACCGAGATCCTGAAGAGCCGCAATACGGACGCGCTCGGGATGGCGCGCTTTGGCGAGCACTTCTTCACTTCGCTGGGCTTTGCGCCGCTGCCCCAAACGTTCTGGGAGCGGTCGATGTTCGTGAAGCCGCGCGACCGCGAGGTGGTGTGTCACGCCAGTGCCTGGGACGTGGACTTCGTCCAGGACCTGCGCGTGAAAATGTGCATCGACATCACCGCCGAGTATTTCTCCACTATTCATCATGAACTCGGCCACAACTTCTATCAACGCGCTTACTCGCATCAGCCTTTCCTCTTCCGCGATAGCGCCAACGACGGCTTCCACGAGGCCATCGGTGACACCATCGCGCTCTCCATCACGCCGCAATACCTGGTGAAACTCGGGCTGCTCGATAAGGCTCCCGATCCCTCGAAGGATCTCGGCTTGCTGTTGCAGCGGGCGCTGGAGAAAATCGCCTTCCTGCCCTTCGGACTGCTTATCGATCAGTGGCGGTGGAAGGTCTTTTCCGGCCAGATCACCCCGCAGGAATACAACCGGGCTTGGTGGGACTTGCGGCTGAAATACCAGGGCGTGGCAGCACCGGCGCAGCGCAGCGAGGAGGACTTTGACCCGGGCGCCAAGTACCACGTTCCGGCTGACGTTCCGTACACCCGATACTTTCTCGCCGACATCCTGCAGTTCCAGTTTCATCGCGCCCTGGCGAAAACCGCCGGCTGCACGGAGCCGCTTAACCGCTGCTCGATCTACAATAACAAGGAAGCTGGCGCGCGCTTGGCCAAGATGCTCGAAATGGGAGTGAGCCGTCCCTGGCCCGACGCGCTCGAAGCCCTGACCGCCCAGCGGCAGATGGATGCCAACGCCATTCGCGATTACTTTGCGCCGCTCGAAAAGTGGCTGGAAGAGCAGAACCAGGGAAAACCGGTGGGGTGGTAGAAAGCAGTAGGCAGTAGGCAGGAGGCAGGAGGCAGGAGGCAAGAGGCGGTAAGCAGCAAGCCGCCACGACGGGCAGGTAAGGGGGGGCGCTCGCAGGCGACCGCACGCTCGCTTCGTGACGGGTGCTACAAGCCCAGCAGTGGCGCGAGGCGGGCGAGGACTTCCAACAGAACCTCGTCAGGAAGGTGGCCGGCCGCTTCGGCGCGGCGTTCTTTCCAGTCCAGGCTCTTAAAGTGGTCAGCCAGTACGACGCCCGTGACCGGCAAGCCCGGCGGCAGCGGGACTTCGAAAGGGTAACCTTTGATGCGGCTCGTCACCGGGCAGACGAGCGCGAGGCTGGTCTTAGCATTGTAGGTGGCAGGCGACAAGACCAGCGCGGGCCGACGCCCGGACGGTTCCCTGCCCCGCTGCGGGTCGAAGGTGAGCCAGACGAGGTCGCCGGCATCAGGCACGTAAGCGCGCGTCACCAGATCTCTTCTCCAACCGGCCCGCCCCAGTCAGTTTCGTCATGGCGATTCCTGGGCGTGATCCTGGAAACGAGTTCTTCCAGGCGATATTTGCGGCGCGCAGGTCGCATGACGACCGCGCCGTCCTTTCCCACGCTCAGGTTCAGCGGGTCGCCTTCCCTCAGCCGCGCGGTCTCGACGATCTGCCTGGGAAGTCTCACCGCCAGGCTGTTGCCCCACTTCGCGAGCTGACTTTTATTGGCGACTTTCATATGTATCTACAAAGAATATACACCGCTTGCGGCCGTTTGTCGAGTCCAGCAAACGATCGAAGATGGGGATGCCGATGGAAGGCGCAATGGGCTGGAACGAGGCCAGCCGCTACAGCACCATCCGCGGGGAAGAGAGGCAGGCAGCGGAACAGCCGCCTGCCTCCGGAGTCTCAGGCTTTGGTCAGGAAGATGGGCAGGCCCAGTTTTTGCGCGTAGTTGGGGCGGTAGCGCTGGGTGTTGTACATGTTCTCCACGTCGACCCGGCGCGGGCCCACCTTGGGGTCAGGGATAGGCACGATGGAGTAGCATCCCTTGTTGATGGCCGTCATCATGCCGTGTTCGCCCTTCGCGATGCAATCCATGGCCATGCCGGCGAAGGTGGACGCCACGAGTTTATCGATGAAGTCCGGGCTGCCGCTGCGCAGCTCGTAAGTGAGGTCACTGACGACCGTCTCTTCGCCGCTGGCCTTCTTGATCTCGTCGCTCAAGTCCTCGCCCACGTTGGCCTTCTTGCGGTGGCCAAACGCATCGGCCTCGCCGTACTCGCGGATCTCGTAGCCTTCCCACTGGGCGCCTTCCGAAAGGATCACCAGCGAGTAATTGCTGGGATTGGTTTTCTTATCCTCCACGAGCAGTTCGATCATGCGTTTGAGGTCGAACTTGTACTCCGGGATGGCGCAGCGCAAGGAAGTGACATAGGCGGTGTAGAGTGAGGTGTAGCCGGCATCGCGGCCGAAGACGCGGAAGATCCCGATGCGCTCGTGCGAGCCCACCGTGGTGCGCTGCCGGTCGATGGCGTCCATGGCGCGCGTGATGGCGGTCGAGAACCCGATGCAGTACTCGGTGTTGCGCACGTCGTTATCCATGGTCTTGGGAATGCAGATGACCTTCACGCCCTCCTTGTCCAAGCGCGCCGCGTAGCTGAGGGTATCGTCACCACCGATGGCAACCAGATAGTCAAGGCCCAACCTGCCGACGTTTTTCAGCACTCGGGAGGTGATGTCGTACACGACCGAGGTCACGCCCTTCTTGGTGCTCTCCGACTTGGGGAACGTGCCCCCCGCGCAAACCGGCGGCAGCTTTTTCATCTTGGCCGGGTTCGTGCGCGAGGTGTGCAGGAAGGTGCCGCCCGTGCGGTCGATGGTGCGCGTGTTGTCGCGGTCGAGAGGAAGAATGTAACGCGCCCGGCTGGCCGGATCGTCCAGATCGACGTGCGTCAGACCTTCCCACCCGCGCCGGATTCCCATGACCTCGTAGTCGATGTCGCTGCCTCGATAGACCACCGTCTTGATGACGGAATTCAGCCCGGGTACGTCGCCACCACCGGTGAGGATTCCGATACGCTTGGCAGCCATGAATACTCCTTTCAAGGAAATATGCGGTGTCCCCTAGGGTTATCGGTCCTGCTCCCCGGGAAGTTTAGCAGTTTACACCGCAGAGCGGCATTTGTGAATGTTCCCGATCAGGTTCAGTTCCAGAGGCAAATCCCGGCGGCGTGTCGGCAGAAGTTTTGGGTCCTTCAGGAATTGTTGTCCGAGTCGGGGCAAGTGCAGGCGAGCGCCTCCGCCAAAGCTCACGGCCTGACGTCAATCCGCCTAAGTCAGCGGCAGTGGGCCTAGCCCGCGCGGGGGAAGTGCGCAACCCCCCGACTACGAACATGATGGCGGTGATGGAAAAAACGTCTTTGGCTCTGGGAGAAGCGGTCAAAATGGACATGGAAATGCTCCAAATCACCTGCGGGGCCGGAAATCGGACAAGCAGTCCCCATTTGCCAGAAAAATCCCGCTGCCCCGTCGAGGTTCAAATGCCTGACGTTCCCACGGCACCGAAAGCGCGCAAGTTCCGAGGCCAAGTCTTTATCGACTGGGACCGCTGCAAAGGCTGCGGCTTCTGCGTCGACTTCTGCCCGCCGAAAGTCCTGGCTTTCTCAACGGATTACAATAGCCACGGTTACCACCCGCCATTCCTAGCCAACGAAGAGGGTTGTACAGGTTGTGATCTGTGCGGGCTTTACTGTCCGGACTTTGCAATTTTCGGTGTGCGCGTGCCTGTGGGCGGAGAAGAGCCGGAGTTGGCCAGCGCGAAGCCTTGAGGAGGCTACGGCGACGGAAAAAGGAGGCAGACTCTGAAGCAAGCGAATCCTAAAGCCGTGCTCACGGGAGCACATTTCCTGGATGGTGACCAGGCGGCGTGCGAAGGCGCCCTGGCCGCGGGGGCGAATTTCGCAGCAGGCTATCCCATCACGCCTTCCACCGAAATCGTGGAGCGTTTTGCCGTGCGCGTGCCCACTGTGGGCGGCATCTTTCTGCAGATGGAAGACGAACTCGCTTCTTCGATGGCGGTCGTGGGTGCGACCTGGGGCGGTGCGAAGGCTTTTACGGTCACCTCCGGCCCCGGCTTCTCGTTGATGATGGAGCACGTAGGCTACGCGGCTATGACCGAAACGCCGTTGGTGCTGGTGAATGTGCAGCGGGGCGGGCCGTCGACGGGCTTGCCCACTCTGCCTGGACAGGGCGACATGATGCAGGCGCGCTGGGGATCGCATGGCGACTACGAAATCATCGCTCTCTGCCCCAACTCGCCGCAGGAATGCTTCGACCAGATGATCGAGGCCTTCAACCTCACCGAGGAATACCGCACGCCGGTGCTGGTCATGATGGACGAGTGCGTGGGTCACATGACGGAAAAGGTGGTGATCCCCCCCGCCGAGGAGATCAAGGTTCTTCCCCGCCGCTACACCACCCTGCCCCCCTCCGAGTATCAACCCTTCCGGCCGGGGCCGGACGGCATTCCGGAGATGGTGAAGGCCGGTGACGGCTATCGCATTCACGTGACCGGTCTGACGCACGACGAGCAGGGCTATCCGGCCATGGACTGGCGCGCGCAACACAAGCTGGTGAGCCGCTTGGTGAGAAAGATCCGCGACCACGCCGACCGCATCGCGCGGTGCGAAGAAGACGGCCTGGAGGACGCCGACGTGGTAGTGGTAGCGTACGGCATCACGTCGCGCGTGGCGCAGCGGGCCATCCAAATGGCGCGCGCCGAAGGGCTGCGCGTGGGCCTGCTGCGGCCCGTGGTGGTGTGGCCCTTTCCGGAAAGACGCGTGCGCGAACTGGCGCAGCGTGTTCACGCCTTTGTGGTGGTGGAGATGAACTACGGCCAGATGGTGTATGAGGTGGAACGCTGCGCCGGTGACCAAGCGCGTACCCTACTGGTGCCGCATGGAGGTGGCAGCGTGCACGAACCGGAAGAAATCCTGAAAGCGATTCGCGAGGCGATGGAATGAGCCCACTCCCCACGATCAATCCGGTGGAGCCCTTCCTGCGCGCAGAACGTATGCCGCATATCTGGTGCCCGGGCTGCGGCATTGGGACCACCGTGAACTGTTTTGCCCGGGCGCTGGTGGCATCGAAACTGCCGCTCGACAAGGTCGCCGTGGTCTCCGGGATCGGCTGCACGGGGCGCGTGGCAGGGTATGTGCACCTCGATTCCTTCCACACCACGCACGGGCGCGCCATCCCCTTTGCGACGGGGCTAAAACTTGCCAGACCGGACCTGACCGTCGTCGTGTACAGCGGCGACGGCGACCTGATCGCCATCGGGGGAAACCACTTCATTCATGCTGCGCGCCGCAATGTTGACATCAAGGTTATTTGCGTTAATAATTTCACCTATGGCATGACGGGTGGCCAGGTGGCGCCCACCACGCCCGTCGGCGCCACGGCCACGACGACGCCGTACGGGTGCTTCGAGCGGCCGTTCAACCTGCCTTTCCTGGCGGAATCGTCGGGAGCCGTCTACGTGGCGCGCTGGACGGCATTCCACGTCCGCCACATCGCGCACTCGATGGTGGAAGCCTTTCAGAAAAAGGGCTTCTCCTTCATCGAAATTCTGTCCCCCTGTCCCACGCTTTACCAGCGGCGAAACAAAATGGGCGATGGGCTGGACACCATGCACTTCTACAAACAGCACAGCGTCATCAAGAACGGCGCTAACACACGTGACGTAGATATCAACCTGCAGGGGGAAATCATCGTCGGCAAGTTCGTGGACAACGAGCGGCCTACCTTGCAGCAGAGTATGGAACAACAGCTCCGCCAGACGCTCCGAGATCGCTACGCGGGCTGGGGGGGAGTCTGATGGCAGCCTCAGGAATCCGCATCGCAGGATTCGGTGGGCAGGGCGTCATCCTGGCAGGCATGGTGATCGGCAACGCCGCGGCGATCCACGATGGCAAATTCGTGACCATGACGCAGAGCTTCGGGCCGGAAGCGCGCGGCAGCTCGTGCAGCGTGCAGTTGATCGTCTCCGGCGAGCCCATCTTGTATCCCTATCTTACCCAACCCGATATCCTGGTGGTGATGTCGCAGGAAGCCAACGCGCGCTTTGGAGCAGACCTGAAAGCGGACGGGCTGCTGCTCTACGAGCAAGACCTGATTCAAGCCGAGAGTCTGAATCCACGAACCCGCCGCTACGGGATTCCCGCCACGCGCTTCGCGGAAGAATTGGGCCGCAAGCTGGTGCTCAACATGGTGCTGGTAGGTTTCGTCACAGCGTTGACAGGACTCGCCTCGCCCGAGGCGGTACGAAAAGCCATACGCGATTCGGTGCCAAAGGGGACTGAAAACCTGAACCTGGCGGCCTTTGAGAAAGGCTTGGCGTACGGCCAGGCCCTCGTCGTCGACGCTTGTCACCCCGCCGCCTGAAGCGTGCGGGCTTCCCTGCGCGCCCTCCGTGCTTATGCACCGCGCGGCCATCCTCTGCCAGCGGCTACTGCCAGGATTGGGATCAAGCGTTCGGTCTGTCATCTTGCTCCCTGCGAAATGTAAGGGCGAGCGACCCTCCGGTGGCTGAAGCCTCTGGGGCGCAGGCTACTCGCCTCGGCGGGTTCTCGCACGGAGCGGGACCGTCCGGTCCTGCGAGCCGCGCAGCTTGACCGCGCCAGAGTCGCAGGGGTAAACTGCTTCTCACGTGCGCCTGTAGCTCAGATGGATAGAGCGGTTGCCTCCGGAGCAACAGGTCGCAGGTTCGAATCCTGCCAGGCGTACCAGCTTTCCGACCACCTACAGTTCTCAGGCGCACCTCCCTACAACTCTGGTTCATGGTCGGTTTTTTGCCTCTCACTCACGGCGCATCGTCCGGCGCCTCGTTCTGTGGGTCACCAGGACAACTTGGCCCAGTGAACCTGCGTGACAGCCGCTGCGTTGCACTCATCCCGGTACCATGCCTCAGGGGCTTTGGGATGCAAGTCATAGAACAGCGGGCAGTGCGGTCCTTTCCCGAGTCTCCCTACAAGAAACCCTAATGTGACGGAGTGTTCGGTCGATAAGCATCTCTGGATGCAAAGCGCCCGACGGCCCACAGGTGAGTGGGCGCCAGCACGGACTTCGCACGGCTAGAAAGCGCGCCTCCGGCCGCGCTGGAGACGCAGACTAACACCTGCAAGGGGGCACCTACGAATTCCGGGAATGGCGCAGGGTAGCACTTCCAGATGCCCTAAACCATCACCGCGTGGAGTTGAGGCTAGAGAGAATCCTCAAGACGGTGTTTGGGTCATGATGCGCTATCTGTTGATGGTTTCTCTGATTTTTAACTTTACAGGTACCGCCGTGTCTGCTGAGAAGCCCAAGGCAGACACAAAAATCTTCTGGATTCTCACTGCCGCCGATACCGCCCTCACCATTGTCGACATCCAGACCCAACAGGCTATACAGAAACGTCCTGGAACATTCGAGCGTAATCCTCTGCTTCCCCGAAGACCCACCAACACTCGTATGTGCGTGCAATTCGGAGTCAGCACCCTTGCTTGGCACTATCTGGCCTGGAAACTGCAAAAGACCGGTCATCCCCGGCTCGCCCGCACGCTGCAGCTTTCATCGATCGGCCTCGAAGTCTTCACGCTGGGAAACAACTGGCGTCAACTCCGCTAGGAACTATGGCTCCTTCCCCGTCCGCCCACAGCGAGAGCAATCCCGCCGCTCCCCACCTTCTGTGGCGGAGCCACCGCGAGCGCCGTGGAAGGAGGTCCGGGCATTGCAGTTCGCCTCGGGAAGTCTTTCAGGGGGCGCGGACGGTTTACATGCCTCTCCGGTACTTCCGTGTCCGCTCCCTCGGCAACGTTTCAAAACGTGATTTTTGCCTCCACCTGACAGGCGGTGTAACCCAGTCTGGGTGGGTGTCGCGTGGCTGAATGAAATGCCACTCTGGCTGACCGATAGTAGCCGGGTTTTCCCTGACTCACGCCATCTGGAGAGGCTGACGCTCTCGTCGATCTAGTTCTGGGGGCAGAAATCTTCGGGCAGGAAACTTATCGAGTTTCTTAATGCCTTCTTATCTCCGACGGAAACTCAGTCGCTCGTTTCGCTTCGCGACACCGAGAAAGCAAAAAGTGAAATACCTCTAACATTGACGAACACCTGCGGAGAGCAAAAAAGGCCGGTCTTTCCTTTCTGGGCAAAGGCTCAGTTGATGTAAGCGAGCATGAAAGGAAAGAACTCGACACGAAATTGGCCACACGCGTGCACCGTCAGCGTCTCTCATGGAAACCGCGACCTTACAACGACGACGTGCGAACGCAGCGATTCTCGCCACGGCCTGCATCGCACTTGCCTTTCTGTCCACTTCGTGCGGGGCGGGCGGGACCGTGGCCATTCCCGCTTCTGCTGATGCTCCTGCTGTAGCCTTGTCTCCCATCAGCCTCAGTTTTCCCGGCCAAGCTATAGGCACCTCCAGCAGCGCCCAGTCCGTCAAATTGACCAATACCGGCAGTGCAGCGCTTGCGATTTCCGGTATCGTGGCGAGCGGTGACTTTGGTCAGACGAACAATTGTGGGACGGGCGTCGCAACGGGAAACAATTGCACAATCAGTGTAACCTTTACGCCCACCGCGACGGGAACTCGAACCGGAGCAGTCACCATCACGGACAACGCCAGCGGCAGCCCGCACGTCATCAGCCTCTCCGGCAGGGGCACGGGTACCGCCCCCGTAGTCAGTCTCTCAGCCACGAGCCTTTCCTTCGGTAATCAAGCCGTAAGTACGACGAGTGCGGCTCGCACCGTTACCCTGAGCAACACCGGCAACGCCACCTTGAGCATCACCACCATCGCGGTGACGGGGACCAATGCCAGCGACTTTGCGCAGACCAACACGTGCGGCAGCTCGCTGACGACCGGAGCCAATTGCACGATCAGCGTGACCTTCACGCCTTCCGCCTCGGGAACCCGCAGGGCTTCGGTGAGCATCACCGACAATGCCAGCGGCAGCCCGCAGGCGGTCAGCCTCTCCGGGACAGGCACGGCCGCCGCTCCCGTAGCCAATCGTTCAGCTACGAGCCTTAGTTTCGGCAATCTATCCGTAGGTACGACCAGTGCAGCGCAGACCCTCACCCTGAGCAACACCGGCAACGCCACCTTGACCATCACCAGCATCGCGTTGACGGGCACGAATGCCAGTGACTTTGCTCAGACCAACACGTGCGGCAGTTCGGTGGCCGCCGGGGCCAACTGCGCGATTGCCGTGACCTTCACCCCTTCCGCCTCTGGAACCCGTACGGCTTCACTAAACATCACGGACAACGCCAGCGGCAGCCCGCAGGCGGTGAGCCTGACGGGCACGGGCAACGGTCCCGTGGCCAGTCTTTCAGCCGCCAGCCTTTCCTTCGGCAACCAACCCTACGATGCGACCAGTGCAGCGCAGACCCTCACCCTGAGCAACATTGGCAACGCCGCCTTGACCATCACCAGCCTCGCGATCACGGGTACCAATGCCAGTGAATTTGCTCAGACCAACACGTGCGGCAGTTCGGTGGCCGCCGGAGCCAACTGCGTGATTGCCGTGATATTCACGCCTTCGGGCCTCGGGACCCGCACGGCCGCGCTAAGCATCTCAGACAATGCCAGCGGTAGCCCGCAGGCGGTACCGCTGTCCGGGACGGGAGCCCACTACGTGGTTCTGTCCTGGACCGCCAGCACGACTGCCGGCGTAGTTGGCTACAATGCTCACGGCGGGAGCGCCTCGAGTGGGCCGTTCTCGCAACTGAATTCCTCGCCTATTAGCGGTACCACCTATACCGCCGCAGACGCGCAAGCAGGGCAGACGTACTACTATGTGGTTACGGCCATAGCGTCGGATAGCGTCACCGAGAGCGCGAACTCGAACGTGGCTTCAGCGGCCGTGCCATCACCCTAGTCCCGTGACCGCCTAACGAAGTTTCGAGCCCGTTGTGCCCACACGGCGCTTTAGTTGACTGCGAACGCTTCCGAAAAGCACCCAACCAGGCGGGCACGGGACTAGCGCCATCCCCTTCGTGGTCAAATTTGAAGATGACGATGCGTATTGCTCACTCCACTAGTACCGTTCCAACTTGTCTTACCTAGCCTTTCTACGAAGGGCCATCTATCGGGCCGCGCAGAATGAAGGTGCACAGGTTGGGAGATCAAGTTGGAACGGCACCAACGGATGAATCGCAGTCAGCTTGGTTCCCGGCTGCGGGGCCATGCATCGGATATCCCTGAGACGCTACGAAATCGGAGCCTCTGGATGCAGGACGCCGGCACGACTAGATGCTAATGTCCCCTTTTGTCCTTGATGGAAATGTCCCCTAATCGACCTCCGAAAGGAGGGCCGCTTGGGGCGAACCAAGATGAGCAGGAGGGGGTCGGCCAGGACCGACGTCCTGGCGCTGGAGGAAAGCTGCGGGTAGTGGACGCGACACGGCTACCGCGCCTGAGCGATCGGCAGGGCAAATGGCTGGGGAATGGGTATCGGCAGGAAGGTGCGGTGGGTCGGAAACACCGGAGCGCGGGGCGGCCACCGAATTAAGCCCGCCCGAAGGGCTTTTCCGCGGAAGGTCTCACGGCGGGTCCGGGACCAGTATGGCGGGCCGGTTCGGGAGCACTTCACGCCCACGCTGGCGGCCGAGCATCTGGCCTGGCACGATGAGCTTCAGGCCGATGCGGAGAGTCACCGCGGCGACAGGCGGTGGATGCTGGTTGAAGGGCAGTGGAGCAGGGAGCGCAAGCAGCGGCACCGGCGAAGGTGCCCGCGCAAGGAGCATTTTGCGGAGATAGTGCAGAGGGACGCCAGCGTTCACCGTCGGCAAGAGGAACGCGGTCTGGAAGGTCGCCTGATGCACCTGGTCGATGACACCACCGGAACGACGGTGTCTGGAAAGGGCCTGATCCGAATGGTTGGTGTTTGCCCTACGTGCCTTCGCTCCCTATGCGCTCGAGGCTCGTGAGGACCACCACTTAATGCAGTCGTGTTAGCGTGACGGTACGGCCGCTGAAGCCACGTTCGAGTTCGCGCTCTCGGCGGCGCCATCCGAAGCTATGGCCGTAACCACATAGTAGTACGTCTGCCCCGCTTGTACGTTCCCGTCGGCATAGTTGGTACCGCCAATCGAGGAGGAATTCAGTTGCGAGAACGGTCCACCCGAGGCGCTCCCGCGGTAAGCATTGTAGCCAACCACGCCGGCAGTCGTGCTGGCGCTCCAGGACAGAACCACGTAGTGGCCTCCCCCACCGGACAGCGGTGCCGTCTGCGGGCTCCCGCTGGCATTGTCCGAGATGCCTAGTGAAGCGGTGCGGGTCCCGAGGGCCGAAGGTGTGAACATCACGGCAATCGTGCAGTTGGCCCCGGCGGCCACCGAACTGCCGCACGTGTTGGTCTGCGCAAAGTCACTGGCATTGGTACCCGTGATCGCGATGCTGGTGATGGTCAAGGTAGCGTTGCCGGTGTTGCTCAGGGTGAGGGTCTGCGCCGCACTGGTCGTCCCGACGGCTTGGCCGCCGAAGGAAAGGCTGGCCGCTGAAAGGCTGGCCACCGGACCGTTGCCCGCCGGAGCGGGAACGACCGCGCTGCTCCCTGCCCCGCAGGAGGTGGTCAAAAACGCAAGTGCCATGCAAGCCGCGGCGAGAATCGCTGTGTTGACACTTTGTCGTTGTAACAAGGTTTTCATACGAGCTGGATTGCACACGTGTTGCCAATTTCGCCTCGAGTTCTTTTCCTCCATGCCTGTCGCAGAGAAGCTTCACACCTGCGGCTGGCAACGATGGCCTCCGTGATGGTGACTGCTCCGCTTCCAGTTCCGGCCGCGGCGGGCGTAAAGGTTACACGGATCGTGCAATTGTTTCCCGCCGCGACGCAAGTCTCACAATTGTCTGCCTGAGCAAGTCACGGCACGCCGCGATGCTGGAAATCGCAGGCGCTGCGTTGTAGTCGTGGTCAACGTGACGGATTGAGCGCTACTGGCGGTCCCGAGGACAGGAATGCTATAATCGACCGCGTTTGATTGACCCATCCTAATACACGCAAAGGAAACCATGAATGTGAACAAAGGGACCGCTGCAACCTGTGAGGTTCTGGCTACTTTCCAGTCCAAGGTCGAGGCGAAGACGGCGCAAGTGGGCGTCATCGGACTGGGCTACGTCGGCTTGCCCCTCGCACTCTTGTTTGCTCGAAACGGATTTGCCGTGTCAGGCTTCGACCTTGATCCCAGCAAGGTGACAATGCTCCTGCGTGGCGAGAGTTACATTCGCCATATTTCTGAAACCGTCATTGCGGAGCACGTGCGGAAGAAACGCTTCCACGCCACGACGGATTTGTCCCACCTGCGGGAAATGGATGCCATCCTCATTTGCGTTCCCACTCCCCTGGATGCCCACCGCGAGCCTGATCTTTCCTTTGTCCGTAACACGGCAGAGGGCATCGCTCCTCATCTACGGCGCGGCCAATTGGTAGTGCTCGAGAGCACTACGTACCCCGGCACCACGGAAGAGGTTGTGCTGCCGATTCTGGAGAAATCAGGCCTACACTGTGCCGTAAACCCCTATGTCACGGATGGGCGCAACGTTACGGGCAGCGAAGGGCAGGAAGTTGACTTCCTTCTGGCCTTCTCCCCCGAACGTGAGGATCCTGGCAATAAGCAATTCCAAACCCAACAGATCCCCAAAATCATCGCAGGAGTCAACGCGTCCAGCGCGCGGGCGACGCAGACGCTTTATTCACGAGCTTTCGAACAGACACACCTGGTTAGTTCCACGCGCGCTGCGGAGATGACCAAGATTCTGGAAAACACTTATCGTTGCGTCAACATAGCGCTCGTCAACGAACTGAAGCTGCTGTGCCTACGGATGGGTATCGACATCTGGGAAGTGATCGAAGCCGCCAAGACGAAACCCTTCGGCTTTACCGCCTTCTATCCGGGTCCGGGCTTGGGTGGCCACTGCATCCCCATCGACCCGTTCTATTTGACCTGGAAAGCGCGCGAATACGAGTGTCCGACGCGGTTCATTGAATTGGCCGGCGAAATCAATTCGTCCATGCCCGAACACGTGTTGGCGTCACTGGCGGACGCACTGAACCAGCGCAAACAGTGTTTACAGGATGCACGGGTGCTCGTTCTGGGGATCGCCTATAAGAAAGACATTGACGATCCGCGCGAGTCGCCCAGCCTGAAGATCATTGAACTTCTTCAGGCCAGCGGAGCCCGCGTCGATTACCACGACCCTTACTTTGCGCGTCTCCCTAAGATGCGCAAATACGACCTTCAGCTCGAAAGCGTGGAACCCACACCTGAAGCCCTGGCGAAATACGACGTGGTAGTCATTGCCACGGACCATTCTACTTATGATTATCCGGCCATTGTGCGGCACGCGCGCTTGGTCATTGACACTCGCAATGCGACGCGCGAGGTGCAGGAGCATCGCGAGAAAATTGTTCGGTGTTGAACCGGGTAACGCGGAGAGGGATGCTCGTCCTGAAGTCCCCTCGTTTCCTGCTGTCGCGAGAAACGGGTTCACCGGACGATTACCAGTGGTCTGCGTTCACGAGGAGTTGAGGTCAGAACTTGACTCTGTTCCGGGTGCGTTTTCAGTGCGCCCATTCGAAGTAACGTAGAAGCCAACCTCCTCCTTCTCCCACAACCGCAGCAACGAATCTCGGTGCGGGCTCAAACGAGCGCGAGCTCCATCGCGCCTTGTCCAGACTGTGCAATTCTGCTGGCCGGCCTGGTGTGAGTGAGACATCAAAACTATCGAGCGGAATCTGGAAACCGTCACCGCGAGCTTTCACATAGGCCTCCTTCCGCGTCCAGCACGCGAAGAATCCCTCAGCTCGCAATCCCCCGGGCAGTGCACGGAGTTCCGTGAGCTCGTGGTTGGAAAAGAAGCGTTCCGCCACCTCCTCCCCCCCGAAGTCCGGCTGGACCTGTTCCAGATCAATCCCCACTTCTCGCCTGTGGGCAAAGGCATATAGCGCGAGACCATGCGAGTGCGAAAGGCTAAAACGGATTGACAGACCGGCGTCTCCCCTATGAAGAGCCGGCTTCCCGCGAAGGCCGTATTCGAACTCCAGCGAAGCCGGAGGCCGCTGCAGATACGCACCGAGCAGCTCACGCAGAATGCCTCGAGCCGCGATGAAGTTGCCTCGGTCGTCTGGGAAAACAAACCGCGCTGCCCGGGATTGTTCATCAGGTGCAAGCGTCGCATTGAGACGCTGAAGAACCTCGGGTGCAAGACTGAGGGGGGCGCGCCAGACGTGAACCTCGTCCTCCGATAGTTCGAGCTTTGCAGGTGCAGGCAACCACACGGCCAAGATAGGCATGGTATTAAGCATGAGTAAGCCGTTGTAAAGGGTTGGGGTTCCGCTTCCACTTCGGATTTGCCTTTAAAAGTGTACCAGAACTGAAGGGGGCATTCTGTTGGTATTTTCCTAGTAGCATTGTCCTAAGTCGTCTAGAAGCGGCACCGTACTTCACTTCTCTGCGCCTGGGGCTATGCCGACTCCACGGGCTGGTTCGAACTCGCCGCAATTCACTGATGGCCCCCCAGCGAGAGGGGCCAAATAAGTCGAAAGGACGATTGTGCGCGGCGAGGAAATTCGGGATAGGTGGCGCAGAGGGAAAGGGCCTGGGAAGGACCCGTGGGGACGTGTCGAAAGCGCAGGGACGGTAGTCAAAACCACAGGGAATCGTGAGTGGGGAACAAGCTTCCGCGGCGCCTGCCCACGGAGCAAAACGCCTCCGGGCATCAGGGTGGTCTGAAGTTGTTTAGAAGGGAGCAAGGTACGCGCGTCGAGATCAACCTGGTCAACTGGCAACAGGAGGAGCCGACTGGTTTCGACGGAAGGCGGCAGCCTTCACGGGGTGGCAGGAGCCGTGAGACCGGAGAGGGTCACGCACGGAATCTGTGAGGGCCTCGGGGGGCGATTCCCCGGGGCCACTCGGCTCGGGATGAGATTCGCTCGCGCTACTCACCTCAGGAATGTGCTTGGAGACGCGCTTCAAGTGCCCCAACCGTACTGGCGATACCGCCATCGCTGCGCTATAATCGGGCGCTACTATGCCTACAGTTACTTACCAATCCCCGTGGATGAATGACGACCTGCAGATGTTCCGCAAGACGGTCCGCCGCTTCATACAAGAAGAACTCGCGCTGCACCAAACTCGCTGGCGCCAGCAGCATCGCCCCGATGCGGAAGCCTGGACAAAAGCAGGCGCGACAGGCATTCTGCTC
Source organism: Terriglobia bacterium (assembly GCA_020073545.1). GTDB lineage: Bacteria > Acidobacteriota > Terriglobia > UBA7540 > UBA7540 > Bog-366. The sequence goes on along the minus strand of JAIQEZ010000067.1, from coordinate 11,074 downwards.
GCCGACGTGCCCGACAAATACGGAGGAGGAGGAGGAACCTTCGCCCACGAAGCCGTCGTGACAGAGGAACTCGCTCAAGCAGGAGTCCACTTCGGTTCCGGCGTCCATAGTATCGTGGCGCATTACATCCTCGCCTACGGCAGCGAGGAGCAGAAACGCAACTGGCTCTCCCGGATGGCGCGCGGCGAGTTGGTGGGCGCAATCGCGATGACCGAACCCGCCGCCGGTTCTGACTTACAGGGCATCAAAACCACCGCCCGCCGCGACGGCGACCACTATGTCATCAATGGCTCAAAGACGTTCATCACCAACGGCTGGCACGCCAGCATCATCTGCCTCGCCGCGAAGACCGACCCCCGAGCCGCCGGCTTGAAGAGCCTATCGCTCATCATCGTCGAAACGAAGGACCTTTCCGGATACCGCGTCGGCCGCTCGCTCGAAAAAGTCGGCATGCACGCGCTGGACACCTGCGAGCTTTTCTTCGACGACGTGCGCGTCCCGGCCTCGAATCTCCTCGGTGCCGCCGAAGGCCTAGGGTTCTCCCAAATGATGCAGCAATTGAGCTATGAGCGCCTGACGGTTGGTCTGGGCGGAGTCGCAACGGCGGAACAAGCCGTAGCCATCACCACCAAGTATGTGAAGGAGCGCATGGCATTCGGCAAGCCGCTGATCGATTTTCAGAACACGCGCTTCAAGTTGGCCGAATGCAAGACGGAAGCTCATATCGGCCGCGTATTCATCGACCACTGCATCGAGCGTTTCATCGCCGGCCAGCTCGACCCTGTCACCGCCGCCATGGCGAAGTATTGGCTCACCGACTGCCAGTGCCGCATCGTCGATGAGTGCGTTCAGTTGCACGGCGGCTACGGCTATATGATGGAGTACCCGATCGCCCGCATGTGGGCCGACAGCCGCGTGCAGCGTATCTACGCCGGCACGAATGAAATCATGAAGGAGCTGATCGCTTGGTCGCTATGAATATTGTTTCTGGCCGGCATTGCACGGTGCAAAGCCGTTTGCTACGTAGGCCGCTGAACGGAACCCACGGTAGGATGTGTATCAGCTTCTGGCTGGACTGGTTTCCCGCGGCAGGTCAGTTTTAACTCCGACATAGGCGCCATAACCTACCTTCTGAACCAGAAAGCCTTGTGATGTAAACCACGGCACAACCTCGTCTTTCGTATACACGCGCGTCCATCGGGGAGACATGACGTCAAATATATCAAGCTTGTAATGGCGGTAAAAACGTTGGAATGCTCTGAAATTAATCATTCTGGTTTGAACAGCCTCCATTGTAGCCCGAACGACACTGAAGACACTTGCCATGCCTAGACGAAGGAATTCAGGATAATGCCATGACCAGGGCAATATCTTTCTCAGGAGCAGATTGCCTTTCCCAGGTTCATAGAGGCCTGCTAAGTACAGTACCCCCTTGTTAGCGACTTGTTCTGCCACACAGCCAAAAGATTTTTGTGGGTCGGGCGTACAGTGAATAACACCCCTGCAAATTACCAAATCGAATTGGTGCGGCATAAAAGGAATATTCAGTAAGTTTCCGAGTATTGCTGATCCGGGACGGAGCTGTGCAGACCTAAGAGGTTTTGCCAAGTCTATTCCATATGCCATAGGGCTCCATCGCTGGAGCTCATGCAATAACCTTCCATGACCGTAGCCAACTTCGAGTATTCTCAGCGCTATCAGTCCCTCCTCGGTGAGGGCGGTATGTTTCAACATTTCACGAAAATAGTACTTGGGATCGTGCCCGTATACGAGATTTGGATCTCCCAGCTTTCCCGCTTCCCACAGCACCCACTGCCTTGCGGAGTCCCCGGGATAGGTCTTGTCAACACAAGCGTCCCAGCAGTCCCCATCCCAAGCGATGCAATACCCGCACTGAGGACACCGAATAGGATTCTGCTGTGATGTCGGAAAGTGCCCAAGTTCAGATCCACATGACGGGCAGTTCATTTCCAATGGTGCGTCATGTTCGTTGGGCATTCCGTACCTCAAGGGCTAACCTCAACGAAGGTCTGGGGTACTTCTGTGTCGGTGCTGAGCAGCTTTCAGCCGAGTGGTGAGTTCCTGAGCGAGCCGTGGAACATTCGGTTCGAGCAAGAGATTTTGCTGATGTCCGGGAGCTTCACAAACGTCCAAATTGCCCTGGAGAACACGTTTCCAACCCAAGTATTCATCGGCCATTAATCCAGATAACTGTTTGCTGGCACGAAATAGAAGAACATCGCCGCCATACGGACGCGGTACATATTTCGACACAGCTTTTTGATGTTCCATCGCAAGACCTTCAAGAATCTTATGCATCGACAAGCGTGATGGATCTGGCGCTCCTTTGTGGCTCATATTGTCGAAAGCTATTGCCGTCCTGGCACGAACGCGGTTCCAAAGATGCCGGCACCTCTCCCCAATGTAGCCCTTTCCTCGGTAAGATAGATTCTCCAGCTCCAAATCGATTCGCTCGGTGGCGCGATACCACCAACGATGGAACACCGTGGTTCCCGGTCTGAAACCCATAGATTCCGGTTGTATCGACTGGATCATGACCACCAACGCAACCTCTTGCCCTGCCGCGGTAAGTTGTTGAGCAGCTTCCAGGGCTAGTAATCCGCCCAGACAAAAGCCGCCCAGATAATATGGACCCTCCGGTTGAAACTTCCGCAATTCATCGAGATATGCCGAAGCCATTTCTTCCACGGATGTCCCCTTCACAACATGGCCGTCGAGACCTCTCGCCTGAAAGGCATAAACAGGCTGATCAGGTTCCAGCCGGTTTACTAGAGCGTGGTACTCCAAGACATTGCCGCCATGCGCATGCATGAGAAAGAAGGGTGGCTTGGTCCCCTCCGACCGCATCGGAACCAGCGAGGCCCAGGAGGGCACCCAGTCCTCCTTGCGCAGTAACCCTGCCAAATCAGCGATGGTTGGCGCCTGAAATAACGTCGCGAGCGGCAGCTCCACCCCGAATACATCTCGAATCCGGGAGACGAGCCTAATCGCCAGCAGGGAATGCCCGCCCAAATCGAAGAAATCGTCGTTGACTCCGATGCTCTCCACCTTCAGCAGAGCGGTCCAGATGGCAGCGAGTGACCTCTCGGTCTCAGTGCGTGGCCTGACGAAATCGCGAGCGGGCTGTCGATTTTCATAAGAAGGAGTCGGAAGCGCTTCGCGATCAGTCGTGTCACCCGACAGGCCGGCAAGAACCTGTTCGAGCGGGTCGCGCGGTGCAACCAACTCGCCGGCCTCTCTCTGGCGCTTGCTCGGGGCGGGTAAGGCCTTGCGGTCGATCTTTCCGTTGGGAGTAAGAGTGAAGGACTTGAGAAAGACAAACTGAGCCGGCACCATGTAATCGGGCAGCCTCTGCCGCAAGAATTGGCGTAGTTCTTCAACCGTTGGCGATTCGTTCTCACTGGGGACGACATAACCCACCAATTGTTTGTCGCCGGGCTCATCCTCCCGCGCCAATACCACGCAGGACTTGAGTCCAGAATGATCCGCCAGGGTTGCTTCGATCTCTCCCAGTTCGATGCGGTAACCGCGCACCTTCACCTGGTCATCGATGCGACCCAGAAACTCCAACGTCCCATCCGGGCGGTAGCGGGCTAGATCTCCGGTCCTGTAAAGGCGCGCTCCAGGCCGGCCGGAAAACGGATCAGCAAGGAACCTTTGCCGCGTCAGTTCGGGTCTATTCAGATATCCGCGCGCCACACCAGCCCCGCCGATGTACAACTCACCCATGACCCCAGGCGGCACCGGATTCATATCGGGGTCCAGAACATAGAGCTGCGTGTTGGCAACAGGCCGGCCGATGGGAACGGACCCGCGCCGCGGATCGTCCTCCCTCACCTCATAAACGCAGCAGCCAACCACCGTTTCCGTGGGCCCGTACTCATTGATCAGGCGCGTCCCGGGAGCAAAATCCCTCCACAGGTGAAGGCTCTCAGCCAAGAGGTTTTCTCCGCCAATTACGAAGGTCTTCGTCATCCCGACCGCTTGGTCGGGTTTGAGCAGTTGGCTCAGCAGTTCCAAATGAGCGGGAGTGATCTTGACCAAGCTGCGGTTTTTGCGTTGCCGGAGCGCCGCCAGCAGATTCTGCGCACCCACATCCTCCGGCAGGAGATCGACTTGCCCCCCCGCCAGAAGGGGCGTGTACAGGCTCGTAACCGTCAAGTCAAATGAAATTGAACTATGGACAGGAACGGATCCACCCTCTTCCACCGCGTACGCCCGGATGGCCCAACACAGATAATTCACCAGACCGCTGTGCAGAATCATCGCCCCTTTCGGCTCCCCCGTCGATCCCGAGGTGTACATCACATACGCCAGGTTCGAGGGCACTGCGCCCGATTGGGGATTGCCGGCGCTTTCCTCCGCGATCACAGGCCAGTCAGAGTCCAAAAGGATTGTCTTGTCGGGGGTGGAAGCAAACAAGTGCTTATGCTTGTTGGTTGTCAGCAGAAGCTGAGCCGCCGAATCCTTCACCATGAATGACAACCGTTCCTTCGGATACGTGGGATCCATGGGTATGTAGGCGCCGCCTGCCTTCCAAATGCCCAGAAGCCCGACCAGCATTTCCGGCGAACGTTCCATCGACACGCCCACGAGCAGCTCAGGTCCAATCCCGCGCTTCCGAAGGTAGTGTCCTAACTGATTGGCGCGTTGGTTCAGGTCTCGATAGCTCAGTTGCTGACCTTGAAAAACCACAGCGGTGGCGTCCGGAATTCTCGCCGCCTGCCGCTCGAACAATTCATGGACGCAGACGTCAGGGTAGTCGGCGCGGGTGTCGTTCCACTCATACAAGGTCCGGTTCCGCTCACTTTCGATCAGGGTCCGCACCTCCGCCATGGATTTGCCGGGATCTTCACGATTGATCGCAATACTCTGTGCTTCGTTTCTACTTTTGTTCGCCATCCTCAATCCTTCACTGGCTGGATTCATCTTTCTGATGGTGAATCGTTCGTGACGTGCCTCACCTCGAACGGAGGGAGCAATGGCGAGCCGGCTGCTGGGTTGACTGCGCACCAAGTTACGAGAGGGATTCCCGTTCTCGTCTGCTGGCAGCGCTCACTTGCCATAGTGCCCATAGTGGTTAGAGCAGAGGTGAATGAACCCCTGGGCGCCCTTGGGGATTATACCGCACGCGTGGTCAAGTCCGAGCAGCGTCCGCACTTCTTCGACCGCCCGACGGGGCGTGCGCTCCGCCCGCCTGGCTACAGGCTGGCATTCCTGTGGCGCGAAAGCGATAGGACATCTGTCAAGGGGACTACAGGCAGGAGGTCCGTGGGGACCCAGTCGAAATAGGCGGGCAGCTTCTCTGTGACGCGGGGAAGCGACTCGGAATGTAACAAGCCGATAGGACAGCCTCGCGGCGTTCCGACTGCGAGCAAGTGGCAGCACAGGGATTCGGTGCGACAATGTGGGCGAATCGCAGCCTAGAATTGATGCCTGGCACTCCGGGAAACACCGGGAACCAGTTAGCCACGGGTGCAGTCAGGCAGCCATGGATATCGAGCAACAATGCATCATAAGGGGGCCTTTGATGGAGGTAATTAAAGTCGATCGAATCCTCGTTCCCTCGCTTCGGGTTGCGCCCCTCCGAACTTCATGGACGTAAGACAGGAAGGGGTTATCGGACATTCCCGCTTCACAACAGAAAGACAGGCATTGGCCTGACACAACTGGAAAGTGATGTAGACGGAGGGTGTTCTATCCCGGCACCGGCGAGAGGCACGCCCTCAATGACCTTCTGGGAGCTCCTTTCAACACACTCACGCCTACAGCCTCAACGTTGATGCCGGAGAGGGCTCAGGGATGGGAGTGAACGAGCAACCCACCCGCCGCTTTCCACTTGGAAGCGGTAGCGAGTAGACGCGGTGCAAAGTTAATTCGTTTTCGGGCAGCAAGGGAAGCTGCAGGCGGACCGGGAAATACTCCGGCAAATCATCTTGGTCTGCCAACAGACAGACTCCACCAGGGCTCACGTCCAACACTCTGACGGTCCTGCTTTTCAGCCCTAACCGGACAATGCCCAGCGCGGGTGTCCCTTCCAGCCGGATCCGTTCACACCTTCGGCCGTGTGGGCCGGCATCAGATCCGCGAACTTCCTCTCCAGTCCCTGCGATACCTGCAAGAGCAGACGGGATGAGAGGGGGACGGTCGTCGCTCAGGCTCGCTTCCGCCTTGACCGGACGCGTGACTTCATCGATCTGGGACGCCGTTACGAGTGGTGGAACCGTCCGTCTTGCTGACTGGTCGTATGCCTTCTGTTTGCTTACATAAAGGCTCTTGTCAGCAGAAGCGAACAAGCTGATCGCGTCATGCCCATCCTCAGGAAAAAGCGCAATTCCATAATCAATCCCGATCGGCGTACTTGGAGCGAGGGGGCGAGCGGACTCCTCGAACTTCCGCGCGATTCGTTCAGCCAGCGCCTGGGCGCCGGACCGCCCAGCTTCGGGAAGAAGGATCGCGAACTCGTCCCCACCGGTCCGACAGGGTATGTCAGACCCGCGGATGGTCCCGACGCTTGCACGGGCCACGCAGCGCAAAATTTCGTCTCCGGTGGCATGCCCGTAAGTGTCATTGGCGCCTTTAAATTCGTGGAGGTCGACCAAGAGCAGTGCAAACGAAGACCCGTAACGAGTGCAGCGGCCGATCTCTTGACCCAGATATTCCTCAAACATGCGACGATTGTTCAGGCCGGTGAGAGGATCGGTCGTAGCATCGTGGCGCAGTTTCTTGAGTTCCTCGTACTCCAAGAGGACCGGGTTCCGCAGGATGCACAACTCCCCGAAGTAATCCACAGACGCTGTCCTGAGCGTCACCGGGCGGCCGAGTTTCTCAGCCAACTGGCTGCGGCGAGCCAGGATTCTTTGCCAATGGATAACGCTCTCATTCGCGCAAACGTCGACGCTGGCCAAGCTCATGAGAAACCTTTGCAGGAACGCGCCTTGGACAGTTTGGTCGAGCTCCTTTAAGGTGTCCACGAAAAGGTCAAGCCAGTACTCCGAAGTTCCTTCCTTGCCATTGGACATAACGCCTTCCGGTGTCGGATTCTGTTCAATCGGCTGGAGGCATCATTGAGAATCCGACGCTGTACGACTATCGCCAAACAACCATCCGGTCTCCACGGCTGAATTGTGCTCTTCAGCCTTGCCGCACTGATGGGTCTGGAATTACCAGCTCCTTGGAAACTGGCAGTGACTTCTTTCTCGCTTTTTCATCCGCGCGCTCGCGTCATGAGATGCGGCGAGGCCCTGCCACCGGGTATCCGTCAGAGTAAGGAACGAGATAGCCTCTCTGCCGAGCTCCATGTCTTTTTTCCTATTCTAGCTTCAAGGCGCGGTTTTCGGTTTTGGCGGCAACACTTTGTTGAACCAGAGAATGCGCCGGACACGTACACGTGGAAGCTCCTTGTACTTGAGCACACGGTGCATCCAGAGGGCCGGAATGTTGTCGCCCTTGAAGAAGCCGTAGCCCTTCGCCCAACCCTCCTGCCCGAGCCCATGCAAGGCCCCACCCATCAGCGGCATGGCCAGGGCCTCTCCGCGGTGTTTCGGATCAAGGAACATATCGAAGAGATAGACATCCTTGAGGCCCGGCGAGATGCCCAGAACATCGAAGTCATAATGAGCCAGCTCTTCTCGCGACGCACCGGGCCGCGCATGCCAGATATCGCCCAGGACCTCGCCCTCCCGCACCAGGGCAAAACAGGAGTAACCCCGACCAAGATACTTGCGCGCCTTGTGCCGGCGGCTCGCCACGGCATACGTGACCGGGTGCTCCCCGCAGTTCCCCGGCGTAATGTGGATGAGCTGTGCGTTCGCTTTGCGAAGCAGTTCATCGACCGCAGGTGCTGATGCCAGATCGCGCTCGACCGGCACCAGCTCCCCGCACCAGTAGAAGCCCTTGCCGATGGCACGAAAGCCGTTCTTCTCTTTCAGAAACTCGACCACCTGACAGATCTTGACGAGCAGACTCTCGATCATGGCCCGGCCTTCCTTTTTTCTGCAAAAACGCGCGCCGGATTGACCCCGGCAATCCGGTCGAACTCCTCCTGTGGCTGCAGCCCAAGCGTTTCAAAAGCATGCATGACCAACGCCACCTGCCCCCAGACGGAGGAATACAGCGCATCGGAGCCGAAGAGAACCCGGTCACGGTCCAGTCCCCCCACAACAAGCCGCAACAAGTCGAACCCGAGCCCGGAGGTATCCACCCACAGGTTGGCATGGCGATCCAGCAGTCGCCCCGCGACGGGCAGTACGGATGACTCTGCCTCCGGCAGCGCGCAGTCAAACGCGCCCGCATGGGCAATGATGACGGGATGAGCGCTGATTCCCCAGTCAACCCGCGCCAGCTTGTCGATCGTCGCGAACGCTGCGCTCCCGGAGTCCTCGAGCAGCATGCTCCGCCCTCCGTGCACAAGGAGCGGGAGCGCCGCGCTGTCGCAGGCCGCGAGAATTGCCTCCACCCGCGCCACCCCGGCGGCGGACCCCAGGTCGATCCGACTTCGATTGGGATGCACCTTGACGGCCCGGATGTGGTGGTCGGACACGGCCTTTCGCACCACGGCGGCAACTGCGTCCGACGCCACCGCATCAGGAACGCAATACGAAGGAAGCAGCCGCCCGCCTTCACCATAGATCGCCGTGAACCGGTTCATCGCCTCGTCGCCAGGATCACCCGGCGGCAGCACAGGGTGAAGGACCACGCCCTCGATTCCGCACAAATCCATCTGATCGGTGAAGACCTTGGGCCCCACGCACCGGTACTTCTGCCGGAGCATCCGGATCCTCCAGCCTCGCAACACGTCATCCCGGAGCCTGAATTCCCCGTCGTCACTGAGCGTCAGCTTCCCCTGCTCCGGCCTGGTGTAGCCCGATCCGCCCCCGGCGACGTAGACCCCGGGGCACGCTGCATCAGCAGCATACGCGGGCTGGTCGATGAAGAACTCGAAGGGGTGGGCATGCACATCGAGTAAGCGGCGGGGTGTGCCCGTCTCGCGTGCAGCTGCCAAATGCCGCTCAACCGTTTCAACATTCAGCATCATCGCCGAGCCCCCGCTTCATCAGCAACTGGCGATCGATCTTCCCGCGGTCCGTCCGGGGAAGCCGGGGCAGCGTAACGACTCTCCGCGGTATCATGTAGGGCGGAAGGTGCGCCGCCAATTCGGCCGCAACATCGTCACCGGCCCGCGTTCCATCGAGCTCCACGAAAGCCACGAGTTCCGGCATCTCAGCGTGCTCGGTTGGCCTCACCACCACGGCCGCATCCCGCACCCACCCCACCGATGAGAGAACCCGCTCGATGTCCCCCAATTCGATGCGGTAGCCCATGATCTTCACCTGTGCATCCGTGCGGCCAAGGTAGAGGCAGTGCCCGTCCGCCCTCAGCACGCCAAGGTCGCCCGTCATGAACGCGCGCTGCGGCGCTCCATCCCCGGCCGTGATCTCGCAGAAAGCACGTCGGCTCAGATCCTCGTCATTCCAGTAGCCCGGACTCACGCCTGCGCCGCCGATGCAGATCTCGCCGGGTTGCCCGGCCGGCACCGGCATCCGCTTCTCGTCGAGCACAAGCAGCGTGGTCCTGTCACGCGGTTTGCCGATGGGAATCGGGTCATCCGGCTTGTCGGGCATGACCGGAATGCGGTAGCAGGCCGACACGCCGGTTGTCTCCGTGGGGCCATAGGCATTGTAGAACGTCTTGTCCGGGAAAGTGCGCATCCATTCCATCAGGTACTTCGTCGGCAGCACCTCTCCGGCAAAGATGACCGTGCGAAGGCTGGGAACCCGGGCCGGGCCAATCGCGCCCGTGCGCGCCATATACATCAGCAGAGAGGACACGCCTTTCCAGATCGTCACCCTGTGCCGCTCCATGAACCGAACCAGTTCCACCGGAAACACCAGGGCCGCCTCCGGGGCGATATAGAGGGCCGCGCCGCACTTGAGGGGGCAGAAGATGTCGAACGTCGACATGTCGAAGGAGAACGGCGCCGTCCCCAGGACCCGGTCCTCCGCACCTACGGCGAACTCCCGCGCGGCCCAATCAATGTAGTCCCGGATATTCTGATGCGTGACAATCACACCCTTGGGGTGCCCGGTACTGCCCGACGTGTAAAGCAGGTAGGCCGGACTCGATGCCACACGATCGCAGTCCAGAGGGGCATCATCCAGCGCGTCGATGTCTCGTTGAAACACGACGTCCGGGTCGGCCGCCAGAGCTCCGGCGGGGGACGCGCCAAGGAGCACGATCCGGACCGCGCCCCCGCTGAGGGCAATGGCGGACCGGACGTGCGCAAGCGTTGCCGAGTCGCACACAACGGCGCAGGGCGCACAGTCCTTGAAAACGGCGGCCATCCGCTCAGGCGGCGTCTTGCGATGAACCGGAACGTAGGCCGCGCCGGACTTCAGGATGCCCAGCACCGCCACAACCGGCCGGGTCGAGCGCTCCAGACAGAAGGCGACGCGATCCCCGCCCCGTATACCCGCCTCCCGCAAGCCGCGGGCAAGACGGTTGGTCGCCCGTGCGAGCTCCGCGTAGGAGAGCATGGCATTGCTGTCCACCACGGCCGGCCGCTCCTGTGCCGCCCGGGCAGCGCCCTCCTCCAGGTAACGCTGGACAAGGAAATGTGACATCAGCACCCCGACAGTCGCGAGATGATATTCCTCTGAACTTCCGACGACCCCGAATAGATCGTCGCCGCGATGCTGTCGCGGAGCTCCCGCTCAACCGGATACTCGCGACTGAAACCGTATGCGCCGTGGATCTGGACCGCGTCCAGGCATGCGGCCTTCAGACTCTCGCTGACAAACAACTTGGTGATGGAGGACTCCAATGCCGCGCGCTTGCCCCGGTCCTTCAACCAAGCGGTCTTGTAGACCGCCAGCCGGGCCAGCTCCATGCTCACCCGCATGTTCGCGATTTTGTTCGAGACCGACTGGAACTTCGCGATCTGCTGCCCGAACTGGACACGCTGACCCGCATAGGTCGCCGAGCTCTCCAACACCCGCTGCAGCATTCCGGCCTGGCATGCGAACAGCAACACGCGTTCCCATTCCATGGACTA
>JAIQEZ010000209.1 GCA_020073545.1 Terriglobia bacterium | reverse complement strand
CCCGTGTTCATGCACCATCCCCCTGCAGCTTTCGGAATGGCTCCAGGCTATCTCCGAATTCAAATCGATTTTGCTCATTTTCGCGTGCAACTCACGATTTCGCATGCAGTTACACAACATCTCGAAATCAATATTGGGACAGTACTGATTCAGCATTCAAAATTCATAATTTCTCTTGCCCCCTGCTCTTCCACTTACCATCCTCGTTGCTGGCGGCTTATCGCAGGAGTATACTTTTCTTGTTCGGGTGGCGCATGAGACCTGAGGATTTCAGTCAGCTCGTTTCGGAGCTTTCCCCGGCGGAGCAATCCGCGGTGAAAGATTTCATCACCTTCCTGAAGGAGCGCAACGGGAAGTTGCCCAAGACCTCCTTCCAGGCGGCGATTGACGAATTCATTGCCGCTCATCCCGAGTTGCTCCGCCGGCTCGCCCAGTGACGCTTTACCCTTCCCTTCCTGAAGTGCTCGCCGCTCACGCGCGCCTGATCGTTCTGTTTGGCGGGGCACAAGGTATTCGCGACCAGGGTGCCCTCGAAGCAGCTCTAGCCAGACCGCAAAGCGGCTTTTACCGGGACGTCATCGAACAGGCTGCCGCTCTACTTGAGAGCTTTTCCCAGAATCACCCCTTTGTCGATGGAAACAAGCGCACCGCGATTGCTGTGACCGCTGCGTTCCTGCGCATTAACGGCTTCCGACTGGATTTCGATGATCTCGAGGCCTATCAGTTCTTGATTCAGCTTTACGAAAGCAACCAGTTCCGCTTGGAGCGCTTGGAACCTTGGCTTCGGCAGCACGCCCAGCCTGTCCCCTGAAATCGAGTAATCAGGGCCTGAAACCCGGTCTCCACCATTCAGCATCACCCTTCCATCCTGTTCACTGTCGACTGCTCTTCCCTCATTTATAAGTCACAATTTATAATTCTTGCCAGTCCCCAGCCCCTAATCCCTGTCCTTCTGACTCCTGGCTCCTGACTTCTGCTTTCTTGCTCGTCACTTGTCACTGGTCACTGACCACTGTTCTCTGCGTCACTCATCACTGCCCTTCCAGCACCCAGCAGCTAACACCAAGCACCTAGCACCTGTCCTTTCCCCTCGTCCCTCCTTACCGCTTGACTCATGGCGGCGCGAAACCTAGACTCAACGCGAGGGGAAGTTTCATGGGTCTGACGTACATCCAAGCGAGCATTGCCAATCCCGCGAAGCCTCGCCGTACGGTACGCCTGAAATTTCTGGTGGACTCCGGCGCCATCTATTCCGTCGTCCCGACGCCGGTGCTTCGACGCCTGGGCATCAAGCCCGCCAAAACCCGAAGTTTCCTTCTCGCCGACGGCACCGAGATCAAACGCACCCTCGGAGAAGCTCTGTTTCGCATCCACGGCGACGAGGGAACCTCTCCAGTCATCTTCGGCGAGGAAGGTGACAGCGCTCTGCTGGGCAGTGTTTCGCTGGGAGTGTTGGGTTTCATGTTGGACCCCTTCAAGCGCGAACTCCGTCCCCTGCCCATGTTGTTGGCTTCGCATCGGCCCGCTTGGAACCAGCCGGAACCCCAACACTTGGCCCCTGCTCCCTCCCCAGCCCCCAGCACCTAACACCAAGGACCTAGCACCTGTCCTTTCCCCTCGTCACTTGTCACTGGTCACTGACCACTGTTCTCAGCGTCACTCGTCCCTGCCCCTGCGCCCCCAGCCCCTGCCCTTCTGACTCCTGGCTCCTGACTTCTGGCTCCTGACTTCTGCTTTCCTGCTCGTCACTCGTCACTTGTCACTGCATTTCCAGTCCCCAGCCCCCAGCACCTAACACCAGGCACCTAGCACCTGTCCTTTCCCCCTTGTCTTGCCCTGCGAGTAGATGTATACGGGAGTGGTAACACGGGGGTAACGCGCGCCGGCCGGAATTCGCGATCGCCGGTGCCCGGCGTACGCACCATCTACGAGCCCTGAAAGGGCGGGCGAAGATGAAAACTGGCCGCAACAATCCCTGCCCCTGCGGCAGCGGCCTAAAATACAAGAAGTGTCACGGCAGGCCTGGCCCAGCTACCGCTGCCCGACCTGCGTCAAAGGTGCAGTCGTTTTCGCTACGCGAGCGCAATCTAACCCTCCTTGCGGCGATCGTTGACATTTTCGGCATGGCAAGCGCTCGCGGATGGGATGAGGTAAAGGAGAATGTTTCCGACGACCGCGTGCGCGAGCTCTACAGGGTAGTAGCTGGATTGTGGCCCCCGGACACCGACGTCGGCAGTCTTTTCCCCACGCCCGGACCTTCCTTGCGAGCTCTCTACCTGGGCGATGTTAATCCGGAACAGATAGTGCACAACGTTTTCCGATTCGCGCTCTACGCGGACGAAATCTTCATAGTCGATCCGTTCCACAATCCGTGGCTCATGGCTCGGGAATACAGCCCCTTGGTTAACCCGGGCCAGTGGAAGATGGATACTCTCAAGCTAGTTTATTTCATGGCGGGACTTGCCCCCTGGATCGAGGCCGGCCTCGTTACACTCATCCCGAACCCTGGGCACTTCGACTATCCACTTCTCAGAAAGACCTGGAACTTAGCGAAAGAACGTCTGGCTGGCTGGAAGCCGAGCGAAGAAGACATGGAAGACTTTGAACCCGCCGCGAGGCAAGAGTTCGCCAGAGTGCTGTTCGCGCTGCCCAGGGGTACCCTCGCTCGCAAACTGCGGGATGCTTCTCCAGAGATCAGCGAACAAGATATCGGGAAGACCCTAGACTACATTGACGCCCTCAGAAGGAGAGACCCGCTCGACCTCGCGCAGCCCATCGAGAAGCTGGGAGAGCAAACAGTTGCCACCCGCACGGGGGCGAACCTCGAAATGGCCCTCTACATCTCACAACTGACCGGTGCCTTTCCGTATACCAGCCTGCGTATGAGGTGGAAGGAATTACTCTCTGTCGCAGAAGAGCTACCTGATGTGGCGCAGGTATGGAGCCCGCTGACGAAGGCGTTTCAGGAGCTGGAGTTCAAGTTTCTAGACCAGGTGGACTCAGAGTTTGCATGTTCGCTAAGGAAAGATGGGCGGCTCGAAGGCTTTAGGGCGTTCCTCAGGCGCGTGTGGTCGATGATTGGCGGCGCGCCTGACATTAGCAGGGCGAGTTCTCTTGCAAGGGACTTCGGTGACGAGCTCACCTCCGAGTACCATAAAGCAGAAGCCGAATGGGGACAGATCGACCGCGACCTAGTGAAACAATTCGGGGCCACTTTTGCTGGCGGGCTGATAAGTGGGGCATTTTCGCTTCACATACCGACTTTGGGTTTCGCAGTCGCGGGGGTCGTCGAGCTTCTGAATGCGCGGCTGAAGCGCCGGGAGTTCCGAAAGAGGGTCCCTATGTCAGTCCTCATTGACCTTTCGGCGCGCAAGAACCGCAAGATGCACGGGTAGCCGCTTGCCACGGTTGGGGCTTCTCGAACCGTGGCCCTATTACCAGACCGACAGAACCTTCCAACGGGCGCTATGGACCTGCTGTACTTCCTTGAGAGCCGCCTGACCTTTATCCGGAACCTTTACGGCTCTGCCACATCTCCATTCGAGGAGACTAAACGTAGGATCGAGGCAGGCGAGGCTCCATATGCCGACACTCGTGATCCGGAACACGTGGATGAGCCTGCCTTCCTGGCCGAGTGGCAGGAAGCCGACGACTCGATCGCCGTTGTGGGGCAGTGGTGCCTCTGCATGGTACAGGCGTGCCTTCAGAGCTACTTGAAGGAGTGCATCAGCCCGGCCGGCTCGGTCTGGTGGGACCCGCAACGCTTGCGCAGCGCTCTTTCGCAAAAACAGGCGGGGAGCTGGTTCGGTCGTTACAAGCTGCTCTTCTCTGAAGAACTCGGCATTGAATTCACGGCTGCTCCGGTTTCCCTGCCTGACCTCGAACAGCTCAATCTGACGAGGAATGACTTGATCCATAATGTTGACCTGCTCAGCGAGACCGTTGAAAGAAGCGAAGAGCACGCCCAACGCTTTCCGAGGGCCTTGTTCACGGACGACCTCTGGGCCGCTGTTGGGCTTGATCGGATAAGGATCGGGAACGACCAGCTCGGTGTCGCAATCCGGTTGGTCCGGGATTTTTGCACATGGCTTGATGGCATTCGATGCAACTACCCTCAGTGGCTGCGTGACAGCGGGGCTTGCGCGTCCCGATAACCTGACATAAGAACAGGCCCCCGCGGCCCCGCGTTGCCCATTTACATTCCCCGCATAACCTGAAAGAATCTCGCCAAGCGAGTTCGAATCCCCCGCGAGGTTTCACCATGGCCGACCCGGAACACCTCAAGATCCTCAAGCAAGGGATAAGGACCTGGAACCGATGGAGGAAGGATCATCCCGATATGGTTCCTGACCTCTGCGGGGCAGAGCTCGGCGGGTCGCACCTCGGTGAGGCAAACCTCATCGGGGCGAACCTCGTCGGGGCGAACCTCGTCGGGGCGAACCTCGAGGGGGCGAACCTCGAGGGGGCAGACCTCGGCAGGGCGCACCTTGTCGCGGCGAACCTCGTCGGGGCGAACCTCGGTGCGGTGCACCTCCGCGGGGCGGACCTCGGCGGGGCGGACTTCACGAAGGCAGAGATTTGGCACGCCACGTTCGGCGACAATGACCTGAGCGACGTCAAGGGCCTCGAAACGGTGCACCACGCTGGCCCTTCAACCATCGGCATTGACACGATCTACAAATCTAAAGGCAACATGCCGGAAGTCTTCCTGCGCGGCTGTGGCGTGCCCGAGGACTTCATCGTTTACATGAAGTCGTTGGTCGGCAAACCCATCGAGTTCCATTCTTGCTTCATCAGCTATTCGAGCCAAGACGATGACTTCGCCCAGCGCCTCTACGCCGACCTGCAAGCCAAGAACGTGCGCTGCTGGTTTGCGCCCGAAGACATCAAGATCGGCGACAAGTTCCGCATGCGCATTGACGAAGCCATCCGCATTCACGACAAGTTGCTGCTGGTCCT
>JAIQEZ010000208.1 GCA_020073545.1 Terriglobia bacterium | reverse complement strand
GGTTTGCAGCCGTCTTTCCACTTCTAAACAGGTATCGGAAGAAGTTTCTCAAATGCGTGGGCGGAGTCTTGTCCCGAAACGGCTTGCCACGTGAGACCAGTTGCTGCATGAATCTGACAATATCGGTAGCCGTAATTCGCGACAAGTCGCCAACCTCATCTCGGAAGCGGAACTTCAAAAAGCGGAAAGCGAAACCCCAACAATGTTTGATCGTCCTCTCGCTGAGGCCTCTTTGGCAACGCAGATACTCTTCGTAATCTCGCCTGAGGCATCCAAGTGGGGTGTCATTGATTTCGGTACTCTGATTTGGCCCATTTCGGAACTTTAATTTGGCCCACCTTTGAACAACGGGCCACCATTCATGCAGGTGTATGGGCGGAATGGAGGTGGCTGTTTGGATTGGAGGTCAAAGGTGGAGTTGTTTGAAAACATCCGAAGAGAGTACGAGTTCGGAGAGGGAACGATTGCTGGCGTGGCGCGTAAGCTCGGCGTTCATCGACGGATGGTCAGGGACGCTATTCGCAATGCCGTTCCCTCGGCACGCAAGAAGCCGGATCGCCCCCGTTGGAAGCTGAAGCCGTTTATTCCCCTGATTGAGGACATGTTGGAGGAAGACCGCGGTGCACCGCGAAAGCAGCGGCACACGGCACATCGGATCTGGCAGCGAATCAAGCGGGAAGTTCCCGGCTGTGACATCAGCGAGAGGTCGATCCGCAAGTATGTCCGCAAGCGCAGATTCGCACTGGGCCTAATAGGGCGCGAGATTTGTGTGCCTCAGAGTTATCCGTGGGGTTCGGAAGCGCAGGTTGATTGGTACGAAGCCTACGCTGACCTTGGGGGCGAACGGACCTGCCTCCAGGTTTTCGAGATGCGAAGCATGGCTGGCGGCGGCTCGTTTCATCGAGCTTACCCACGGGCGACGCAGCAGGCATTTCTCGAAGGGCATGAACTGGCATTTCGGCGTTTTGGCGGGGTCTTCAAGCGGCTGAGATTCGACAATCTCAAGTCGGCAGTAAAGAAGATCCTGCAGGGGCACCGCCGCGAGGAGACGGCTCGATTCATCGCATTCCGTTCGCACTGGCGATTTGAGGCGGTGTTTTGCAACCCCGGAATCGACCATGCACATGAGAAGGGAGGAATCGAAGGTGAAGGAGGCTACTTCCGCCGGAATCACTGGGTCCCTGTTCCCCACGCCAAGGACCTGGAGGATTTGAACGAACAGCTACTGGCTGCCTGCTACGAGGATGAGCAGCGCAAGATCGCCGGCCGGGACATGACCGTTGGCCAAGCCATTCTTGCAGAAAAGGCGCACCTTCTCCCCTTGGCGGAAGAAGGGTTCGACCTGGCCGAAGTCAGCTTTCCTAAAGTCGACGGCATGGGACGGGTCAAGGTCCGCAACAACTTCTACTCCGCCCCGGTGAGGGTAGGCATGGAAGTTCAGGCCAAGATCTACGCAGGCTATGTAGAGGTTTGGCACGAAGGACAATGTGTCGCCCGTCATGAACGCTGCTACAACAGCCTTCAGGAGATTCTCGACTTGGAGCACTACCTGGAGCCGCTGGAGCACAAGCCCGGAGCTCTGGCTGGGAGCAAACCGCTTGAGCAGTGGCGGCAGAAGGGACGGTGGCCCGCGAGCTATGACCGGATCTGGGAGCAGCTGATGATCCGCAACGGCAGACAGAACGGCACGCGGCGGATGATCGAGCTACTGCAACTCGGCAAAACCCATGGGTACGAAACGCTGCGCCAGGCGGTGGAATCAGCGCTCGATATGGGTAGCTGCGACGTCTCCACAGTGCAGTATCTCATGACAGCGGAGCAACTCGATCGCGGCCGTCCGGAGCCGATCGACGTGGGCCCGCTGAGTTGTTACGAGCGGCCGCTGCCGGTCATGACCGACTATGATCAGCTTCTTATCGCTCAGGAGGTGATGCCATGAGCGAACAGAGCGCGGCAGTCGTGGAATCCATAGTTCGGCAGCACTGCAAAACCTTGCACCTGCCCACGCTCGGTTCGCAATCTGTACGGCTGGCGACCGAGGCGATCAAAGGCAAGCAGAGCCATATGGAGTATCTGGAAGCGCTGCTGGCGGCCGAAGTGGAAGAGCGGGAACGCCGGACCGTAGAACGTCGCATCCGCGAAGCTCATCTGCCCAAGGTCAAGACCCTGGAGGATTTTGACTTCTCCCAGGCGCCTACGATCTCGGCGGCTCAGATCCGCGATCTCGCCGAAGGCGGCTATATCGATCGCGCGGAGCCAGTCGTTCTGACCGGCGATTGCGGGACGGGCAAGACCCATCTGGCTACAGCGTTGTGTGTCGCAGCATGTCGGCAAAGGAGACGAGCCCGATTCACAACGGCGACGGCCCTGGTGAACGAGTTCGTCGAAGCCAGGCAGGACAATCGTGTGAGCCGTCTCCTGTCCCGCTGGTTTCGCTACGAGCTGGTCGCAATCGACGAAGTAGGCTATGTTCCCCTTGCCGATGTCGGAGCGGAGTTTCTCTACCAGGTGGTATCCGAACGGACCGAGCGGGCGGCACTGGTGATCACCACCAATCTTGGATTTTCCGAATGGACCCAGGTGTTTGCCAATGCCCGACTGTGCAAGGCGATGGTGGATCGAGTGACCGATCGGGCGCATATCATCGACACCGGCAAAGAATCCTATCGGTTCCGCCGCACGCTAGAGAGCCGAAAGAGGAAATCCAAAACGGCGGGAAGGGATGGAAGCCATGAGTAGCCAGGCGATCAACGTAAGAGAGGTTCTATGTTTGAAAGAACCTTCCGGCTGGTTTGCTGCTGGCGCTTCCTTTCGCCGGGCGCTCCGGACGCTTTCAGATGGCGCATTCAAGTTGTTTGCCCACCTCTGCCTGGAGGCGGACCGCCGGACCGGGCGTTTTGAAGCTGTGCAAGCGGAACTGGCGAAGGCGGTCGGCAAATCCCGGCGCATCGTGGGGAAATATATTGAGGAACTCCAACACAAGGAGGTGTGCACGGTTCGCTCGGGAAGGAACCAGTATGCCAGGACGTGCTTCGAGATTCGAGACAACTACTGGCCGTACCGCCGGACGCAAGAAGTTGAGAGTGCCAATGGCCAAGTGTGTAATGCCTACGTCGAGGCAATCAAGAGCCGCTTCGTTGCCATTGGCTGCACAGTCGGAAAGTTCAGTGATCGAGATGTGCAATTTGCGCAGGACCTCCAACGGCGCGGGGTTCCACTGGAAACGGTGCAGAATGCCTTGCTTATGGGAGCAGTCAGAAAATATATTTCCTGGCTCAATGGCGGCTCGCCTCAGCCGATCGTCAGTCTTGCTTACTTCTCGGAAATCCAGGAGCAGCCGCTCCCTGCGGGCTACAGTCAATATCTTCAAGGAAAGGTAGTGCAGCTTGCGAGGGAGTGGGCGAAGGAATCCTCAAAAGGGCCTAAAAACGGGGAATGCAAAGATATGCCTAGCACGAAGATCGTTCAATAGCGGCCCGATTACGAGGCGTTTTTTTCCGGCGGTTGCACAACAGACCCAGCCTTTGCCCCGCCGGTGACGTGCTTGCGACACGTCGTACGAAGCGAGTTCCGTGTTCTCGTTTTGGTAGAACGAATACCCGATGCTGCCCGTAACCGGCTCGGTCTGGATGAAGTTCACCGCCCCGGCGAAGGTATAGATGCTGCGCCAGTCGTACTGCCTATCCACGCCCTCGGGCAGGTGTTCGTCATGGCCCCTGAGTACGACGTTAGAGTCATACTGCACGCCGGTGGATAGCGCAAGGGCCCAGCGCTTGCGGGCCTCTCCGGCCTCGACACCGGCCTGGGCGCCTTGCTCCCTGATTATGCGGAGCTGTTCCTTCGCCTTCCTCGCAAGTTCGCTTCCGGGTGCGGCCTGGAGCACGTTATCAAAGAAGTCCTCGGCCTCCGAGGGCACCGCGCGTGCGTAGAACAGCATGCCGAGTTCGTAATTGGCCGTGGGGTCCTGGGGCGAGGCCATGAGCGCGCGTTTTAAATGGCTCTCGGCCTCCTTATACTGGCTCCTGTCGCCCTTGCGGCTAAGCGTGATGCCGAGGTACAGCTCCGCATCCGCGCTGTCGGGCTGCTCGCCGAGCGCCGCGCGGAAGGCCTTTTCGGCCTGGCTGTAATCCTTCGATTCGAGCGCGGCCTTGCCCTCTGACATCAGCGAGTTAAAGTCAGCCCCCCAGGCAAGCGATGCGGCGAGGACGAATATAAAGGCGAGTACGAGGACTCTTCTCATGTTGGTTGGACCCTTTCCCCCAAAGTGGAATGATGTATAAACTTAATATACGTACAGTAAAAAGTCAATGATGTCTAAGGCCCGGCGAGTGCGCGCGGCACCTTTATTAAACGGCGTACCCTGTAGCTTTCTACAGGAACCAAGCGGTGTCGGGGTGCAGGGCGGCGGTAGCGATAGCGAAAGCACTCTGCCCAAGTGCAGGGTTAATACCCTGCACGCGGAGACCGCTGCAAATCCGAGCGCAGCGAGAATTTGCAGCGCTCGAAGAAGGGAGGCGCGACATGAGAGAGAAGGTACAGGCCGTGCTTGACGAGATCCGCCCTATGTTGCAGCGCGACCGTGGCGACGTGGAACTCGTGGATGTCACCGAAGACGGCGAGGTGAAGGTAAAGTTGGTAGGGGCGTGCGGGTGCTGCCCGATGTCGATGGTAACGCTGAAGGACGGGATCGAACGCATGATCAAGGAGCGCGTCCCCGAGGTCAAGAGCGTGTCGCAGGCCCATTAGGCCTGATTTTCGGGGCCTGGCCTCGCTTGGGCTGAAGCGGACTCCGGGCGCGCCGATGCGGCTCTATTAGTCTTCATAAAATAATCACAATTCCCCGCTTCGGGTTGCTTTACAAACATTCCGGCGAATTGCTAATATTACAAGCTGTATTGGAGAGGTGGCCGAGTCGGTCGAAGGCAGCCGCCTGCTAAGCGGTTGTGGGGGTAACACCTCACCCTGGGTTCGAATCCCAGCCTC
>JAIQEZ010000066.1 GCA_020073545.1 Terriglobia bacterium | reverse complement strand
GCCGTGCCAGGTTCCGGAAACCAGCACGGTGGTGTGCGCGTCCTTGAGCGCCTCGCCCAGGGTGATGCGGATCGACTCCTCGTCGTCCACCACCAGCAGTGTATATTCCAGGCTATCTGGATTCTCGTCTTCGCTCACCTTGCCTCCTCTCCACCGGCAGGTCGAGGTTGACCGTCGTCCCCTTGCCCTCCACCGAGTGGATGGTGAGGAATCCACCATGCTCGCGCACGATGGACTGTGAAAGAGAGAGCCCCAACCCCGTTCCGCGCGTCCGGGTGGTGAAGAACGGATTGAAGACCCGCGGCAGGAGCTCCCGGGGGATGCCATGTCCGGTGTCGCGGATGCGCACCTGGACAAAGCGCATGAGCGGCCCCTCCGTCGCGACCGGCCGCACGCGATCGGTGGCGCGCCGGCCGGTGCCGCGCCTTCGATGGGCGAGCCTTCGGATGACCGAAACCTCGACCCCCAGCTCGCCCCCCGAGGGCATCGATTCCTGGGCGTTGCGCAGCAGGTTGAGCAGCACCTGGGCGATCTGGGACGGATCGATCCAGGTCTTCGGAATCCTGCCGTTGAGCCGGAGGTTCACCCGGATCCCCTTCTCCTCCGATTCAGGGCGGATCAGCTCGAGCGCGTGGCGGATGCAGTCATCGACCGAGGCCTCTCGCAGCTCCGGCCGGTTGGGGCGCGCGTAGTTGAGCAGCCCCTCCACGATGCGGTTCAACCGCGCGGTCTCATCCAGGATGATGCGCAGGAAACGTTGCCGGCTGTCGTCCGCCTCCAGGCTCTCGTTCAGAACCTGGGCGCAGTTGGCGATGCCGGTGAGGGGGTTTCGGATCTCGTGCGCCACCCCCGCCGACAGCTCCCCGAGCACGGCCAGGCGGTCCCGCTGGCGCTCCGCGTCGGTCAGGGCGCGCTCCTCGGAGACGTCCTGAAAGAACGCGACCAGCGCCTTGGGTCTCCCGGGCTGGCGGGACAGGCGGGTCATCTGAAGCGAGATCGGGATCTCGCGCCCGTCGGGCCGCGCCAGGTACAGCTCCATCGGCTCGGGCGCGCGGCGCAGGCCGTCGAGCAGGGGATGCGAGCCGAGCCCCACCGGCCGGAACACGCGCGCGCAGTCGCTGCCGATCAGCTCGTGGTCGGGGAGTCCCAGGATGGCCGAGGCGCGCCCTCCCGCGTAGGTCACGCGCCCGAGCGAATCGATGGCCAGGAATCCGTACGGGAGCGCGGATTCCACCGCCATCCGGAAACGCTGCAGCTCCGCATTCGATTGAATCTGTCAGCTCTTAGCGCCCGTCGTTTGCCGCGCCTTCTGCGGCCGGGACTCAGTGCAGCAGAGCTCCTCGATTCCCAGGAAGCCCTGACGCTGACGCGTCGCGAGTTGCTGGGCTGGGCGGGAGCGGCCGCCATGACGCTCCCCTTGCAGGCGGCAGCCGCTGACGCGCGACCCTTCCAGTTTGTGGCTGGACGAAAACGCGTATCTTTCCGACAGGAGGGACGCGACAAGTGGGTGATCGACACGCGCCGTTTCGCAGGGAGTCCGAAGCTCAGTGTCTCCCGCCGCGAGGATCTAATCCGCGTGGAGCTGAAAGATGCGCGCTATCCCGGAACGGAGATTCCTGCGGACTTGGTTTGCGAGTTGAAGCGCGGCGTAGTGGGCTGGCAGATGCATCTGCGGCTGGCGTTTGGTGGCTTTGAGAGCCGGGTGCCGTTCGGGAGCTGGCTAGCGGGCGATGTGCCGGCGCGGTCGCGGGTGCGGATTGACGGCCGGCTTTGCGGCCTGGGGTCGTCCGCGAGCCTGGCGGCTTCCGGCCACGCTCAGGCGGAATTCTTCCCCAATTGGACGCTTCACCTCAGCGGGCGCGGCTTGGCCAAGCTGCTGGGAGTGGGCGGAGGGGCATCCTCCGACTCGCTCGCCGTCTCGCTTCTTTCCCCGGGCGAGGCGAGCATTCTAAGCCGTCCGCAGGCGAAGCGGACGCTCCTCGCGATGAATCGTGGGGAGCGGAGCTGGAGGCTCGGTCCCGACCTTGGCGGGAAGAAGCCGTGGGATTTGGTCGCCTCTGACAGTTCCTTCGACGCAATTCATATCGAAGCGGGCGAAAGTTCAATGGGGGAGCCTTGTCACGCGCTGCTGGCAGAGTCTCGCAGCGACGGACCCGCATTTGCATTTCTTCCCGGCGAGCACTTCACGGGAAACGACGGCGCTCCCTTCCGCCTTGCGCTGAGGAATGCCCGCTACGCCGTGGCGTTTGACGGCGGGCGTGACGAGTCCGCCTTTGTCGCCGATTATGACCATGAGCCCACTTGGCTCCACGCGGAGGGATGCAGTTTTGAAATCGGGGGCGGCGCGGAAGCACCGCCCTTCGAGGTGACGGGCTCGCGGGGCCAAGCCACGCGGGTTCGCTGTGCCCCGGCATTGCGAAGAATCGCGGCGCCACTGCCCGGCGCGATCGCTGAGGCCGGTGCTGTCCAAGAGGGAACGCAACTGGCGTTTGCCTTCGGTCCGGCGGGTCCGCAGAAGCTGACCAAGCAAATGGAGGTCCGCGTCAATCCTCAGGTTCTGGCGGTTCTGCAGGGCCCGAGCTTCAGCGTCACGGTGACTCGTCCCGAGGATCTTCTCGCCCTGAAGTTCGATTTCTTCAATCTGAATCTTTCCGCCGGAATCGGGGGGCCGCGCCTCGTCCGCGTTACGCCCGGCCAGCCTGCCTACATGGCGGTTCAGTTTGCGCCGCAGCATATTGTGGAAGCAGCCTTCAACGAGCCGGAACAGCCGGGGCCGTTGCCGAAGGAAGCGGAACCTCCTATCCCGGCGCGCATCGCTGGGCCAAGCCGCCTGGCTTTTCTCGTTCCCGACCCGACGCAGGAAATCACCTACTCGCTGGACACACTCCTGGATTGGTCGAAGTTCGAGCAGAGCGTGACGCCACTCGCCACCCCGCCGCCCAAGCCAGTTCCTATTTTGGCGAAAGCCGCGGGCCCGGTGCGAGTGGTTGAGGAACCGCGCGTCAATGCCGTGCAGAAATCGACGGAGTATTACAAAACGCTTCAGCCCGCTGCTGTCCAGCCCAGCGCCGTGCAGCCCTCCAAAGGACAGAAGAAGAAAGGGCAACTGGCCGTGCAACCCTCGACCTCGATGGTCACGGCGCTAGCAGAGCTTTTCCGGATCAAAGAGCCGGAACTCTATCAGACAGCGATCGAAGCTCCCTACCGACTTATCCTCTCGCCCAATTACTACGCGGGATGGGCGCATGCACGCAAGGCGGTTGAGCATGGAGGGCGCACGGAGCTCTGGCACACGCGCTTGGGTGTGCGCTCGCAGGAGGGGCAGGTTGACGAGCATAGTGATTATTACCGGACCATGCGGGCGGTGTGGGCGGAGGATTACCAGCCCGTCTGCCCGGTGGATGTGGTGGACAAACCGCCTTTCCTCCCCGCACCACCCTTCTACACATCACCCACGACCAGCAATCGGTACAACATCGTGCGACTTTCCGCCGACCCGTCGATAACCAAGGCAGATGGGAAACCGTACGTGCCGGTGGCGATCCAGGTGAATCGCCTGATGCTCTCAACGCTCGGCGCCTGGATGAACGTGCACGGCGCGTGGGACCCGCCGGAAAGTGCGCACGACAGTACTTGCCCGAACCTCACCTTGAAGGTAGAGGACTGGCGTCATATCGCGACGATGGGGCGCGACCAGTACGTGCGCGTGGTTGAGCGCGGTTATCTTTTCCCCTTCGGGCACCGCGCCGTCAAGATCACGCTGACCGAGCGAAAGTTCAACCGGACGCCGGTGGGGAACCAGATGGCGGCCTACCTGCGCCAACGGATCTACGTCCTGGTGAGGGAGCATGAGAAGACTTATCCGGCCGCGGGTCAACCCCACCCGAATGGTCCGAAACTCCCCTTCCAGACCGTGCGCATCACCACCCTCAGCACGCCTGCGCTCGACCCGCTCGTGGCGGTTCTGAAGGAGGACTCGACGTCGAGCGTACCACGCGCATTCTACCCGCAGGTTAGCCACGCCGACTTTCAATTCCAGATGCAGGCGGTGGACTGGGAAGGCAGGACTTGCGAGTTCACGGCGCCCCTGATTTTCGTGGACGCCGATGTTGCCCGGGAAGTCAACCTGGCGAAAGAACTTGTTGGACTCTACGCAAGCGATCCGGTTGAGGCCCGGCGCAAGCGGCCCTTCTCCGGCCAGAAAGTGGCGTTTGCCAAAAACAACAAGCCGGGCGATACAGCTTTCGAAACTAACTCCATCACCTTCGCGGGTGAGCCACCGGATGGGATCGCAGCGGTTCCGACTGGCCAAGCGTACTTCTATCCAGCCATGGAGAAATCGGAAGTTCGAGTGGCGGCCGTCGAACAATTGACCGGCGCCGCAGCGACGACGAGTATCGCGTATCACCCCACCTACAATGAAGCGGGACTCAACTCGTCGGTCAATAAGGGACAAGTCTTTGCACAGCTCCTGGAATCCGTGCCGCTGGCGTTTGGCGCCGCGGGGGCCACCGCGGATAAGGTGGGCGGTTTGCTGACGCCCAGCATGGATATTAAAGGGCTATCGCGAAGCCTGGGTCCCGTCGCAGGAGACTTGGCCAAAATGGTGGCGGGGAGCTTCGACCCCAAGGACATTTTCAAGGACCTACTGAACGCCACGCTGCTGGGGGATATTTCCTTGCAGGACGTCATCGCCGCCGTGGCGGATTTCTCCGGAGCCCTCGAGAAAGTCCCGAAATTCATCACGACCCAGGGTTCCGACACCATTGAGACCGCCTTCACTTGGCAGGCGGAGATTCAAAATGTCTCCCTCGGGGGAGATGAGTTCTTTGTCGTCACCGGCGACAAGACCAAGGCTTTGACCATCAGCGCCAAGCTTACCAAGCACCTCGACGCCAAACCACCGTCTTACGAAGTCAGTGGTTCGCTCAAGCAATTTGAGATTCATCTGGTGCCATCCGTCATGCCACTGCTGGTGGTGGGGTTCAACGAAATCAGCTTCTCTTCCGTGAATGGCAAGAAACCGGATTTCAGCGTGGACATGGGGAATATTCAATTCACCGGTCCGCTGACGTTCATCAATGCCTTGAAGGAGCTGATCCCCCTGAACGGATTCAAGGATCCCCCCAGCCTGGATGTAACCAGCGAGGGGATTGAGGTGGGCTACTCCCTGGGCCTGCCGCCGGTGGGCCTGGGAGTGTTCAGCCTTTCGAATTTGAGCCTCGGGGCAAAACTGAATGTTTACTTCACCAACAAGCCGATCAGTTTCGAATTCGATTTTTGCACGGAGGACCAACCCTTCCTGCTGACCGTCTCGCTGTTCGGAGGCGGCGGGTTCTTCGGTCTGACCGTAACCCCGCACGGCGTCACGCGTATGTCGGGCGGGTTTGACTTCGGCGGCTCTTTCTCGTTGAACCTGGGAGTAGCGAGCGGTGGCGTCCACCTGATAGCAGGCGTTTCCTACACCTATGATTCGACTAAAGGCTCAGAGCTCACGGGTTACCTAAAGTGCGGTGGTTCGCTGGAGGTTCTCTGCATTATCACCGTCTCCGTAGAATTCGATATGAGCTTGACGTACTACTCGCAGGGAAACAGGCTCCACGGCCGCGCGACCCTGACGGTCGAGATCTCGATCCTTTTCTTCAGTGTGAGTGTGGACTTGACGGTGGAGCGCGACTTTGCGGGAGGCGGCGGCGAGCATGCTGCGCTACTCGATAGTGGCGTGCCCTATCCGCTGGGACCGGTTCCGGTCGGGTTTGCGGACCAGATGGAAGCCGCCGACTGGCAAACCTACTGCGAAGCGTTCGCGTAATTGGGAGGCACCTATGCCACAGAAGCAAACCATCATGTGGACGGCGTTGCCGAATGGCTTGACGAGCGGAGGCGACCGGTTGAAGCTCTCGGTGTTCGTCTCACCGCGCCTGCAAACTACCGAAAGTCTCCCGCGGCCACAGCTCTCACAGTTTCCGGATTTTCTGAGCTGGCCCACGAAAGTGCAGGGGATCCAGTTTGCCGTGCAGTTCGAAGGCGGCGCGGCCATTCAGGCGACTCGAGCGGGGCCGGCACTGGAGCCGGAGCTGTGGGCGGCGCTGTTCAAGCCGACCACTTACACCCAGCCTTACCAGCCCGACGACTACTCCAGTCACCTCATCCACTCTCATCCGGTGGCGAACGTAAACGCCTTTGTTAAGGCCCAGTACCAAAACGTGGGTGTCGCCTCTCCGACTGCGCTTCCGGCACGCAGCGCGCTGACCCTGCAGCTTGCTCCCATCAGCCTGTACGAAGCGCCCGCAGCGGTTCCGCCTCCGGCAGCGCCGGCTGGAGCAAAGCAGACTCAGAAGGGTGCAGTCGCCCGCCCCATGGCGCAACAGGTCGTGATCCCTCCCACGCTGAAGACCTTTGTTGGCAACCTTCAGCCGCACGTGCAGTCCAGCGCCACGCGGAACCTCAATGCCCTGGTTCGGCAGCCGCTCCCCTTGAAACCCGCAGCGATGGAAGCCTTCCAGAGCATTTATCAGGACCTGCAGCAATACAAGGCGGCGCGCAGTGCCGCGACGCCGCAGCCCTCGCGGGATTTTCTGCGGGTGCGCATGCACTACCCCAAGTTTGAGGGGGAGCTTACTCCCCTGCAGCCGCCGGACATCGATTTCCACAAGCTGGTCTCCACACTCGGGAATTACCCGGAGTTGATGCGCCGGCTGGGGCTGGTCATCGATCTAGAGGTTCCGGTTCCATCGGGCGTTTCGAATTCAACGGTGAAAGTGTTTCCCTCCTGGGCGCCGGATTCTCCACCTTCTGCCTTCAATACGGACTTTTCCCCGAAGACCGCCTGCACGCTGGATCTCGGGAAGGGGCGATACTTCGCGCGCCCGGAAACGGCAGACTCCAAAATTGTGAGTGGCCTGCTGAACCTCAGCGATGACAAGTCCTATCCCGTGGTGCATGTCGACGTGGCTGGGTCGGCACTCAAGATGGTGAATTTGGCCGACCGGCTGGCTTCCTCTTCCCTGCTGCAGACTCCCGTGGCGAGCTCTGCCCTGCGGCCGATGATGCTGCCGGCCGGCACGGCGCATCAACCTGCGGCAGGAACTCAGGCCGCAGGTGTACCGGCCGCCGCGGCGGGCGCGACACAGGCAGAGGCCACCGCAACCCTGCCGGCCCTGCGGACAGGGGGAATCTCCCTGGCAGAGACGAATCGTGCTCTGTGGTTCGTGGGTGTCATGGCCAAAGCCTCGTTGAAGAACCAGGCCGTGGAGGCCAACACGCCTGACCAAGTCACACATTATGCCGAGGACCTCGTTCGCGGCTACCGCGTGGACGCATGGGATTCGCAATCGAAGCACTGGCATTCGCTCTGCCAGCGCAAAGGAACCTACAACTTCTTCGAAGCGAATCTGACACGGCAATACGACGACGAGGGCTTCGTGCAACTGGGCGTCACCAAGCCGGTGGCCTCGACCTCGGGAGGTGAGCCGCCCAAGGACCTTTACTTGCAGGAGTCCATGTTCACCTGGAACGGCTGGAGCCTGAGCGCGCCGCGGCCGGGCAAGACCATCGCACCGGACGGGACGCCGCAGAGACTGGATGATCCTGCGGCGGCCCAGGCGCGGGCCTCCAGCGACTTCAAGATGGTGGCGTCTTTTGTGCCCCAACCCGGCACGTTGCCGCGCCTGCGCTTCGGCAACACGTACCGCATTCGGGCGCGCGTGGTGGATCTGGCCGGAAACAGCCTGGCGTACGACGCTCCCGACCCGGCGGACTTTTCGAAAGCCACGGCCCCGCATCTCTACACGCGCTTTGAACCCGTGGTAGCGCCGCTCGCGGTCCTGACCAAGACGCTGGACGGAACCAAGTCGCCCGGAGAGTCTCTCTCCCGTCCCGTTATTCGCAGCAACTACGATAAGTCCGCGCCGGATTACGCTTCCCTTTACGGGAGCCTGGTTTCCGACCCCGACTATACGGGCTTCGCGCTGCGGCTGATCGCTCCGCCCAAGACCAGCCAGTTAATGGCCGAGCGCCACTCGATGTTTGACTCGCCCTCCGGTCCCATAAAAAAAGATCAAGCGACCTACGACATGATCTCGCGAAAGGCCGAGGGCGCCTTCATGCTCGATCCCGCGACTCGGCTGCCGATTCAAAGGAAGCTGGAGGTTCCCTACCTGCCCGAACCGCTCTGCCGCGGCGCGGCGCTCGCACTCATGGATTCGAACAATAACGTGGCGGCAAGCGTGCCGTCCCTCGGCTTCTATCCCTCCGGCGTCAACTGGCCGGACCCGGTACCCTTCCTGCTAAAGTTGTCAGAAGGCACGGGCAAGACTTCCTGGCAGTGGGACGAAGGGAGTCGCACGCTGACCGTGCAGCTCGCCAAGGCGGAAGTGGTGAGGTTCGATTTGAGTTCGCTGCTGGGCGACGGCGACCTGGGCGCACGAAACCAGCAAACCCTGGGAATTTGGAACTGGATGCAGGAAGCCGCGCCCACTAACCTCCCGCAATTGCGGCAGGACGTCGTGGAAGGCCGTCATTGGATGGTTACTCCCACCCGCCAGATCGTCCTGGTGCATGCCGTGCAGCAACCGCTCATCGCTCCGCAGTTTCATCTGCTCACCCCCAACCGGCACCTGGGAGAAACCTTCGCTTACATCGTGGATGACCAACCCATGCCGATCGACGGAAAGAGCACGGTGAAGGTGGATTTCGAGGCGGCTTGGGAGGAGCCGCTGGACGATGTGAAGGATCCGAACGGACCCAGGACCCTCAAGGGCAGCGCACATCTGGTGGAGTGGAAAATCACCCCCCAGCAGACCGTCATTGAACTGAAGGCTAGCGTGGCCATGGTCGCGGGTCCCACGTCTCAAACTGCCCCGGCCACCACGACCGCGACGGCGATGACGACACAGCCGCACGTGATGGCGGCCCCGCTGCCCCAGCAAAAAGCGGCGGCGGAAATGAAAGCTCCGCCGCAGATGGCGATTGCGCCGGTGGCCATCTTGAAAGCGGGGACACGCATTCCCACGGACGTGCGCGTGCTGCGGCCGCCTGCGGAGCATGCGCCCACGCAGAAGTTTGGATATTCCTGGCGCCACGATTTCGGCGACACGAAGTATCGGAAAGTGAGCTACTCCGCCATGGCCACCACACGCTTTGCGGAGTACTTCCCCATCAAGGATCCCGCCCAGTTGACGCGCACCAGCCCCACGGTGGACGTCGATGTCCCCAACGCGGCGCGGCCTCCCCTGCCGCAGGTGCTCTACGTGATTCCCACTTTTGAATGGCAGAAGCAGACGGAGGTGAAATTCGACAAGGAGGGCCTGAAACTGGGATCCCTGACGCTTCCCGGGGTAAAAGGAATCGGAACCGTGAGTCAGCGCCTGGGCGGCGGCCTGCGAGTTTATCTGGACCGGCCGTGGTACGGTTCGGGCGACGGCGAATTGCTGGGAGTGGTTGTCTGGCCCAGCCCCGCGCAAGTGCAGGCCGCCGGCGCGGCTCTCAAACCCGAAATGCGGATCGCCAATCCGAACCTCGAAACCACTCAGCGCGGACGTGGCAAGGAAACGCTGACGGCGGGGGCGAAGGCGATGGCGGGCATCGCCGGCATCTCATTGGAAGTTCCCGATGTCTTGAAACATGTGGTGACCCAGTGGGGAATGGATCCGATCTGGCAGACGAATCCTTTGCCTCAGGATCTTCCCCGCCTGGAGAGCTTTAAGAACGTGGTGAAAAGCGGCATCGGCCTCACGCTGGAAGAGTTGGCGGACAGGCCGGAGCCCTCGCCGGGCGCGTACCGGGTCTGCGTGGCCGGTTACAAGCCGGAGTACGACAAAGAACGGCAACTCTGGTATTGCGACGTCGAGATCGATTTCGGCACGTCTTACTTCCCCTTCACCCGTATGGCGCTGGCGCGCTACCAACCGATTTCCGTCGAGAACGCGCACCTCTCGCACGTCGTGCTGGCCGACTTCGCGCAGCTCGCGCCGGACCGCACCGCGACGTTGGTCTACGATCCCAAGAATCCCAAGCGGCTGGATGTTGCCGTCGCCGGGCTGACCTACGCGGCGTCGAAGGCGGGCAAGGGACCCGCGGAGATGGAAGTGACGGTGGAAGCGAAACCGGTGGGCGCCGACGGGGATCTGGGGTGGGTCCCCGTGCCGGAGGCCACCATTTCGCTCGGGGCGCAGCCGGGCGGGACGGCAACCATCTGGCGCGGCCAAGTTCGGCTGGACCGCTACAAGGTGCCCAAACTCCAGGAACTCCGCCTCGTCATCCGGGAGTATGAAACGTACTTGGCTGACGCGCGCGGCCCACAACCAGTCGCTATGGTCGCCATGGTCTCGCCTGTTCAGCCGGCGCGCCGGCTGGTTTACGCCGACGTGCTGAAGCTCCCGCCGATTCTGTGAAGCTTCGCCCGGCAGGGGCACACCTGGAGTGTTCGCGCCAAATGTCCGGCCCCTGCTGCCGCATTCTTGCATACCCACTTGAGGACTGAGTCGCGGGCTTGCCCTGGCCGGAACCCGCCGCGCGAGAGGTTGGGGTACAATTGTTCCAGCCGGGCGCGACTCCTGCCACGGCGAGGCGGCGTGATTCCCAGGGTTAAGGGTGGCGAAAGTCGGGCTGCGAGAACCGGCAGGGAATTCGGTGCAGGAAAGAGCGTGAGTCGATGAGACGCATTGCCCTGATCGTGGTGGCGCTTTTCGCCCTTCTGTACGCGGGTGACTACGCCTCGGTGCGCTTCCGGATTCCGAAGAGCCGCGACCCTTACGGAGTGGTGCAACTTCGGCCCTATTACGCGGTCCGCCAGAAAGACGGCAAACCCGAGTTTTACTTTTTGGACCCGGAAAACCGAGTCTGCGTGCACTCCCTGTTTCCCCACATGGGCTACAACCCATGCTGGTATGTCAGCCGGCATACGCAGAGGCGCATGGATCTCTAGGCGCCCACGCCGGGCGGACGACGTCCAAGACGGAGCATCGTGAGGTCTTCGCCCAATGCTGCGGCCTCTCGCTTCGGGCGAGCGGAGGCAGAAGCCTCCGGGCACGGGAAAACAGGATCAGAGCCAACCCATAGGGATCACCCGTTTTCCAATCTGCGGGATAGAGGACAGTGCCGAAAACGAACCCATGAAGTTGGCTTTGTTATGCGGCGCATATGGTATATTAGCGGGCGATGCTCGGGAAAAAGGATTGCCGCATCTCGATTTCCGAGGGCGGGGGGGATTGGGCGAAACGGCGCAATCGGGATTGGGCATTCGCAGCCCGAACCGACAGGTTGTCCTGATCTCCTGCGGGCGTAAGGCATTTGCTCTTGAACTGCGCCTGACCGAGGTCAAAGTGGGTAACGAAATTGCTCGCACGCTTAAGGGGTGGTTCAAAAGGACCGCAACGGATTCTACATTATTGAGGTGATTGCGGACCGAGATTTGAAGCCGCCCGAGGTACGCTATGTCTTCAAAGACACTTCTTCTGATTTTGGTCTTGGCAGCAGGATGCTTGTGGGCTCAGGAGAAAAAGGAGCCGGAGCCACCCAGCACTGCCCCCACAGCCACCACGCCAGCCTCACCTCACCCAGCCACGATTTCCGCAGAGGACAAAGCGCGAAAGAACCCCGTGAAATTCACAGAAGTGTCCGTGCAACGGGGCAAGCGGATCTATAACACGCAGTGCGCTCTTTGCCATGGCGAGAAGGGGGACGGGAAGGGCGAGCTGGCTGAGGATATGAAGCTCAACGTGCCGGATTTCACCAACCCGGATACATTGAAAGACCGGACCGACGGGGAGCTCTTCGCCATTATTGGCGCAGGGATAGACCCCATGCCGGGGCAGGCCGGGCGAATGACCGAACCGCAAAGATGGAACTTAGTGAACTACCTGCGCGCTCTTGCAGGCAAAGCGCCCGAGAAAAGCTCTGGCAAGGAACCCGAGGAAAACGTCATCCTAGTTCCCCAGTAGCCTCTTCCGAGGCCTGCACAAAAGGGGGATTAGCGGGTCGCCAGTTTCTTAGCCAAGGTCAACAGGACCTCGCGGTCGGGGTCGGCTAAGCGTGCCAGCAGGTTCCTGAGGCGCAGGAGAAAACGCGCTTCCTCCCCCGCCTTCCCACGTTGCCCAGCCAGTTCCTCCAGACTCTCGCGGCTGCTCAGGTTGGGAGTGGAGGCCTCATCCTCACCTGAGAAAAACAAGGTGTATAGAGGAACCTCCAGGGCGGCCGCAAACCGCTCGAGGGTTTCCAAGGAGGGAATTGTGTGCCCGTTCTCGACCCGGGAGATATAGCAACGCAGCAGTCCTGTGCGTTTTTCGACGTCGCCTTGCGATAGGCCTTTCTCCTCTCGGAGGAACCGCAATCTGGTACCGATCAGCATATCATCAAGCCCTCGTGTATTTTCCGCGAGCTGCCACTCGCTAGTTACCCGAATTGTACCTCATGGTTTACCAATTCTCAACTGCAAGGAAGTACTGGTGCGGAGGCACCGCCTTCGTTGCCTAGGCATGGGAGAGATAGAAGCGGACGGTCGTGCCTGTGATGCCCGAACCCGGTGGCATCCGGAGGCCACAGCCGGAACCGGGCAAGGAACGTAGCAGCCCGCTGTGGCCCGGTGGGATCACGGGCGGATGAGGACGGCAGCCGCACCTTCAGGCCAACACCATCGTCAACAGCGCCATGCGCACGTACAAGCCATTCTGCGCTTGGCGGAAGTATGCGGCGCGCGGATCGCTGTCCACTTCCATGCTGATTTCATCCAGCCGGGGCAGGGGATGCATAACGATGGATTTGGGCCGCATCCGTCGCAGGGTGTCGAGGTTGATGATGTAGACGCCTCGGCATTTTTCGTAATCGGCGATCCGGTCACCGAAGCGCTCTTTCTGGATGCGCGTTTGGTAAACGACATCGACTTCCGGCAGGACCTTGTCGAGATCGGTTTCTTCTACGTACCAGATGCGGCGTTCGCGAAGATGCTCGAGAATATCCTCTTTCATTTTCAGGAGTGAGGGCGCCACAAAGTAAATCTGGATGTCCCGGAACTTGCTGAGCAAGTAAGTGAGCGAGCGGACGGTGCGACCTTGTGCCAGGTCCCCCACCATGGCGATCTTGAGCCCATCGATGGCGCCGATTTCTTTGCGGATGGTGTAGAGGTCGAGCAGGGCCTGGGTGGGGTGCTGGCCCGGGCCGTCGCCGGCATTGATGATGGGAACCCGCGAGACGGCCCCCGCGCGCTTGGCGGCTCCGACCTCGTAGTGGCGGATGACAATCACGTCCGCGTAGCCGTTCAGGATTTCGATCGTGTCTTCGAGAGTTTCACCTTTGGCGACCGAGGAAAACTCTGCAGCATTCTCCGTGGAAATGACCTGCCCTCCCAGGCGGTGCATGGCGGTTTCAAACGAGAAGCGCGTGCGCGTGGAAGGTTCGTAGAAGAGCGTGGCCATAATGCGCTGCTGAAAGTCGGACGTGCCCCCTCGGGCCACCACCTGCTCCATCTCTGTAGCCGTGTTGAAGAGATGCAAGAGCGTGGGCGTATCAAACTGTTGAGCTTCGATGACATGATGCAACTTCATGATGGGTCTCAGTTCCTCCTCGTTTCAGGATGGCAAAGTGCGTCGGCTGAGAGAACTCTCCTTCGAAAGCATGATCGCCGTGGCGGAAGATACTCCCTGGATTTGCTTCCGTCAACCTTTGGTTGGCCAAAAGAGCAGCGGTGGCAGACTATCCTAGTTCGTCTTGCTCTCACCCAAAGGATACACCCTATGTTAGACTAGATATTCTACCAAGTTGAGTGTAATGCTCTCCCAGTCGCCGGAAACCGGCGAGTTTGTGCTCAGGCGTACGGGAATGAGTGACATTCCGGAAACCAAACGGGCCCCCCTGACATCGGCGCGGGCGTCGTTGCGGGAAATCGAACACCGTCGAAGTGAACGATTGCTCCTCACGGTACCCATTCGCGTCGAGGGTGTGGACCGGAACGGAGAGGAGTTTGCCGAGGACACTCGGACGATTATTATCAATCGACAAGGTGCGCGAATCCACCTGAAACGCGCCATAACGGCGGGCGCAACGTTGCTCGTCACCACTCTCCTGGGGCACGGCACGGCCAAGTTCCGAGTGGTTGGCCCTACGCAACCGATCACCGGAGAAGGCGGCGAATGGGGCATCGAGTGCCTGGAAGAAAACGCCAATGTTTGGGGAATCGGGTTTCCCCCTCCCAAAAGGGAAGAGGGCATGTGCACGGCGTTGATCGAGTGTCGAAAGTGCCACTCGGCGAAACTGATGCACCTCTCGATGGTCGAGCACGACGTGCTGGGGACCTCGGGTTTGCTGGTCAAGGAGTGCGAGGAATGCGGGGGCTCGACCTCTTGGAGCTATAGCGAGCCTTCGACGGGGATCGAGGCAGACGAACCGGGAGCATCGCTTCCCAGCGCGGAAACTCTGGAAGTTCAACAGGCGGGAGCAAACCGCCGGGTTCATAATCGCGTGGCCTTACAGTTGCCGATCCGGGTGCGGAGCTACTACGGCACGGAAGAATTCACTCGGACGGAAAACGTTTCGCGGGGTGGCGTGTGCTTCGCCAGCGACAAGGCCTATGAGGTGGGAGAGTTTCTCCTGATCACTTGCCCCTACGAAAAGGCAGGACACAACATCGAGGTGCGAGGCCGCGTCGTACGCCGCCTGGAAATGCAGGGAACGGGGCGCAAGATCTATGGAATCTCCTATGAACGATAGAGCCCGGGGCACCCAACCTTTCCGTGGCTGATGCTCGGTGCCTCATTTCTTCCTCCCGCCAGAATTTGAAAACCCCGACAATCAAGGGGGTGGGCCGTCACGACACGCGCTTTTCCTGGCGGCGACGGCCAACATCCACGGAGCGCTGACGCAAACAAACACACTCGCGCCACCGCCGAACCGGCGAGACCCCTCAAGAAAGTCTAAATGGATCGAAACTGCGGAAGTTGCGCTAGCGGGAACAGGTATCTGGGGAAAGTCTTGTGGCAAGGCCAGCGAGTTGGAGTCCTAATGCACAGTCGCACTGAATGAGGTCAGCCTTTAAGCTTTCAGCGGTCAGCAGTCAGCTTTCCACTTTCTGTTTTCTGCCTTGCGCTTTCAGCCTTCTGCTTCCATCTCAACGAGAGTGAAGGCCTTTGGCCTTTGGCCTTTGGCCTTTGGCCTTATTCAACTTCTTCGACTTCTTGGACTCCTTCAGCTACTTCCCTTCCCCCTTAATTTCGCAGGCGAGCACCCTACGCAGACATGGGGCCGCAGCGCCTTCCACTTCTTGGTGCCAATCCCTTTGATGATCAGCAGATCTTCAACGCGGCGAAACGGGCCGTGCTTGGTGCGGTAGGCGACAATTTGCTGGGCCAGTTTGGGTCCGATACCAGGCAGTTTGTCGAAATCCTCTGCGGAGGCTCGGTTGATATCCACAACGGTCGCCGGAGCGCGCGCCGGCGCCTTCTGTGGCGAAATTGTACGGCCGAGCAAGGCAGTTGGCGGAAAGGTCATGAAACACAAGAGAATGGTTGCCAGAATTTTGCTCATCGGGCGTCCGCCCAAAGTCGCCTCGGCGCCTTCCGGCCTGCCAGGCGCAACATGGCTTGGAGCAGCGTTTCATACACTGGTACGAAACACGGCGCGGCGCGCCTCAGCGCAGCCAGATGGCGGCGAATGGTTGTCCAGTCACCACGGACTGCTGGGCCCGTGAGTGCCGATCGCGCCCCGATTTCTGCGAAGTTCTTGGTTGTCTCCGTCACAAACTGCCTTAGCATGGGGCGCGAGATTCCAAGCGGGACACCTGCCTTCCTCAGCAAGAGAGTCGATTGCTCCATCAGCGTTACGAGGGTTGGGCTCACGAGAAACGCTGAAAGGTGATAGAGCGTCTTCTTCGTGGGGTGAATCGCAAAGGCGACTCCCTGCAGCAACTTCACCCAACGTCTTGCGACCTGCAGCGCTCGACGGTCGCCCTCGATCCCCCAAAAGCAGCCGCGAAGATTTCGCACCCCCGCTCGCGGACTCGGAATGGTCTGATAGGGGTGAAGCGACCCGATGGCCGCGCCTCGCAACTTGAGCGGGCGAAGTATAGCGCTCGGCAGTGAGCCGCAGGTGTGGAGCACGACCTTGCCTCGCCACACATCTTTCCCGCTTCCTTGTTTCGCAAGTTCTTCCGCAACCTGGGCCAGGGCGGAGTCGGAGGTGGTAAGCAGAAAGACCAACGCCCTCTGCAGCCTCGGATCAGCCAACGCGAGCGGCCTCCCTCGTCCGATGAACCGAACTGCCTGGCGCGCTCTGTCGAGATGGCGCGCTGCGATGTAGGAGATGGGTACTTGGGATTGTGCCAGGAGCCGGCCCAGCGCCTGACCGAGACGACCCGGCCCGATAATGGCAACTCCCGAACGCGAGTTGTGCTTACGCATGCTTAGCCTCACTGGAGACGACCCAAACCCATGGTCACTTGCTCTGCGCGCGCCCTGCTTCCCTCTACCGCAGTGTAAGCGCAATCGAAAGCCGCGATCTCGACCATGCACCCACTGTCAGATAAACGCGGCGAGGCAGATTCAGAATCCTGACCGTGCCAGTGCGCCCTTCAGGATCATCCACCATTTCCTAATGCGATCAACTCGAAATCTCCAGGTCCCAAGAAGATGCGCGAACTCAACCGGCAATCGAACACAGCGCACGACGCAGAGGATCCTAAGAGTCTTCTAAAACACGTTGGCAAGTCACGTGCATCAAGAAACCTAGAGTCTCAGGGCTATGACCGATATTCTTGCCAGAATGTTCATAATTGCTGTTTTTCTCCTTTACTCCGGGGTCTTTCTCGCACTGGTGGGGTGGAGCATCCGCAGGGCCCTCCGTGACCGGCTCAAGAAAACTGGAATGGCCAAAGTTCTCAAGCATTTCCAGAGCTTGGCCTTTTTGCACCACACTCGGGCGATTAGCAGCAGGTTG
Source organism: Terriglobia bacterium (assembly GCA_020073545.1). Lineage (GTDB taxonomy): Bacteria > Acidobacteriota > Terriglobia > UBA7540 > UBA7540 > Bog-366. Next base: position 15,032 of record JAIQEZ010000066.1, on the reverse strand, counting down.
AAGGGAACTCTGCCACCGTCGTTCTGAGCGAAGACGGCGCAGGCCGGCTGGAACGCGACGCTACGACGCTGCAGCTTTTTCTTTGAGTCCTTTGATCCGGTCCCGCAACTGTGCTGCTTTTTCGAACTCGAATTGCTTCGCTGCCTCGCGCATCTGGGTTTCGAGATTTCGGATCAGCTCGTCAAGCTGATCGCCGGTCACGGCTTCTTCGTCCACGAGTTCAAACGGCACCGTCACGTAATCGGCCTCAACGATGGAAGCCAGGGCCATGTCCACGGGTTTGATGATGGTCTCGGGCGTGATGCCGTTTTCCTGGTTGTACTGGACCTGCTTGGCGCGGCGGCGATTGGTTTCGGCGATGGCCTTTTGCATCGACTCCGTGTGATGGTCAGCGTAGAGAAGCGCTTTGCCATGCAAGTTGCGCGCGGCGCGTCCCATGGTTTGAATCAGCGCACCGGCGGAACGGAGATAGCCCTCCTTGTCGGCATCGAGGATGGCCACAAGCGAGACCTCGGGCAGGTCCAGGCCTTCGCGCAGCAGGTTGATCCCGATCAGCACATCAAACTCCCCGCGCCTTAAATCGCGCAGGATTTTGACGCGCTCGAGAGTCTCAATCTCGGAATGAAGGTAGCGACAGCGAACCCCCACCTCAGCGTAATACTCGGCCAAGTCCTCGGCCATGCGCTTGGTGAGAGTGGTAACCAGAACGCGCTCGCCCGCCGTCGCTCGCTGGTGGATTTCGCCCAACAGGTCGTCAATCTGGTTGCTCGTGGGCCGGACTTCCACCTCCGGGTCGATCAATCCCGTGGGACGGATGATTTGCTCGACCACTTCGCCGCCGGACTTGGTCAGCTCATACGGCCCCGGAGTTGCGGAGACGTAGATCAACTGGCCGACGCGGTGCTCGAACTCCTCGAAGGAGAGCGGGCGATTGTCGAGCGCCGACGGCAATCGAAACCCGTAATCCACCAGCGTCTGTTTCCGCGAGCGGTCGCCGTGGTACATGCCCCGAAGCTGGGGAACGGTTTGGTGGCTTTCATCGATGAAGATTGCCGCGTCCTGCGGCAGATAGTCGAGCAGGGTCGGCGGGGGCTCGCCCGGCAACCGGCCCGAAAGGTGCCGCGAGTAATTCTCGATCCCGTGGCAGTAACCCATTTCCTTTATCATTTCCAGGTCAAACATCGTGCGCTGGTGGATGCGCTGCGCTTCCACGAGCTTGCCCTGCTTTTCCAACTCACCCCGCCACCATTCGAGTTCGCTCAGGATGCGTTCGATTGCTTCCTCTTTCCGATCGGCGGGCAGGACGTAATGGGTGCGCGGGTAAATCGGCAGGCGGGCGAACGACTGTTTGACCTGGCCGAATAGGGGATCGATCTGCGCGAGGGATTCGATTTGATCGCCCCACATCTCGACCCGGTAGGCGTTGTCCTCGTAGGTCGGGAAAATCTCGACCACGTCGCCGCGCACGCGGAATGTCCCGCGCCGGAAGTCCAGATCGTTGCGCTCGTACTGGATCTCGACTAACCGGCGGAGAATTTCCTGCCGCGAGATCTTCTGGCCCTTTTCGAGCAGAAGCAGCATGCCGTAGTAAGCCTCGGGTGAACCGAGGCCGTAAATGCAGGAGACGCTGGCCACAATCAGGCAGTCACGTCGCTCGAAGAGCGAGCGCGTGGCGGACATCCGCAGCTTGTCCAGCTCGTCGTTGATGGTCGCTTCCTTCTCGATGTAGACGTCGGAAGCGGGAAGGTAGGCTTCCGGCTGGTAGTAATCGTAATAGCTCACGAAGTATTCGGCCGCGTTGTGCGGGAAGAAATTGTGGAAGTCGTGATAAAGCTGCGCGGCCAGGGTTTTGTTGTGGGCCAGCACGAGCGTGGGACGATTGACGGACTCCATCACCTTGGCCATGGTGAAGGTCTTGCCGGAACCCGTCACACCCAGCAGCACCTGATGTTGCTTCCCGTCTTCAACACCCCGAATCAGTTCGCGAATGGCCGTGACCTGGTCGCCACGCGGCTGGTAGTCGGAAACGAGTTTGAAGTCCATCACCCCTGCTCGCTCTTCCGCTTGGAAGCGAAAGGACCATTATAACGCCGGACTTCGTCGGGTTCCGACCTCCGGCTGTCCCCCAATTCCGTTCCGAAGCCAATTGCAGCGCGAGTCATGCGGTTTGTGGTACGATATAATGGTTCTTCCGGCGTGAAATTCTTCCCTATGAAAGCAGGTTCTATGGATCAGATCGCCTTGCGACGTACCTCAAGACTGCTCACGGCATTTCTTTTGCTGGGGCTGGTGGCGGGGATAGCTCGTGCCCAAGCTCCCGTGGCTCCCGCAGAAGGCACGCCGCCTGCCGCGAGCAAGCCTGCAGCGCCGGCGGTGCAGCCGCCCGAGCCGCCCGACAAGGTGGTTCTAAAGGTCGGGGAGGAACAGTTCACCAAGGCGGATCTCGACTTCCTGGTTGAAAACCTGAACCCGCAAGCCCAGCGCACCCTGGCCGCCCAAGGGCGAAAGCAGTTGGGTGATCAGTTTGCGCTGCTGGTGATGCTCTCCCAGCAAGCGCGCAGCCACAATTTGGATCAGACCCCCGCCTTTCAACACAAACTGGTCGTGCAGAAACAGCAATTGCAGGCGCAGGCCGCCTATGACGAGATCGTCCAGCAAGCGAAGGTGAGGCCGGAAGAGGCCGGCGAGTATTACGCGGCGCACTCGACCGAGTTTGACGAAGTGATGATCCGCCAGTTCGTGGTGCGCAAACGCGCGGTAAACGCCCAAACCGGCCCGGGCCTCTCAGCAGAGGAGGCTAAGGCCCGCGCCGAAGCCATCCGCAAAGAAGTCCTCGCCGGGACCGACATCAAAAAGGTGATGGAGGATTTCAAGGCCCCCGCTGATGTGATCATCGAACCTGAACCTCGCGCTGCCCGGCGGGGAAGCATGCGCCCGGACATGGAAAAGGCTGTCTTTGCTCTCAAAGACGGGGAAGTCTCCGAGGTTCTTGACGTCACCCAGGCGCTGGTTTTTTTCCAGGTGACGGGACATCGGCGCGTGGAACTCAAGGACGCCTCCACCCAAATTGAAGAAACCCTTCGGAAGCAGAAGGTTGATGCAGCCATGGAGGGCCTCAAAAAGAAGATAGCCGTTTGGATGGACGATCAATACTTTGCTTCGCCGGCCGCGCCGCAGGCAGGAGCAGGGCCGGGCGTGCCCGTTAGCAAGCCGCCTGAGAAACCCTGAAAGCGCGCAGGCCACATCAACGAGAAAATCCCTTGTAGTGCATGCATCTAAGCCGAGTCGGTGCCACAAAAGTCACGAACTGAGAAAAAAAGCATGTGGGGGCGGACTTGATGACGCATTTCGCCTCGCATTTGGTTTAGCCGGGTGCACTTGTCGTCGAGTTTTCAACAGCTCTGTTGAAAAGCTTGTGGAAAACCCAGCCCGAGGTTAAGGTAAGATTAAAACCATGAACGGGTTTTAACAATTTGCACCAACCTGTAGCATTCCTCGTGAAGATTCTCACCTCATGACACTGTGGCGCTAGCAATGGAAGCCGAGATGCTCGTGCCGATTTTTCACCAACACGCGCCTTGGGATGCTTCATCTTGCGCGTGGCAGGCACTCACCCGGCAAACGAGAAAGAAAGGCGCGAGGATGAATGCGGCTCTTAACTAGTCCCTTCACAGCCCAACGACGTCCCGAACCCGTTCTGCCCACATAGCGGTTTGGTGGACTGCGAACGCTCCCGAAAAGCACCCCAGCGGGGGCACGGGACTAGAGCAAAGGCTGGGGCTTTTTGAGTTTGACTTCAATCACTTGGTTGTCGTGTTCCAATTCGTATTCTTTGCCGAAACTCTGGTGTCGGTCCGCAGTGACGAGCAGATGGATGGTTCCCTTGTTGATGTTCGTGAACTTGTACCGACCCTGGGCGTTGGTCTTCGCGCTATAAGCCAGCTTCTTCGGCACTCCGAATCGGGCCCTGCCACCAGGTCGCGCAAATTCCAGGGTCAGGCGCGCCTGGCTGATGGGTTCACTGGTTTCGGAGTCCTTCACTTCCACAATCAGATTCGTGGGACTATTGTCCGGATTCTGGTTCTGGGCATGGGCAGGTCGGATGAGCCCGGCGCACAGAAGAGCGCAAACCAACCCCGCCAGGAAGAATCTCGAGAAATGGAAAGAAAACATGGAATGAAGTCTCCTCCTCAGGTGTCCTCCGAAAGCTCGATGCACCATGATAACTCAATTCGGGTCGAATCCAAGTCTCCAGAAGGTCTCGCTCATCCGCTTCTTCGTGGGCCATTGACTTCGCCCAGCGAGTCCGATAACTTCGCGGCCTCAGGCACTCGAAACCTCTGCCAAAGCTTTTCGGTGGCTTTTGACGCGGGTTTGTGCCGCTGCGGACTTTGGGCGGCCGACCTTTCACACTTGACCGGGAGAACCAACATGGGCTTTGCTACTGACGCGATCCACTCGGGACAAGAACCTGACCCCGCCACGGGGGCCATTATCGTTCCCATTTACCAGACTTCCACATTCGTCCAGGAAGAACTGGGCAAGCACAGGGGATTCGAATACGCCCGCACAGCGAATCCGACGCGGTCGGCCCTGGAGCGCAATCTGGCGGCATTGGAGCGAGGGAAGTATGGTTTCGCATTTGCCTCGGGCATGGCCGCCATCAACGCCTTGCTCACTCTCTTCAAGTCGGGCGACCACGTGGTGGCGGGCCACAACCTTTATGGCGGAACCGTCCGACTATTCGAGCGGGTCCTCAAAGACTTCGGATTGACCTTCAGCTACGCCAACACTACGCGCCTGGAGGATGTGGAACGCGCCGTGCGCCCGAACACGCGCTTGCTCTTCATCGAGACGCCCAGCAATCCCGTCATGGAAATCACCGATATCGCTGCGGCGGCGGAACTGGCTCACCGGCACAAGCTCCTCCTGGCCGTCGACAATACCTTCATGAGCCCGTACTTGCAGCACCCGTTGGAGCTCGGCGCGGACATCGTGGTGCACAGCACTACCAAGTACCTTAACGGCCACAGTGACGGCGTGGGCGGGGCCGTCATCCTGAACGACCCCGCACTTGCCGAGCGGCTGAGGTTTCTCCAAAACGCCGCCGGAGCGGTGCTGGGCCCCATGGACAGTTGGCTGGTTTTGCGAGGCGTGAAAACCCTTGCCGTCCGCATGCGCCAGCACAACGAGAATGGCATGACGATTGCCCAATTCCTGGCGAAGCATCCCAAAGTAAAGAACGTGCACTACCCCGGCCTGCCCGACCATCCGCAGCGCCAACTCGCCAAGCGGCAGATGGCCGGTTTCGGCGGAATGCTCTCTTTTGAGACCGGCTCGCTCGAAAACGCCAAGACCATTCTGAAATCGGTTCGCCTCTGTTCCCTGGCCGAAAGCCTGGGCGGCGTCGAGACATTGATTTCCCACCCCGCGAGCATGTCGCACGCGAGCGTCGCAGCCGCGGACCGCGAGCGCGGGGGAATCACCGATGGTTTGCTGCGCATTTCGGTGGGAATCGAGGATGTCGAGGATTTAATCTCCGACCTCGAACAGGCGCTGGCGAAGATCTGAGATGACGCACTTCAGCCTGCGCTCGCGGCAGCGATGTGTACCGGGCGTGCCAGGCGCTTCTGGATAGCGACGAGAATCAGAACGCAGACGCCCAATTGCAGGGCCATGGCCACGAGCATGATCGTTGGAGCGCTCGGCCTCTGTATTTCGCCGAGGAGTGCGAAAGCGGTCAGCAAAGTCATCACCTTGGGAGCGGACTCTGTGGAGAACACTCCGGTCACTACGCCAATGATGACGGCAGCCGCGTAATAGAGCATAAGAAACAGAATTCCCTTCATCACCGGGTGCTTCATGCGCGTGAGAAGGCACCACTGAAGGAAGAGGACATCCCGCGCCGTGAAGATCAGGAAAGCCAGGAAGAGCAGCCCCACGAATCCCAAGCGCCACTCACCCAGCGGAACCACGGAGCGCAACCCGCAGGCTTCCGCCACCAGCAGGGCATAGGCAATCGCCGCCGCCGGAACGAGCCAGGGCCACGGCAGACCATGCGCGGCCAGATAGGATGCCTCTCCGGCTTTCCCCTTACGCCACCAGATTTTCAACTTTTCGGGCGGGCTCAGCGCCGCAACACCGATGAGGAAAAGAAACAAGCCGTTCCATAGCACTGCCAGTACCGCTACGTCAGACGGGTAGAAGTGGTGGGAGAATGACCATTGCCCAGATGGGAGCGTGATCCTCCGAGTATCAAGGAACGCGTAGAACAGGAGATTCAAGAAGGCGACCAGCCCCACGCACTGCCAGCGCGAGAGAAGCTGAATCTGCGGGAGGTCCCGCTTGAGATTGCGGACGATCATCAGAACAAACCACGCACTCAAGAGCACATAGAGAACCAGCGAGACGATGACACAGGGAACCTCCGCGCCGAAGACAGTCGGCGGGACGCGCCCCACATCAAAATCCCTCAGCCGATGCAGGGAGAAGAGGGCGGGAACCACGCTGAGGGCAGCAAACCCTCGGAAAGGGCCATCTGCAAACAGCAAGGCGACAAGATTTGCCAAGAGTCCAAGCAAACCGACGGCGCCCGCGCTCGCCTTCTCAACCAGCATGGACCCCCACAAGCCGATCAAGCTGTAGAAGAGATTGAAGGCGACGAGCAGAACCACCGAGCCAAGGACCGCCGCCGGGCGAATGCCTCCCACCAGCCCCGCCACAATCGAGACCGGAAGCGTGCAGGCGACGGCAAAGTAAGCGATGATGGGGGCGCCCAGCAGTTTGCCAACCAGGAGTTCCGCCGGGGTGAGCCGCGTGGTCTTCAGGAAATCAAAGGTCTTCAGCTCGCGCTCGCGCGCCACAGCCTGCCCGCAGGCCATGGCGGACCAAACCCCCAGAACCGCAAACTGGCTGCCCAGCAGCCAAGCGTACAGGTCGCGGAAGAATTCCCGGACGTCGTTATGATCCGCGGACCAGCACCCCATCGTTATCAGGATACAGACCACCAGGGTGACCGCGGCCGCCATCGCCGCGCGCGCGGGCCGAAGCTCCGACCGCACGTGAAGGATCAGCAGCGGGTTGCGCCAGAACCTGAGCACTACATCACCTCGTGATGCGAAAGTTTCAGGTAGAGATCTTCCACCGTCTGCTTGACCTCGCCGAAGCTCACGACTCGCACCCCGGCGGCCACCAGGCTGGCCAGGACGGCGGCGAGTTCCTCTTCCGACCCCGCGAACTTGAAGACCGCCTGCGAACCCTGCACCATCAACCCGAAAAGCTGGGGGTTCTCCGCCAGCTTGGCGCGGACCGTCGCGTCCGCCTGCCCCACCCAACCGAGGCGCACCACACGGTACTGGCTCTCCGCGGCGGAGATATCCTCAATCGTTCCACTGCGAATCATCCGCCCTTTTTCCATCAGGCCGATGGAGGTGCAGAAGCCTTCGAGTTCCGTGAGAATGTGCGAGGAAATCAGCACGGTCGTGCCCTGGTCGCGCAGCGAGCGCAGCAGGTTGCGCAGATCGAGGCGCGCCTTGGGGTCGAGTCCCGAGGCCGGCTCGTCGAGCAGCAGGATCTTGGGCCGGTGGATGATCGCCCGCGCAATGCCCAGGCGCTGCTTCATGCCGCGCGAGAGGCCCTTGATCATGGCGTCACGCTTCACTTCCAGCCCGACCTCGTGAATCACCTCGTCAATGCGCGCAGGGATTTCCGGCTCCGGCATCTTGTAGGCGTGGGCAAAGAAATCCAGGTACTCCCAAACCTTCAAGTCCTCGTAAACCGAAAAGAAATCCGAGAGGTAGCCGATGAATTGCTGCGCGCCCTCGGGCTTTTCGTGCACGTCTACGCCGCAGACGGTGACTCGGCCGCCGGTGGGCTCGAGCAGGCCGCAGGCCATGCGAATCGTGGTGGTCTTTCCCGCGCCGTTCGGGCCGATCAAACCGTAAATCTCGCCTTCCGGAATGGACACGTCCAGGCCCTGGACAGCAACCAGGTCGTCAAACTCTTTTCGCAACTTGCTCATTTCGATGACAGAAGGCAAGTGGCCTCCCACAAGCGTGTCTGTAATGTCCTACGCAGAATCCGACCCGGCGGTTCCCTGCCCGGCGGTTTCCTCTTCAACCGGGCCGGCCGGTTTCACAGAATCGCCCACCCACTGCAGGTAGTTTCGCGAGCCGTCGATAATGGACAGGCAGATGATCTCCGGCGTGTGGTAACTGTGTAGCTTGGAGATCGCCGCCTTGATTTCCGGAAACAACTCGCGCGTGCTCTTGATGAGAAGCTGGTACTCATGGTCGTCCGCGATTTTGCCTTCCCAGCGGTAAATGGATTCGATGGGTTGCGTGATGTTGACGCAAGCGGCAAGCTTGGTTTCCACCAGATGCCGGGCGATCTTTCGGCACTCGCGTTTGCTCGCGGCAGTCACCATGATTACGACTTTGTCGGTCACCGATCCTCCTTGCGGCAAGGGCTCGGGCGGAAGGCCGCTCGGTTGCGCGGAACTTGCAGCAGAAGATACAATGAGGGCAGCATGGGAAGCAACCCTATTCACTTCGGAACTTCCGGCTGGCGCGGCGTTATCGCGGATAATTTCACTTTTCCCAACGTGCGGCTGGCCTCGGCGGGCATTGCGCATTTTCTGCTCAGCCGCTCGGCGCGGCCGCGCGTCATCGTCGGATACGATACGCGCTTCATGTCGGAGAGATTCGCCGATTGCGCAGCGGAGGTTTTGCGCTCGCATGGCATCGAAACCCTTTCGACTTCGCGCCCCGACCCCACGCCGGCGATTTCCTACGAAATCATCCGCAGCCAACTTGCGGGCGGGATCAATATCACCGCCAGTCACAATCCAGCGGAGTACAACGGCCTGAAGTTCTCATCCGGCGACGGCGCGCCGGCCTTGCCGGAAGTGACCAAGGCGATCGAAGCGAACGTGGCCAAGGTCGTGGCCGGCGAGCTAGCCATGACGGGGACAAAGTCCGATGCAAGCCTCCGGCAGAGCTGCGATCCGCGGCCGGCGTACCTGGAGGAAATGCGCCGCAAGGTGGACCTGCGAGTGATCGGCCAAGCCAAGCTCAAGTTGGCTTTCGACCCGCTCTACGGGACGGCGCGCGGTTACCTGGATGAACTGGCACGCGAAGCGGGTGCTGCGGTCCACACTCTGCACGACTGTCGCGACGTGATGTTTCAGGGCGTGGGACCCGAGCCCAGCGAAAAGAATCTTGCGGACCTCGCGCAGTATGTGCGGGAAAACCACTGCGCTGTGGGACTTTCGACCGATGGCGATGCGGATCGCTTCGGCATCGTGGACGCCGACGGCGCGTGGATTCAACCCAACTTCATCCTGGCGCTGGTGGCTGACTACTTGATCGATGTACGAAAGATTCCCGGAGGCATTGCGCGCAGCGTCGCCACGACGCACCTGATGGACGCGGTGGCCAGGTACCACGGTGTACCGCTCTACCAGACTCCGGTCGGATTCAAGTACATCGGCGAGCTCATCAAGGAAGACAAGATCGTGCTGGGCGGGGAGGAGAGCGCGGGACTGAGCATCCGCGGGCATCTGCCGGAGAAGGACGGAATCCTCGCGTGCCTGCTGGTGGCGGAAGCCGTAGCGCGGCGGGGCGCTTCCGTGAAGCAGCAACTCGCGGCGCTCTTCAAGAAAGTCGGCGCGGTCGAGAACGTGCGCATCAACTTGCGCCTCGAGCCCGACGTCCAGAAGCGGCTGCTCGAGAAACTAAAGCGCAACTGGGAGAAGTTCGACTCGCGCCCCATCCGGAAGATCGATCGCACCGACGGGCTGAAGATGATTCTTGACGACCGCTCGTGGGTGCTGATGCGGCCCTCGGGAACAGAGCCCGTGGTGCGCGTCTATTGCGAAGCGCCCGCGCAGCCGGAACTCGACCGCCTGGTGGCCGCCGCCAAGGCGTTCGTCTTCGAGCCATGAAGGATTTCCACTTCGACAAAGCCACGCTCTATCGCAACGGCGTCCTGGCGCTGTTGCTCGTCTCGATCGCGTTGATCGTTCACGAAATCTTTGGCCAGAACGGCTACCTGGCGCTGCGGCGGCAGCAAAAGGAGCTGCAAACGCTGCAGCAACAGATTCAGCAGCTCAAGCAGGAAAACGAGCAGTTGGATAAGCAGATTAAGGCGTTGAAGTCGGACCCCGCAGCCGTGGAACGCCTGGCACGCGAGCAGATGCACCTGGCCAAACCCGGCGAGATCATTTACACGCTACCTGACAAGCCCCCTCCGCCGGCCACCAAGGACTCCCCGGCAAAACAGTAACTTCATCAAGGTATCTCCTCTGGCAGCCAAAGCGCGCCCATGAATTCAGTCCCCCTGAAGTCAAACTCAATCCGCAAGGCGCGTCAAGCCATTTAAGAATGTAACTTTCGTGCAGAGCGTCGGGGCATTTAAAATGTTACCGAGGACCCGCCGCCGCGGGTGTGGGAAAGTGGGAATCCCGCGCTCTGGGCGGGATTTCCAAGCTCGGTGGGAACGCCCGCTTTTAGGCTTTTCCACGGAGCGTCTTTTCCACACCCGTTGTCCGGCCGCAGCCATTTGCGACGATCTTTGTGCAGCGGGCAGCTACCGGGGCTCAGCCTAGGGTTGGCCAGTTCGTAGATGCGTTTCAGCTTGCGATCAATGATCCGGGCCAGCTCGAATGGATCCAAGCGACTCTGGAGATTCGTCAACTCCGCCAACCGGCTGGGCTCGGCATACCCAGAGCGCGCCACGCGCTGCAAAGGGGTCTGCGGGGCATCATAGACGCGCCTGAGCTTCGATCCGACCCGCGTCTTTTTCACCATCTTCACCGAGGGCAGATAGAGATTCAGCAACCAGCGCAGCTCCTGTCGATACAGATCGTTGATGGCCTCTAGGGCCGCCGCCGAATCGTAACGATCCCAGCCCAGGAGCTTGCGCACGTGCGTCCAGTTCTTCTGCTCGACATGGGCATTGTCATCCTTTTTGTAGGGCCGCCCACGCGTCAGTTGAATGTTCTTACCCTGGCACCAGGCCCGCAAATTCCAGTTGATGAATTCCGAGCCATTGTCGCAATCCACTCCCCGCAAGGCGAAGGGCAGCGCCTGCTCGACTTCCTGGATGGCCGCCAAGACCGCGGGTTGGCTGCGCCCCAAGACCGCGCGCGACTCGGTCCAGGTGCTGTGAAGGTCGGTCACGTTCAAGGTGTGCCCGAACTCACCGGCCCCGGAATTGCCCGAATGCGCCACCAGATCGATCTCGGTAAACCCCGGACCGCGCACGTCCCAACTTTCGGTCTGGACCGCAATTTGGTGTTTCAGCAGCAAGCCCGGCTTGGTGCGTCCGTAAAGTCTCCGGCGCGCTTGCCTCTTTTGCTCCCGCAGCCGGCGATCCATCTGCCGGGGGCTGATCGCGAGTAACTCCCGCTCCGTTTCGGGGCCGATGCCGAAGCGCTTGCGAATCCACGGCATCCACGCCGGTAGTATCGCCTTCAGCCGCACCGACCACGGGTATCCCGCCGCTTCCCACAAATGGCATACTTGCGGTGATACCCCGTGTTCAAACAGAATTCATTCAGAATGGCCTGGCGTGCTTGCCGATCGCCCTTCTGATAGCGCCCATAGATCGCCCGAAAATACTCCCATCGCGCCTTGTAACTCACCGTAACCCTCCTCATCCTTCTCGCCGACTCGGGTTACATCCTAAATGGCGCGATCACTCCTCCCCTGGTTACATTTTAGATGGCGCGATACGAACTATTGCATCCAGAGGCTGCCTGGAGTATGTTGCTGGTCAGTTTGGAAATGAAAGTGGGAGACTCCGATATACTCCTGAGACATTATCACCTTCAACAATGTGGTTGGATAGGCCGAAGGCTTCCCTCGGAGGTACCGTATGGACCCAATGGCAAACCGGCGCAGCGATCGCGTTTATCTTGAGCTCAGAATTCAGATCAGTGGAGTCGACGCCACTGGGGAGAGTTTTGTTGAGCAAAGACAAACCCTCGTAGTAAGTCGGCACGGTGCGAAGATCATCTCGCGCCATGTGCTAGTTCCCCAGCAACCACTCAACCTCCGATGTTACAAGACCGGCATTGAAACTCTGGCCCGGGTCGTGGGACAGATCGGACGAGCGGATGAAGGATACTACTACGGCCTGGAAGTCTCTGACGTGCAAGTGAACGTCTGGACCATCGAGTTTCCATCACTGGCTGACACCCAGGATGCCGCGGGTCGCGTGTTACTGGAATGTATCCGGTGCCACGCCCAAGAGGTTGTGCCCTTGGATGTTTTTGCGCTGGAAGTTCTCCTGGCCAACCAAACCCTTCTGCGACCCTGCAAACAATGCGCTGGCCAGGGCAACAGCTTGTGGAAACAGGTCGCGGTGAGAGAGGCAGAGCAAATGGCCGTAAGCAAGATCGGTGCGATGCCGGTCCGTACCAGCAATGAACGAAGGGATCCGCGCATCGCCCTGAGAGTGGCGGTTTGCATCCGCCACCCCGAATTTGGCACCGAGCTCGCCACGACCGAAAACGTCTCGCGCGGCGGCTTTCGTTTCAAGAGCCGCCGGCGCTATGCCCTTGGCACGATCATCGAAGCGGCTTTGCCTTATACGCCCGGAGCGGCGAATATCTTCGCCCCTGCCCAGATCGTATACGCCGACGAGGCCCCTGTGGGAGAGTTGTACGCCCACGGCGTCGCCTACAAGCTCACCGAGATGGCCACTTCTCTGACAGGACTTCGCATCGAACGTCCCTGTTGAGGCTCTTCGCACTGCGAAGCATTCCTCTCCCCCTCAAATGCCCTCGACATCGCGTCAACGGCGCGGCGGGTGGTGGCGAAAGTGGAGTTCCACCTTGGCGAACTGTTCCCTCGCGTGGGGTTCATCGTCACCAATTTGGAGACCGACAGCCGGGCGGTGGTGCGGTTCCACAATAAGCGGGGCACCGCCGAAATCGCCGCGGCGACGATTAAGGAAGGCAAGCTGGCGCGGCAACCGGAGCGCTTGCGAAAGGGCCGCGGGTTGAGCTTTGTAAGGAGCTCCCGGATCGCTTGGTTGAGTTCCGCCAGACTGAAGAACTTGCGATGCCGCAGCGCCGCCACGATCCAACGCTGGACGATTTGCACACCGGTTTCGACCTTGGCTTTGTCGCGGGGCGGGCTTCGCTTTAAAAGCCACAAACACTACTCGCAGGGATCATTGATTGAGGTTGCTTTTCCTTACTCGCCAACGGGAGCAAGCATTTTCGCTTCCGCCCGGATCGTCCGCGCCCAGGAGCGCCCGGGCGAGGGTTTGGTCGAGTATGGCGTGGCATTCGTTCGGTGTATAGGCGAATGGTCGAAGGCTGAAGTTCCATGCTACCTGGCGACCCAACTGCTGCGCTTTTCCAGATAAGCAGCTCGGCGCCGCCTGACAGTGGCAGAGTGAGACACAAATCTCGAATCTCTCGACGCCGCTTCATAGCTTGCCCCTGGCTCTTCTCTGCCAAAGTCAGAACCGTCGTCACCATGACGAAGACGCACGCGAAGCGTCCGCCGCGCCGGCGGCTTCGTTCAAACACATTTCTCTCTTCGCGTCGAAGGAGCCACATGGTGGTAACTCGGCTTACCGGAAAATGATCCGAAAGGATGTGGTTTCGGCACAACCAAAAGCACAGAAGTCAGACTCGCAGAATCATATCTCGGCGGGTCTGACTTCATGAGGGCTTTCGGCACATCGCGTTACTTTACCTAATCCGGTAACTGGATGGAGCCTCTTTCCTGAATCGCACGAAACAAAGAGGAACAGTTCAGACAAGTCTAACTTGGCGGGTATTCCTGGTGACCACGAAGATGCGAATGTTATTGCTCTTGGGATCAACGGGAAACACAAAAAAGCCGAGTCGCTGCGGGTTATATCCCTCTGTTCTCCCAACAAGCTTTTCCCCATCGATGAAAGTCACTTCGATTTTCCGGCCGTGCATGGGTGCGTCCGCACGCAGGGATTCATGGTATTCGGGGTTGCCACTGAAGTCCCAGACAAAGAAGACCGCCTTCAGGTCTTTCAGCTCAACCTTTATTCCCTGCCCCTGAAGTGGGTCTTCTTGGGGAAGAAGATTGAAAGACTCCTTCAGTGCAGAAAAATCGTAAACGTAGCCCTTAATACGGCCCCCATTTAGGAAGCCGACAACCACCTTGTTCAGGTGATCCAGAGTTTTCGCAGGCGTTCCCATAAGCGGAGTTATCGTCGCTGTGTTGTCATCTGTTACACTATACCAAATACCCTGGACAACCAAGCCCCTTTCGAGTTGAAGGCATCCCGATGCAAGCTCTTCGGATACAACCAAGCGTAGGACACGCGGGCTTGAGATTCCTTGCGATGAGCAGGTCCCTGGCAACAGCCTCCAGGCCGACGCCGGCAAAGCCGGGGCCACCACAGAAGCACTGGGTCGAAAACCTCCTCTTGAGCATCGATCGATGTGATTGGAGTATCGAAGCAAGAATTGATCGAATTTGCTCTGCCAGGACCACGCTGTTCCGAAACCACGTTTCACCGTCGCACATTGCATCCGACTGTGAAGGCCACGTGCCTCCCCCGCTTCCTGCGAGGGCGGGACCCCCATATGGCCACGTTATGATAATGCCAATCTCAATCTGCCAACCCCGCGCGGGTCAGGCCCTGAAATCAGATTAAGAGAAGTTAGACTTACGCGCAGAGAAATTACTAGATCTAACACTAACCGCACCATATATTACAGAGCTGGTCATTATTGACATTCCATTGTGTTGACTTGCGCGGCGGTTAAGTGGAGAATCCGGCACACGGCAAATAGGATCTCGCGACTTCGAAAGGAAGCTCAATATGCACACTGGAAACCCAGGCGCCGCGACCTTGGAAGATGAGGAGTCGGGTCTGTGGACCCGAACCCGTTTTCGCCATTCGCTCTTCTTTGCGCTGAGGGGGCTCCTCGGTATCATTCTTGTAACCTTCCTCGTCTTTCAGCCCACCCTGATATCCCCGAAGGTCTGGCTCCTTGGGATTGCCTTCCTCGTTTCGAACCTGTTGATCCT
>JAIQEZ010000065.1 GCA_020073545.1 Terriglobia bacterium | reverse complement strand
GATATTCCCCTGCTCGTCCGCTATTTCGCGCAGAAGTACGCCCGCCGCATGGACCGCCGCATCGAGACGATTCCCGCCGAAGAGATGGAAGCACTCACGCGCTATCATTGGCCCGGCAACGTCCGCGAACTCGAAAACCTCATCGAACGCGCTGTCATCCTCTCCCGCGGCCCTGCCCTGCACGTGCCCTTGCCGGAGGACCGTCTATCCGGCGACGGTCCTTCTGCTTCCCCCGTAACTCTGGAAGCCGCTGAGCGCGAGCACATCCTGCGCGGCTTACGCGACACCAACTGGGTCATCGCCGGACCGCACGGCGCCGCGGCACGCCTGGGCATGAAACGAACTACTCTCCAGTCGCGCATGGCCAAACTCGGCATCTCACGCCCCGGTCGCCAACGCACGTCGCCGCCGAGATAAGCAATCCGCCCTGGTCGCCCGTCCTGCGCGGCGCTCTGCTTCTCTGCCTTTGCGGCCACCGCGAGCGCGGGCTACAGATCAAAGATTAAGGTCCCAGGAAGCAAGTCCGGGATCCCTCTCCCCCGGTGCGAATGGTAATTGAGCTTGGCGGGTGTCTCGCGCTATAGTTTATTTGAGGTGCTGAGGAAAAGACTTGAGAGAGCAAACTCACAATGGGCATTCTAAATCTTCTCTGCTGGTAGCTGTGGGCCCCTTGATCGCCTCCGTCGTGATGGGAGGCGTGGCCCTGCGGAGTCCTTTGCGCGCGCAACCTGCGCAGCCACCCACGATCGGCATTCCGGTGCGCTTCACCGATGTGCGCCAGGCTGCTGGAATCACCTTCCAGCACGACGCCACGATGAGTGAAGCAAAGAATTACATCGAGACCATGGGCAACGGCCTGGGCTGGATCGACTACGACCAGGACGGGCTGATGGACCTTTTCCTGGTACAGACGGCAGCCGCGGAGTGGTACAAACCCTCGCGGCCCTTGCGCTCGGCTCTATATCACAACAACGGCGATGGAACGTTTACGGATGCCACGGAAAAGGCCGGCGTCGGCGCCGAGGGACTTTACGGCCAAGGCGTGGCCGTGGGTGATTTTGACAACGACGGTTACCCGGACATGCTGGTGACCGGCTACGGCCACACGATCCTCTACCACAATAACGGCGACGGGACGTTCACGGATGTCACGGCCAAGGCCGGCGTGGCTGACGAAGGTAACTGGTCCGCGAGCGCAGGATGGTTTGACTACGACAGGGATGGGTATCTCGATCTGCTGATCTGCAATTACATCCAGTGGACGCCCAAAACTAACCTCTGGTGCGGCGAGCACAAGCCCGGCTACCGCGCCTATTGCCATCCGGACAATTACCGTGGAGAGCGGCTGAAACTCTATCACAACAATCACGACGGCACGTTCGCCGACGTGAGTGACGCGTCGGGCGTCGCCAAGCCGGAAGCAAAGGGATTGGGCGTTGTGCTGGCCGACTTCAACAACGACGGCTGGCCGGACATCATGGTTGCCAACGACACTTGGCCGAATTTTCTCTTCCTCAATAACCATGACGGAACGTTTCGGGACGTCTCTTTCACCTCGGGCGTGGCTGCCAGTGAAGATGGGAAATACGAGGCCGGAATGGGGACGGACGCAGCGGACATCGACGGCGACGGGTGGTTGGACATTTACGTCACTCATTTGGATTTTGAACTGAACCGGCTCTATCACAATAACCACGACGAGACCTTTGACGACATCACCTTCAGTTCCGGCTTGGGCAACAAGTCCATTTTCCTGAGTGGCGTAAGCGCCAGGATGATCGATTACGACAATGACGGTTGGGTGGATATTTTCCAGACGAATGGCAGCATGCTGGATAACATTCACTTGTACCACACGGAAGTTTCCTGGGAAGAGCCCAAGCTCATGTCCCGCAACCTGGGTGAGGGCAAGTTCGAGAAGGTGTCCGAGCAGTTGGGTCTGGACTTTATAAAGCCGACAGCCGGGCGGGGCTCGGCCGTGGCGGACTTCGATAATGACGGTGACCTGGATATCGCCATTTCCAATAGCAACGACTACCCACAGTTGCTGCGCAACGACGGCGGAAATGCCAACCATTGGCTGGAAATCATGCTGGTGGGGACGAAATCCAACCGCGACGGCCGGGGCGCCGCGCTGAAACTCGTCTCCGAGGGCTTTGTCGAATACCGGCAGGCGCAGGGGGGAATGAGTTATATGTCCGCCCAGGACCCGCGCATTCCCTTCGGGGTCGGGCAGAGAAAGACCATCGAATCCCTGGAGATTACCTGGCCCAGCGGCATTGTGGACAAACTTACCAACCTCCCCATCGATCAGATCATCACGGTTAAGGAAGGGGTTGGGATTGTTCCCAGAAACTTTCCGAAGATTGTTTGGAAGTGACATACAAGCGAACAGTCTCGAGTTTTTCCCATCCTTCCTGACCTCCACCGGCCGCTTCCTTAACGCTGACACGCCCATGCTGACGGAGACTATCGTAATGACGTCCGTTTCCGGTCGATAACGCCGGAGAGTTCTAACCCTTGTGAGTCTCCCTCGCGTGCAAGACGTCGAAACTTGACCCTGTTCGGGGCATCCAAGATAATGACATCCCATTCTGCCCGGCAGGTTGATGGGGGCAAATCGTGCGCAATATCCGCAAAGTAGCCGTGCTCGGTGCAGGGACGATGGGATCTCGCCTCGCAGCCCATCTGGCCAACGCATCCATTCCGTGCCTGCTGTTGGACGTTGTTCCTGAAGAGTTAACACCTGAGGAGGAAGCGAAGGGGCTGGCGCTCCATGAACCGCAAGTCCGTAATCGCCTAGCGCAGGCGGGCCTGAATGCCGCGTTGAAGTCACGCCCGGCGGCCTTCTTCGTCCCGGAAGCGGCGCGCATGATCACGGTCGGAAACTTGGAGGACCACCTCAACGACCTCAAGGACTGTGATTGGATCATCGAGGCGGTGACGGAAGATCGGGCCGTGAAGCGCACGCTGCTGGAAAGGGTTCAGGCGATTCGCGCCAGGGAGGCCATCATCAGCTCGAATACTTCCGGTATCTCCATTTCCTCCCTGAGTGAGGGTTTCAGCGAAGAATTTCGCCGGCACTTCCTGGGCACGCACTTCTTCAATCCCCCACGGTATCTGCGACTGCTGGAAATTGTTCCCACTCCCGACACCCTGCCGCACGTTGTGGAGGCCGTCTCGCGCTTTGGCGATGTGGTGCTCGGCAAAGGCCTTGTGCTCGCCAAGGACACGCCGAATTTCATTGCCAATCGCATTGGGACTTTCACGACCCTGAACATTCTCCGCATCATGCAGGAGGGTGGTTACACAACTGAAGAGATTGACACGCTGACCGGTCCCATCCTGGGCATGCCGAAATCCGCCACCTTTCGCACGCTCGACATCGTCGGCGTGGACGTGCTGGCGCATGTGGTGAAAAACTTGAGCGAGTCTTTGCCACAGGATGAACGCCGTGACCTTTTCAAGATCCCCGATTTTATCGATCAGATGATCCGGCGTAACCTGCTGGGCGACAAATCGGGCCAGGGCTTTTACAGGAGGATTAAGAGGCTGGGCGGAGATGAAAGCGAGATCCTGACGCTCGACCTCAGCACATTTGAATATCGCCCGCGAAAACACGTTACCTTTCCTAGCCTCGAGCTGGCGCGAAGTACAGAAGACCACCGCGCGCGTGTGAAGATACTTTTTCAGGCGGCAGATCGACCCGGCCAGTTCTATCGCCAGACGCTCTGTGACACATTTCATTATGCCGCCATGCGGGTGCCGGAAATTTCCGACGACATCGTCTCCATCGACAACTCGATGAAGTGGGGGTTCAACTGGGAGAGTGGAGTCTTTGAACTGTGGGACGCGATCGGTTTCGAGCGAATTGTGGAAGATTGGGTGAAGCAAGGGCGCCCCCTACCGCCCCTGGTGGAACGTCTGCGGGCCACCGGTGGAAAATCGTTCTACGCTCGGGCGGATGGGATTACCAGCTACTTTGATCTCGCTTCCGCTGGCTATCGCCCTCTTGCGGATAGGCCGGGTGTCATCCTCCTCCCGGCACTCAAGGCACGGAAGAAGGAACTCAAGAAGAACGCCGGCGCAAGCTTGATCGATCTCGGTGACGGCGTCTTGTGCCTGGAGTTTCACTCCAAAATGAACACCCTCGGACCCGACACAGTGCAGATGGTACAGGCGGGGCTCAAGGCCCTCGACGAAGGCTTCGACGCAATGGTAATTGGCAATCAAGCGCCGAACTTCTGCGTGGGCGCGAACCTGTTGCTTGTCCTCATGGCGATTCAGGAAGGTGAGTGGGACGAAATTCACCAAGCCGTTCGCGCATTTCAGAATGCCAACATGGCTTTGAAGTACGCGCCCAAACCCGTGGTGGCAGCGCCTTTCGGGATGGCGCTGGGGGGAGGAACAGAAATGTGCTTGCACGCGACGCGCGTGCGGGCCGCAGCAGAGGCGTACATGGGTTTGGTCGAAGCTGGGGTGGGGCTGATTCCCGCGGGCGGCGGCACCAAGGAGATGCTGCTGCGTGCCCTCGATGCCGTGCCGCCGGATCCAGAAGCCGACCCATTTACCTATGTGAAAGAGGTATTTCTGAACATCGGCATGGCCAAGGTCTCCACCAGTGCTGAGGGAGCACGCAGATTGCGGTATCTTTCACCACAGGATTCCATCAGTATGAACCGCGATCGGCAGATCACGGATGGAAAACAACTGGCGCTCGACCTGTTCCGCCTGGGTTATCGTCCCGGCAGGCCGCGCGAGGATATTCGCGCGCTGGGTCAACCGGCGTTCACGAAGATGAAACTCGCGCTTCACCTGATGCGGCGCGCGGAATATCTGTCGGATTACGATGTGGTGGTGGGGACACAACTTGCCAGGGTGCTTTCCGGCGGCGGAGAATTCACGTCGCCACAACTGGTCTCGGAACAATACCTGCTGGACCTGGAGCGTGAAGCCTTCGTCAGCCTTTGCGGGCAGAAGAAGACCGTCGAGCGCATCCAGTTCACACTGAAGAAAGGCAAGCCTCTTAGGAACTGAATCTGCAGGGGGAGTCGCCCAGCCGCACCTCGGGAAGCATCACGAGACGGGGT
This sequence comes from Terriglobia bacterium, assembly GCA_020073545.1. Classification (GTDB taxonomy): domain Bacteria; phylum Acidobacteriota; class Terriglobia; order UBA7540; family UBA7540; genus Bog-366. The sequence continues at coordinate 23,854 of JAIQEZ010000065.1, read as the reverse complement.
GCTTGTGAACGACTGAGAACAGGGCCTGCCGACGCAGGGCGGGAGGAGAGGATGAAGGAAGCGGTGATCGTTTCCATTGCGCGCACCGCGGTCGGCAAGGCGCCGCGCGGCGTCTTGCGCTCCACGCGGCCGGATGACATGGCCGCCGCCGTGATCCGGGAAGTCCTGCGGCGTGCGCCGGCGCTGGATCCAAGCGAAGTAGAGGACGTCATCCTGGGCTGCGCTATGCCGGAGGCTGAACAAGGCAACAACGTGGCCCGCGTGGCGTCACTGCGTGCGGGCCTTCCGGTAACGTGCCCGGCAATGACGATCAACCGCTTCTGCTCATCGGGACTGCAGGCGATTGCTCTCGCTTCCGAGCGCATCCTGGCAGGCTTCGCGGAGGCTGTGGTGGCGGGTGGCACCGAAACCATGAGCATGATCCCCCTGGGGGGATACCATTTCTCTCCGAACCCTTACCTGATAGAGCATTACCCCGATTCGTACTTAAGTATGGGGCTCACGGCTGAAAACCTGGCGGTGAAGCATCACATTACGCGAGAAGAACAGGATCGGTTTTCACTGCGCAGCCACGAGCGCGCGATTGCAGCGATCGACCAGGGGAAATTCCGAGAAGAGATCGTGCCGTTGGAAATCATCGAGGTAGGCTTGAACGGCCGGAAGCAGCCACAGACACGGAAGGTGCTATTCGACACGGACGAAGGGCCGCGACGCGATACGTCGATGGAAGCGTTGGCAAAGCTCAAGCCGGCGTTTCACGCGCATGGAACGGTGACGGCGGGCAACGCCTCGCAAATAAGCGACGGAGCAGCCGCTGCCCTGGTGATGTCGATTGACAAGGCGAAGGCGCTGGGTCTCAAGCCCCTGGCGCGCTTCCTGACCTTTGCGACGGCCGGTTGCCCGCCAGAGGAGATGGGTCTGGGTCCCGTTTACGCCATTCCCAGGGCGTTAAAGCTGGCCGGGCTAGAGTTGGCGAATCTGGACCTGATTGAACTGAACGAAGCCTTTGCCGCGCAGGCGCTGGCGGTGATTAAACTCGCGAAACTCGATTTGGAAAAGACCAATGTGAACGGTGGCGCGATCGCCCTGGGTCATCCGCTAGGTTGCACGGGCACTAAACTGACGGCAACCTTGCTCGGTGAGTTGAAACGGAGAAATGCTCGCTATGGCATGGTGACCATGTGCGTGGGCGGCGGAATGGGTGCGGCGGGGATTTTTGAAAACATCCGGTAACCGCAGGCCGGAGCCGCACGCATGCGCGACGCAAGGGAGAACTCTAATGGGGAGAGTGACGGGGCTAGGTGGGTTGTTTTTCAAGGCGGAGGATCCGGAAGCGTTGTACGCGTGGTACGAAAAGCACCTCGCTCTGAAGCGCGGCTCGAATCAGGCCGTCACTTTCAGGTGGCGGCAACACGATGACAAGGAAAAAGAAGGGATGACGGTGTGGGCGATATCCCCCAAGACCACGCAATACTTCGACCCCAGCCGCGCGAGTTTCATGATGAATGTGCGCGTTGCCGACCTCGACGCGCTCTTGAAAGTGCTAAAGGAGGAGGGCATTGAAATTGACCCGCACCGCGAAGACTACGAGTACGGGCGTTTCGCCTGGATCGTGGACCCTGAGGGGAATCGCATCGAGCTTTGGGAACTGTCCGCCGAACGCTGAGGGATGGGCTATGGAGTTTTGCAGCCGCTGGCCACAGGGGTGTGCAACCTCAAAAGCACGGGAGAGAATATGGTAGATGGCCTTCCGACCATTGCGAAACGAATCAGAGGCGGCAGCTTCCTGATTGAAACGCGCACGCCCGAGGAAGTATTCACGCCCGAGGACATCACGGAAGAGCACCGGTTGATCGCGCAGACGGCGCAAGAATTCGTTAACAAGGAAATTTCGCCGCGCCTGAAGGAGATCGAAGCGAGGAAGCCGGGAGTTCTGCGCGAGCTTCTCAAGAAGGCCGCGGAGGTCGGCCTGTGCGCCACGGACGTCCCACAACGGTTTGGCGGCCTCGAACTGGACAAGATCTCTTCCATCCTGGTCGCTGAAACAATGGCGCGCGATGGTTCCTGGGCCACGTCGCTCGGCGTACAAGCGGGTATCGGCATTCTGCCTATCGCCTTCTTTGGCACGGAAGAGCAGAAGGCGAAATACGTGCCCAAACTGGCAAGCGCCGAGTGGGTGGGCGCCTATTGCCTGAGTGAGGCATCGTCTGCCTCCGACGCTCTGAACTGCAAGACGCGAGCTACGCTCAGCCCGGACGGGAAGCATTACATCCTGGACGGAGTAAAGATGTGGGTCACCAACGGCGGCTTTGCGGATGTTTTCGTTGTCTTCGCCAAGGTGGACGGAGAGAAATTCACGGCCTTCATCGTGGAGCGCACCTTTCCGGGCGTTTCACCCGGGGCGGAAGAGCACAAGATGGGAATTCGCGGATCCTCTACAACGCCCCTGAATCTGGAGGGCGTCCAGGTGCCCGTGGAGAACGTCCTGGGGAAAATCGGAAAGGGGCATTTGATTGCCTTCAACATCTTGAACGTGGGCCGGCTCAAGTTGGGCGCGGGCTGCGTGGGCGGCTGCAAATACCTGCTAGTGGAAGCGCTGAAGTGGGCCAAGGAACGCGAGGCGTTCAGCCACAAGATCGCCGACTTTGGGATGATCAAGGAAAAACTCGGTGAGATGGTGGCGCAAATTTATGCGATCGAAAGCATTTCCTACCGGACGAGCGGAATGATTGACTTGATGCTCAGGGAAATCGACCAGGGTACGCCAGCCGCGCCGAAGCAGATCCTGGACGTTTTGCACGAATACGCAGTCGAGTGCTCCATTCTGAAAGTGATGGGCACCGAGACCCTGGACTTCGTTGCCGATGAGGCCGTGCAGATTCTTGGCGGCTACGGATTCTCCAGCGACTATGAGGTCGAGCGTACTTATCGTGATCAGCGCGTGAATCGAATCTTCGAAGGCACCAACGAGATCAACCGTTTGCTGATTACCGACATGCTGATGAAGCGCTCGATGAAGGGGCAATTGGCCTTGCTTCCCGCTGCGCGAAAGCTCGCCGACGAAGTCTTGGGGATGGCGCCGCCCGAGGAGACATTCGACAATCGGCCGCTAGCCGAAGAGGCGAAGCTGGTGGAAGGAGTCAAGAAGGTACTGTTGTTGGTGGCGGGAAGCGCCGTGCAGCGGTATATGCAGGCGCTGGAGCATGAGCAAGAAGTAGTGGGCGTAATCAGCAACCTGGTCATGGCGGTGTACGCCATGGAAAGCGCCTTGCTTCGCAGCCAGAAGAAGTTGGAGAAACATCCGCCGGAAGCCAGCGAAGCCGCGATTGCGGTGGCCCGCGCTTTCCTCCACGCGGCGGCTGATCGCGCGGAGGCGGAAGCGCGGCGAGCGCTGGCGCGCATCGCAGAGGGCGACACGCTGCGCACACAACTCTCCCTGCTGCGGCGATTCCTGCGACGGACACCGCCAGATTCGATTGGTTTGAAGCGTCAACTTGCGGACCGCGCGCTGGAGCTGAACCACTACCCGTTCTCGTGACAAGGGAGCGGATCCGGACGTCATTACCAGTGTGTTTCAACCCCGGTGCTAAATCGGCGCTAGAGGCCGCGCAGTGCCTTGCCGGCTCCCACCATATCCGAGACCGACAACACGAGGTCCGCCTTCTTGCCCCCCTTCGCGACGCTGGCGTGAGCGTACTCGACGTTGATATTCGCAGCCCCCAGGCGCGCACCCACCTCGCCCAGCACTCCAGGTTTGTCAGGCAAGGTCAGGCGCAGGACTTCCTCCTCCGTGACGCGCAGACCAAGGTCTTGAAGAATCTTCTTCGCCTTGGCAGGACTGCTGACCTGAAGCCGAATCGGGCTCTCGCCCCCGGGGCCCCAGCAGGTAATAGCCGTGATGTTGACCTTTGCTTTGCCAAGAGCTTCCGCAATGCGTCCAAGTTCTCCGGGCTTGCTCTCAACCCAAGCCGTGAGCTGTTTGACTTTAGCCATGATCTGTCCCTCCCGAGAAATTCTGCACCCGTCCAGATAATACCCGACCTCAGAACAGTGAGGAAAACTGGGTTCCCGCGCGCTACGCGGAAGGCGCAGGAATCCGAAATTGGGACGATACAAAACGCCTCGCTACAGGGCGTTGTCGAAATTGCCAGCAGTCTCCATCCGTCGTGCAGCTAGGTGGTGCTAAAATACGCCAAAGGCTCTCGTATGTAAAGGCATGTCGTGAAAATGGCCGTTTGGAAACAAGTCAGGAGACATTTCCGTGGTGAATAATTCCCTTGAAGCCGATAGGAAAAATCCCTGCACAGGAGCGGCCCAACAGTCCTGCTGCGTTTTCGCTTGAAGGGACCGGGTGGTTCGCTCCCGAGAGGTGGTGCCGTGGGTCGTGCCCAGGAAGTTTACGTGGTGGTTGTGGGAAGCAGCAACTTTGACATCGTGGTCAGAGCCGAACGCTTGCCCAAAGAAGGGGAGAGCCTGCTGGTGAAAAACCTCCAGTTCTTCCCGGGAGGCAAGGGCGCCAACCAGGCCGTGGCCGTGGCGAGAATGGAAGCAAAGGTTTCCTTTGTCGGAGCCGTCGGCCAGGACATGATCGGAGACTTTCTAATTCGTGGCCTGGAGTCCAGCGGAATTGACACCACGTGGGTAAAGCGCTCTTCAGAACGCGCCACCGGCTGCGCCTTCATCATGCTCTTCCCCAATGGAAATAATTGCATCACGGTCGATCCCGCCGCGAACCTTGCTTTGACCCCAGCGGATGTCGAGCGGGCACGGGAAGTGATCGAGCACGCCGATGCGGTCGTCAGCGTCCTGGAAGTCCCCATCGATGTCGTGGAGACTGCCTTCAGCCTGGCGCGCAAAGCCGGAAAGCTGACGGTGCTTGACGCTGGACCGCCGCGCCATTGCCCAATGGAAGTTCTGCGACTCGCAGACGTTGTCTCTCCCAACGAAACGGAGCTCGCGCATTTGACCGGCGAGGAGGTTTCCGGCCGCGTGTCAGCGCGCGAGGCCGCGGAGAAGCTCCTCGCCAGAGGTGTGAGGACCGTCGTCCTGAAGTTGGGTAGCGACGGTTCTATGCTGGTGACGCCTAAAGGGACAATGCATTTCCCACCTTACAAAATCGAGGTGGTCGATCCCACGGCGGCAGGAGACGCCTTCACTGCAGCCTTCACGGTCGAGTACGCGAGGGGAGCGATGATTGAGGATGCCATTCGCTTCGCGAACGCTGCGGGAGCGCTGGCGGCCACGAAACTAGGCGCACAGCCCTCACTGCCCACGCGTCAAGAAGTCGAGGCCTTCGTGGCACAGCGGATCGGGGGGTAGCGAACTTGATCCTACGGCGGGCCCCCTTCAGGCAGGGGATTGCCGTTTGGCGGTCTTAGTCATCCCTGGATTTCCGAACTGGGTGCCGCCTTCCCTCGGCGCAGGTAGCGCCGAGTTTCGCGGCTGCCCGGGAGGCGGCACTAATCCCGTGCCCGCCTGGTTAGGTTCTTTTCGGAAGCGTTCGCAGTCAACCAAAGCGCCGTGTGGGCAGAGCGGGTCCGGGACTTCTTCAGGCGGTCACGGGACTAGTGTGGACTAGCGGCAGTGAACGAGCAAGCCGCAGCTCCACAGCCCGGCCAGGGTTCCCTGCGCCCGAACGACTCTACTGGCGCGGCCTCAGGATGACGTTGCCGAGCGAGCCGCGATTCTCCCCATCGGCGTCACGCACACTCACGCTGACGCGGAAGGCATCCGTGGGCGCCGGGATGGACTTGTCCAACCTGACCACTTCGCGCGGATCGACGGCCTGCAGCGTTTTGTGCCCCACTTCTTCGCCTATCACGCTGTAGAAGTCGGCCTGCAGTGAGCCCGGCACAAAGACTCCAAACGTGCCTTTCAGAGTAACGCTTCCCCCTTCGAGCTTTCCCGAAAGCGGCTCGCTGATGATCCCAGCGGAGGTGGGCTCTCCCCCAACAGGATTCGGGATGCGCGTGGGCGCCCAGTAGACCGGAAAGGAATATTCTTCCCCCGGCCAGAGTGTGGCGTAGGGGCTCAACACCTCAGACTCCAGGAAGTAAGGCGTCTTCTTGGGGTCATCCGGCAAGGTCTGGTCGAACGGCCCGCGGGAAATGGTTCCCGGCCCATCATTCCAGGTTTCAACGGACGCACCATCGGGATATTCACGATCGGGAAAGTATTTGAAGCATTCCACCAACCCGAAATTCTTTTGCCCGTTGACGATTGCGTACCAGCCTGCGCTGGAATCGGCGGCGGCCTTGCCGACGCGATACAGGTAGTGGACGCGGAGCATTCGACCACCGGGCAGAATTTCGTAGCTGGGGTGGCGCGGGTCACCGTAAGGGTTGTAATACCCCTGCGGGTACCTGCTATGCGGATTCAGCGGGATGTACATGTAAAGTTCCGGGTTGGGCTTGGAAAGATCGTTTGCGTCCGCGGCGTCATTCTGAATCAAGTGCCAGATACCCCAACGAATCTCCCGCCGGCTGATATTACGCATCACCTGATCCACCTTGATCCACGTGCTGCTCGCGTAAACCCGGTAGGTGCGGACGAACTGCACACCGGTACGCGGGTCTTCAGGACTGGTTACGCTGACCGCCACCTCCGTCGGCGTGTTAGCCACCACTTCCGACTTGAAACGACTGCCGTCAAGGACGTAATAGGGAATGCTCGGCCACTCCTGATCATTCATCCAACCCTCAGGGCCCGGCCAGACCTTATCTCCGCCGTAATTCGCCCAACCGGCTTTGACATTGTTCTCCGATTCGGCCAGGACCTTTCCCTCCAAGTCCTTGTTCACGAAAAAGTACGCGTGGTCGCCGAGTTGAAGCTGGATGGCGCGCCCGCCAATGTCTGGGGCGACGTACAGAGCCAGCAAGCCATTGCTGAGCTTGTAAACATTCCACTTCCTGTATTGAGTTTGCTCGAGCTTTGCGGGATATGATGGGGCAGAGGCTGCCATAACTGACCTCGCTGAGAATAGCGATATTGAAGATGTTAGAACGCTGGCGCAATCAAAGCTGCCCGGCGGTTGGAGCGCCGTCAAGCCCACGACAAGAGCAATAAGGTGGAGCGCAGAGAGCAAATGTCTCGGTCGTATCATAATGCGGACTTGTGGTGGTCGACCTTCACTCAGAAACCAGTCGGAATGATCCAGTACGTTGCCTGAAACGTCTTGCCGGGATCGAGCGTGATCAAGCCCTTGAATTTGCCTTGGTGTTCCAAATTGAAAGCATTGGTCGGCCCGGTTTGCGGTTCGATACAGATCAGCGTGTTGTCGAGCGGCGCATACACAATGGCATAATCGAATTCCTTCCCGTACACCACTTCAACCTTCTGGGTTTTTCCTTTCGTCCAGATGTGACCCAATCCTTGGGTATCGCGCTCGAAATCGGAAAAACCGGTGTCAATGAATTGCTTACCGAGCGTGAAGCTCTTTGTGACGCCCGGAAGGTACTGGTCAGTGGGTTCCGTTTCTCCCGAGGGGAGAAGAAGATCGCTCGCAATCCAGTGTTTCCGCGCGCCGATTCCAAGCGTCCATTCTTCGCGGGGTCCGTCTGGACGAAAGTAGGGATGATAGCCGAAATGAACCGGCATCAAGGATTTGCTGACATTCGTTACCTTCGTCGTGCACTCCAACCTTCCATCCTTAAGCCGATAGGTCACGTCATAAACGTGCGCGAAAGGAAATTGTGCCATCAGGTCAGGGTACTTATAGAACTCCAGACGCGAAGTAACAAAAGCGCCTGCCGCATCGCTGCCTCCTGTCTTCACGACGTCCCAACGCGGGTCAAAGACCAGCAACCCGTGCAAGACCAGGTTTCCAGGCGGCACGCGGAGGAGGTTGCCCAGGCCATCGTTCAGCAAGTATTTCTTACCCTGGAAATAGTAGTAGTCGTGGTCAATACGGTTGGCATAAGGGGCGAGAAAGGGTATGCCCCAGCCAAACCAATGCTTTTCGATGTAAGCTCTCAGTGACTCAGGCGTGATCAGGACGTCTTTGCCGTCGACCTTGAACTCGTACGCAAAGTTACCGATATCGGGGACGATCCCCAGATCCATTTTGCGGCGCGCATCGAGCAAGTGGTAGGTTGTGTGCCCCTCCACAACTTTCTTGGACACGGAATAATTCTCCATGGCGATACCTCTCGCGGGGAGTGCCAGAAACACGACAACTGCGACGCAAAATGCGGCACGCGTTCTCATCGCGAAATCCTCTCGCACGTGGAACCAGGCTGAGGGTGGTGGGCTTGCCTCCCACACCAGGTCAAGACTCGCCGGCCCCCAGCTTTGCCAGTGTATGTGAAAGTTCCTGCACGGCCGGGTAGAGGTTGCGATAAACCTGGTAGTAGCGATCGTAGACCGCGACCTGGTCCGCTTTCGGCGCCAGGCGCTCCTTCACCTGGATGGCGTCCCGCGCGGAATCCTCGACGGAAGCGTAAACCCCGGCTCCCACGCCGGCCAGCAGGGCAGCGCCGAGGGCCGACCCCTCCGAGGTACGGAGCGTAACGACTTCCTTGCCATAAACGTCCGCCTGGATTTGCCGCCACAAGAAACTCCGCGAGCCCCCACCCGACACGCGGATTTGCTCGACGGGAATGGCCAGCTCTTTGAAGATCTCCAAGGAATCCCGCAGGCTGAACGCCACCCCTTCCAGGATGGAACGGATCAGATGCGCGCGGGTGTGCGACGCGGTCAAGCCGAACCACAAGCCGCGCGCCTGAGCGTCCAGGTGGGGAGTCCGCTCGCCCATAAGATACGGCTGCCAGAGAAGGCCCTCACTTCCCGGAGGCACCTTTTCAGCTTCGCGTATGATCAGTTCGTAAGGGTCCACATCAGTCTGCCGACCGTACCAGGATTCCGCCGCCCCGAAATGATCGCGAAACCAGCGGAGCGAAAGCCCTGCGCCCTGGGTGACGCCCATCACGTGCCACTTTCCTGGAACGGCGTGGCAGAACGTGTGAATGCGCCCACGGGGATCGAGGGTGGGCGAAGCAGTATAAGAAAAGATAACACCGGAAGTTCCCAGCGTAGCGGAGGTGAGTCCCGGCAGAACGATGCCATTGCCAACGGCGCTGGCCGCTTGGTCGCCGGCGCCCGCCACCACGGGCGTCCCGGCATTGAGCCCGGTCAACACGGCCGCTTCCTGCGTGATCTCGCCGGTAACCTCGGGTGACTCGTAAACCCGCGGCAGAATATGGGAATCGATCTCCAGCGCCCCGAGCATCTCGGACGACCAGCGCCTGTGGGTGACATCGAAAAGCAGAGTTCCGGAAGCATCCGACACATCGGTGGCAAACTCTCCGGTCAACCGGAACCGGACGAAATCTTTTGGAAGCAGGAAATGCGCCACGCGCTTATAGATCTTTGGCTCATTGTCGCGAACCCAGAGGATCTTGGGTGCGCTGAAGCCCGTGAGCGCAGGATTGGAAACATATTGGATGAGCCGCTCCGCACCCACCTGGCCGGTGATCCAATCACATTGAGCCTGGCTGCGTTGGTCGCACCAAATCAAGGAAGGGCGAAGAACGGCGAAGGCTTTGTCGAGCAGGACGACGCCGTGCATCTGCCCGGAAAAGCCCACGGCGGCGATGTCGGAGCCTTTCAAACTTGCCTGTTCGAGCGCCGCGCGAATCGCCACCAGGGTCGCTTGCCACCAATCTCCCGGATCTTGCTCGGCCCATCCGGGCTTGGACATCCGCATCGGCTGATGATCGCCGGTCGCCGCTCCTACCACGTGGCCATCCGGGCGAACGATCACGGCGCGCGTGCCTGTGGTCCCAACATCGATTCCCATCATGTATGGCATAGGCAAGTCCTCTCTTTCTCACATTCGTGCAACCCTGGCCCCCGCGTCCGATCACTCATGGAGCCACTTTTTCCCACCGCCCCGATTTCGCTGAGCGTTCGACAGCGTCGAGCACGGCTTGATTTCTGACGCCCTGACGGAAGTTCGGTTCCGGGAGGCGCCCCTTCTCATGACACGTGAGGAAATCGTGTATGGCATGAACGAAAGTGTGCTCGTAGCCAAGGATATGTCCGGGTGGCCACCAGGCGCCGACGTAGGGGTGGCTGGCCTCCGTCACGATAATGGTCTTGAAGGCCTGCAGTTCCGCCGGCTCTGTGCGATCGTAGAATTCCAGTTCGTTCATGCGCTCCAGGTTGAAGGCGATACTTCCCTTGCTGCCGTAAATCTGGAAGGTGTTGAAGTTCCGGCGACCACCGGCGAATCGCGACGACTCGAAAACTCCCACGCTGCCATTCTTGAAGCGCGCCAGGAAATTGGCGTCATCATCGACCGTGACTTTGCCTTTGCCCTTCTGGCCTTTCGCGCCCCAGGCACCCGCGCCTTCTGTAGGGAGAGGCCGTTCCTTAATGAAGGTAGTCATCTGGCCACTCACCACCTGGATCTCGCTGTTCAAGTATTCCGCAAGGTCAGCGGCGTGCGCACCGATGTCGCCTAACGCGCCGCTGCCCGCGAATCTCTTTTCAAGACGCCAGACGAGTGGGAATTCGGGATCCATGATCCAGTCCTGCAAATAGGCACCGTGATAGTGGTATACGTCGCCGATACGCCCATTTTCGATCAGTTTCTTTGCGTAGGCGACGGCCGGCACACGGCGATAATTGAAATTCACCATGTGCGACACACCGGCTTTCTCGACGGCCTTCAGCATCTCCTTGGCCTGAGCAAGATTGTTCGCCAGGGGTTTCTCGCAGATGACGTGCTTGCCAGCCTGGGCGGCGGCGATGACCATGGGATGATGGAGATAACCGGGCGTGCAGACGTCGACCAGGTCGATGTCTTCACGTTCGATCACCCGCTCCCATTCGCAGTCGGACTCCTCCCACCCATACAGGCGCGCCGTCTCTTCCAGCTCTTCCGTGCAAGCTTTGCCGCAGAGAACTTTCATGCGCGGTATCAGCTTTCCCGGGAAGAATCTCCGCACCTGGCGGTAGGCGTTGGAGTGCGCCTTGCCCATGAAACGGTGACCGATCAAAGCGACATTAATTTCAGCCACGGTGACTTTTCCTCCTGGTGGACGGGTCCTGCCAGTCAATAACAAGGAGTGAACAGTGGACAGTCCACAGTGAACAGCAAGCGAAATGCATGCTGGCTTCAGGAACCGTCCGCAAGCTTTCTGCGCAGGGCAGTAATCATCTTCCTCAGTTCCAGGATGAGGGACTGGGCCTCTTGCGCCCTCAGTTGTGAGCAGAATCCAAGTTCCACGCTCAGTCTAAGTTGAGTGTCCAGTTCCGATACCGAGCCCACAGCGTGAGAAAGGAACTGGATGAACTCGCCGGTGGTGTTGTGGGCCTGGCCTTCGGCGATATTGGACGGCACGGAAACGGCTGCCCGGCGCATCTGTGTAACGAGGCCGAATCTCTCCGTGTCGGGAAAGGTTTGGGTCAGCCTATAGATCTGCTGCGCGAGGGCCATTCCCTTCTGCCACACGAGCAGATCATGATAATCCCTCGGCCGCCGCTCTTCGTGTTCCACTACTGGCCTACTCATGGTCTGCCGTTCGCTGCAAGCTGTCTGTCTTTTACCATCCACTGTTCACTGTCCACTGTTCTTCAGGCCCACCACATTTCCTTGAGTCTTTCCTTGATGACGACTTGGTTAAGGAAGGCTGCGGCTTTGCTCAAGCCTTCGTCGATGGACATCAGACTGTCCTCGTGCTCGATGGAGAGTACGTCATCGTAACCCACCATTTGCAGTGTGGAGACGAGGTCGCACCAGAAATCCGCGTCGTGGCCGTAGCCCACGGTGCGGAAGATCCAGGAGCGGTTTTTCTCATCGCTGTAGGGCTTAGCGTCGAGCACACCGTTGACCTTGATGTTGACCTCGTACAGGCGCGTGTCCTTGGCGTGGACGTGGAACACCGCTTCTCCCAACCTGCGCACCGCCCTGCAAGGATCGATCCCTTGCCAGAACATGTGGCTGGGATCGAAGTTGCAGCCAAGGGCAGGCCCTGCCGCCTCGCGCAGTCGCAACATGGTCTCAGGATTATAGACCACGAAACCCGGGTGCATTTCGATGGCGATCCGCACGCCATGGTCTTCCGCGAACTTGGCGCGCTTCGTCCAGTAGGGAATGACTTTCTTCTCCCACTGCCATTTCAAGATTTCCAGGTAGTCAGGAGGCCAGGGTGTGGGCGACCAGTTGGGATACTTGGAATCATCCGAATCGCCGGGGCAGCCGGAGAAGTCGATGACACGCGTCACACCCAGCTTTTCCGCCAGCAAGATGGTCTTACGGTTGGTCTCACCATGGAGTTGGGCAAACTGCTTGTTGGGATGCAGAGGGTTCCCGTGGCAGCTCAAGGCGCTGATGTTAATGCCCTGTTCCTCGAGCTTTTGTTTGAACTGCTTGATCTTGGAAGGCTGGCTCAGCCAGTCGAGCTTGAGGTGTGGGTCACCGACGTAATTACCTGTCCCCAGCTCAACCGTTCGGATCCCAAGTGACTTAATCTTCTTGATAACCTCGTCCAGGCTGAGCTTGGCGAGCAGGGCCGTGAAGAGCCCTACCTTCATCGTGTCTCTCCCCCTCGCAGCGCCCGGGGGCTGCTTCGGCCGATGGCGTGTGGCCCGCACCGGGCCCTCGCGGCTGCCTGTTAATCGTCGAATTCCATCCGAAAAGACGCTAAATCTATAGTCCGGCCGGGTGCTCGTCAACTGGAAATTTGGCCCTTCGCCACCTCTGTAATGCGCGCTTTCGGGGCTCACCCGAGTGGAGAATCGCTACTTCAGATGGCGGTCATACCACTCTACGGTGCGCCGCATGATGTCGCGGCGGTGTTCGGGATCGAAGATCAAGTGGCCCTCGTTCGAATAGACCACGAACTCGTTTTCGATGCCCAGCGTCTCTAGGGCGTGCCAAAACTCGAACGATTGCGGAATTGGACACTCGCCGTCGCGGTCGCCCACCAAAATGAGCGTGGGCGTCTTCACGTTCTTGATGAAGTTGAGCGGAGAACTCTTCGCATAAACCGCCGGGTCGTCATAAACTGACGCGCCGAAAAAAGGAATCATCCACTGGTCGAGATCGTTCTCGCCGTAATAGCTCTGCCAGTTCGCGATGCCCGCCCCGGCAACGGCGGCATGAAAGCGGTGCGTTTGCGTCACGGCCCACATGGTCATGAATCCGCCATAACTCCACCCGCCGATTCCCACTCGCTCGTTGTCCACGGGAAGATTTTTCACCACAAAGTCAACTCCCGCGAGGATGTCGCGCAAATCCCCGTAGCCAAAATCCTTGACGTTGGCCCGGGTGAAGGCTTCCCCTTGACCGAAGCTGCCGCGTGGATTCGGCCGCAAAACAAAATAGCCTTCGTGCGAAAGGACGGTAAAGTCGAAAAGTGTGCTCGGCCAAGTGGGGCGCGCCATCGCGCCCGGCCCCCCGTGGACCTCCACAACCAGCGGATAGTGGCGTGTGGGGTCGTAGTCGCGGGGATAGGTGAGCCAACCCTGGACCTGGAAGCCGTCGTTCGACCAGTGGATGCTCTCTACCTTCCCCCCGCTTGCGTGTGCCTCGCGGTTGGAGTTTGTGACTTGCCTCCACGCCCCGATAGGCCCGGCCCAAATCTCCGGCGGCTCTGAGAAAGACTCGCGCAGCAATGCGCAGCTCTTGCCGTCCCGCGCCAGGGAAAGTGCAAAATTCCACCAGCCGAGGGAGAGCGTCTCCGGCCCGCTCCAAAGCGGGGTAATCTGGCCGCTCCGAACGCCCAGCGTCGCGATGCCACTCGCACCATCAAGGCTCTCGAGCATGAGGATTTCGGCGCCGCCAGGTCGCCAAGCGAGCCAGCTTGCGGAGGCTTTAAAGCCGGGAGTGAGGTTGCGGGCCTCACCACCCGTGGCGGGAAGTAGAAAGACGTCACCCCCGATCGAGCCTTCGTCGCTCATCAGCCCGCCGATGAACGCGACGTTCTTGCCGTCTGGAGACCACCGGGGCACAGCAATCTGATAAGGCGGCCTGTAAAGGGATTTTGTCTCGCCCCAAGCAGCATCGATAGTATAGATTTCGGCAACATACCAGTTGCCGTCGCCCGCGCCATGTGCCGCGGTCGCGACGAATTGTTTTCCCTCGGGTGACCAGTCGTACTCATACACGTACAAGTCTGCCGGTGAGAGCTGCCGGATGCGTCCCGTGGCCACATCCACCGTGGTCAAGCGTTGTTCGTAGACCTTGCCGCCAATCACCCCGGAAGGAGGCGTCATGGGCTCCAGCGGGCCTGGTGCGCGGGGCGCGTTTTCGGTAAAAAGCAGCGCCAGGGTCTTGCCATCGGGAGACCAGCCCGGCGCGTCCAGCGAGCCCGTCAGGCTGGTGAGTTTTCGGGCCGAGCCGCCGGTGACATTGGCAACGTACAACTGCAACTGATCGGGAGTTTGCGCATTGGATAAGAAGGCGACCTCCCGGCTGTCAGGCGCCCAAGCGATGTCATGCTCTTGGTATGGGCCACCGCTGCCCGCCGTGATGCGGCGCCCTGCGGCGGCGGGCGATGCCAGACTGGTAACGACGATGGCGGAATCGCCGGAGGGCGCTCCATTGGCGTCCGGCAAGGCCTCGACCCAGGCGACGCGTTGACCGTCGGGCGAGATCGCGACCTCGCGGAAGCCGTGCACGGCAAACAGCGAATCCAGAACCGCGTCGACGGAGGACTTTTGCGATGCAGCGCTGCAGACGAGAGTCGCAAGAAGAAATACCAGATGGGTGACGAGGATTCGTGCAGCCCGGCTCACCATGAAAGCACTCCTGGAAAACGAGGATTCAACTACAGGCAATGCGGGTCATTGCCAGCTAGTCCCGTGACCGCCTGAAGAAGTCCCGAACCTGCTCTGCCCACACGGCGGTTTGGTTGACCGCGAACGCTTCCGAAAAGAACCTAACCAGGCGGGCACGGGACTAGGCCTTGACTGATAAAGCGTGAGGCGACATCCTAACGGAACCGGCCTTCAACAGCAAGGGGTGTTCGAAGCGCGTCTCCTGACTCGCGGGCACGAAAATCTTGTAGACTACGGTTTTGATAACCTCATGTCCAAAAAACATAAAGAAACTATCCAAAAGCAGTTCACCAAAACCGCCGAAGCCTTTTCGACGTTTGCGGTGAGGGATACGCCCGAGGTCCTGTCGGAGAAGGTCGAGTTCGCGAAACCCCAGGCTACGGACTTGGCGCTCGATGTCGCCTGCGGGCCCGGAGCGTTCGCGCTGGCGCTCGCCCCCCGCGTGCGCCTTGCGCGTGGCGTCGACCTGACGCTTGAAATGCTGCGGAGGGCGCGCGCCTTTCAAGCCGAGAAGCAGATTTCGAACGCCGCCTTTACCTGTGGCGATGCCGAGCAACTTCCCTTCCCCGACGGCGCATTTGATCTGGTGTCGTGTCAGTGCTCGTTCCACCACATGCCCAAACCCCAGCTCGTGCTGCGTGAGATGATCCGCGTGGCGAAACCGGAGGGCCGCCTTCTGGTGATCGACCCGCTCGCGCCCGAGAGCGACCCGAAATACGACCTACACAATCGCATCGAAAGACTCCGCGACCCTTCGCACACACTCTCGCTGCGGTTGACAACTTTTCTGCGCATGTTTGAACAAGCAGGCCTGGAGGTGGTGCGGCAGTCACTGCGCCGACGCGCGCGCTCATTCAATCACTGGATGCTGCGCGCCGGCTATAATCCGGGAACAAAGCGCTACCGGGAAACCCGCAAGCTGCTGGAAGATTCTATGGCGGGCGACCGCGCGGGCTTCTCGGCACAGCCGCAGGGTGACGATATCCAGATCGTCCACAACGAAGGGATGTTTTTGCTTGGGAAAAAGGCAGGTGGTAGGTCGTAGGTGGTAGGTGGGGACGCGGAATCGGGGGGTTGCCCGCAGAGGTGCGTGAGACATGGCGATCGAGAGGTTCGAGCAACTGGAGGTCTGGCAGGCGGCACATCGGCTGGTCCTCGATGTCTACGAGACAACACGAAAGCTGCCAAGAGACCAGAAATCTGGGCTCATAGCCCAAATGCAGAGAGCTGCCGTGTCGGTCCCAGTTAACATTGCAGAGGGTTTCAAACGGCGGGGGCGCAGCGATAAGATTCACTTTTACAACTTTGCGCTGGGCTCCCTGGAGGAACTGCGTTACTACTTCATTCTCTGCCGGGACCTTGGGTACGAAGTCGAATATGAATCGCTGACTGAACAGGCCGAGCGCGTTGGCCGGATGCCCACGGGCTTGATCAATTCTTTGAGAGTCTAGCCCCCCTGCCCACCTACCACCTACTACCTACCACCTGCCGTACTTGGAACGGCCACTCGCCACGCACGCGGGCGCGCGCCATATACGCGGCGGTTCCCACGGCCAAAACCCCAAAGGCAAAAAATAGCGATCGAGCCGCAGCCGTTGCCAGCACGTAGACCCATCCGCCGAGCGAGACAATTCCGGGAAGGGGGTAGAGCCACATGCGGAAGGGGCGTGGCAAGTCCGGCGAGCGGAAGCGCAGCAGGAAGAAGCCAACAGTCTGAGGAAGGTATTGGATGAGGACACGCGTGGCGATCAGGCTGCCGATGACTTCGCTCAGGCGGCCGAAGCTGAAGAGGGAGGCGATGACGCCGAGCGTGATAAGCGAAATGTGCGGGAAGCCGCCCTTCCGGTGCAGCCGTGCGAACACCGGAAAGAAATTGCCGTCGACGGCGGCAGCGTACGGGATGCGCGAGTACCCGAGGAGCAGTGAGAAGACGGAGGAGAACGCAATCCAGAGCAGCAGCACCGTCATGAGCTTCCCCGCCGCGGACCCAAATAGCGCCTCGACGTAGACCGAGGCGATGAACCGGGTCTGAATAGCCTCACGCCAGGGGATGACGCTGAGGAACGAAGCGGTCATCAAGATGTAGAGCACGGCCACGGTAAGGATGGAAAACAAAATGGCGCGCGGAATCACGCGGCCGGGATTGCGAATCTCCTCTGCCAGGTAGCAGACGTTATAGTAGCCAAAGTAGTCGTAGAGCGCATAAAGCGTGGCGTGGCCGAGCGCTCCCCAAAAAACCCAGTTGAGATGAAATGCTCCGGGAGGGAAGTCGAAAAGGCGCGAGGCGCTGAGGTGCGGAAGGCCGGAGATGACAATCCACAGGCAGCCGATGAGCACACCCGCAACGAGCACCACGGAGAGATTCCCGATGGCTCCGATGCGGCGATAGAGCAGTGCCACGAGCAACAACGGGAATACTGCGGCGACGAGGCGCACTTCCCAAGGGGTGAGCTGTGGCAGCAGGTAGCGAAGGTAATTCGCGAAGCCAATGCTACCGCTCGCTACCGAGAGCGGCGCGGAAAAGATGATCTGCCACACCATCAGGAAGGAAAGCCAGCGGCCCATACGGTGAGGACCGAACGCTTCACGCAGATAGTTGTAGCTGCCGCCGGCTTTGGGCAGCGCCGCACCGAGCTCCGCCCACACCAAGCCGTCGCAAAAGGCCAGCGCTGCACCCACCAGCCAGCCGAGCATCGCTTGGGGCCCGCCCATGGTGGCAAGCAAGAGTGGGATCGTGATGTACGGGCCGATCCCCACCATGTCGGTAATGGCCAGAGCCGTGGCCTGAATCAAGCCCAATTCACGTCGCAGAGCTGGTTTGGCCGTCGATTGGACCAATCGTCACCTGCCGTGCGTCCTGCGTTTCCCCACCTTGGCCATATGCGCACAAGACGCGTGGAATCGCACAAGCTAAAGTCGCCCGCTTATTCCACAGCGGGAGAGGAAGTCAAGGCTGGCGACTCCTACTCTCTTCCCGCGTCGTGCAAGTGCGGGGGGACTACGCGCCCTGCGGGAGGCAGCTTATTTCTTGTGGAGCCGGCGAAGCAACTCCGCCTTAACTCGCCGATTGGGGCGAGCAGGTTTGGAGAAGAGGCTCAGGAGATACACCGATTCCGTGGCTTCACGGATTCTTACCAGGCAACGCGGGCAGCCGCGCGCGAGATGGTCGCGGAGATCCAGCGAGCCCTGCTCCGAGAGCGCGCCCAGCAAGAACAACTCGTAGACTTCCTCTAGATGTCGGCAGCCCATGTTCCCAATATGGCCCGGCGGCGATGCTTCACGAAGGTAACGGCAGCCCGTAAGCCCGTCCGGACCTTGCCCAAAGGCTCACCGAGTTCCGCAGCGATTTCCTCTTCGCTGAGACCCCCGAAGACCGCAAGTTCCAAGGCCTGTCGCTGGGATTTTGATAGCTGCTCAATCGTCTTATGCAGCAGATCCAGGCGCTCACCAATCAGCTCAATTTCTCCGGGTCGCGGCAGCCAGGCAGGGGGGATTCGGACCGTCGCCTTAGCTATGGCGGGACCCACAGGACCGAGTCTCCCTGCTCGGGTTCTAGGATCGGGGGGTTTTGAGGCGGCCCTCGAAGAGAACGGCGCAGCGACTAAGGGCTTTGCGCTGCGGGGATTCCCGTCAGTCCCACCTTCGCGTGGGGTGTCAGGCCGCAGCCTGCTGCTGTGTTGAGTGCGGAGTCGTTCCAGCGCTGCCTCGCGCGACGTAACGATCAGCCACGCGGCCACACTAATGCTTTCGTGGTCAAGGCTCTTGCTTTCGCGCCACAGACGCAGGAACACTTCCTGCAGGATCTCCTCAGCCTCGTCACGGAAGGCAAGGATGTGGGTGATCAGCCCGAAGACACGAGGCGCGAGCCGGTCGTAGAGCTCGCTCAGCGCGGCAAGGTCATGCCGACCGACGCGAGCCAGCAACTCTTTGGCTGGCAGTTCTTCGTTCATCCACCCATTCAGTGCCGATATCTATCGCGCGCACCGCGGCCCAATCGTCCAGTGCCCACTCCTTGACGGCCACGACGGCAACCGGTATTCATCCCGGCCCAGGATAGAAGAAGGCAATCCTCGTCGCTGATTCTATCGCAAGGTGGTTTATCAGGCCGTGAAAATTTCAGGGACACAAAACAGCCCGTTTCTTTGATAATTCCTATAAACAGAATCGATTGGACTTCCACTGAGTCCGGGCCTAACAATAGTCCGAGTCCCGCTGGAGCATCGGATCCGCGTCGAGATGACCTTGCCCCCAGGGCTTCACGGCGCGGGCCGGTGCGGGACCGGATTCCTCCTCTATTTGCCTCCAAGCCCCTCGAGGCACACCCTCGAGGGGCTTCTCTTTTGTGCGCGATCCCCTTCTTGCGCCCCGGTTCGCTTCTCCCGGAAGACACGGCACGACGATGCACGTCCTCATGGGGAGATCCCGGGAAACTAGGTGCGAATATTCCTCGCGGCTCCATCCCACACGGCCATAGTCTTCTTGAAGTACGAAGCGTTGGCCATGTGGCAGGCGATGGACGTGTTGTTGCCGTAAACCGCATCCTCCACGGCGGGCCGCCGCGAGCGCACAGATTCCATGAAGTTGTTCATGTGATCGACTTGGTAATCGTAACTGGGCGCGGCCTGGAAGGTTTCTGCAGATTGGGTCAGCGGGGACTTCCCGGGCAAAGGCACGGGATGCTCCTTGCGCCATTGTTCCAGGTATTCCTTCCTCAGCTTCTCCGGCCACCCCAGAATCGAATAGCCTTCCGGTTGCGGTTCGGTATTTTGCGGTGCGAAGGTGAGGACATCGTTCTTGATCTCCAGCGTCCCCTTGGTTCCGTACCAGCACGCCATGCCCGGCGATTCGTTATTCAGGTTGCAGCGCAGCGAAAGGCGGAAGCTGGGATATTCAAAAAGCGTCCAGATCATATCGGGAACGTCACGGTTTTCAGTCCAGCGGAACAAGCCTCCCACGCTAGCGGCGCGCAAGGGCGGCGCATTGGTTCCCGTGACGTAGTGGATTCCCGTCAGCATGTGAACGTAGAGGTCGCCGGGCAATCCCTCGCCGTAATCCCGGAAGCAGCGCCAGCGGAAGAAACGGATGGGATCGAAAGGCCGCTTGGGCGTGTCTCCCAGAAACCGCTCCCAATCAATGGTTGTCTCGCTGGCGTCCGGCGGGATGGGATAGACCCAGGCGCCGCTTGCGTCGTTGCGATCAATGCAAGCCTCGATCGCGGTCACTTGCCCCAGCGCCCCGCTTTCGAAAATCTCCTTGGCCTTCGCATAAACAATCGAACTGCGACACTGGCTGCCGACCTGCACGATGCGGTTGTGCTTCTGCATGGCGTCGACCATCGCGAAGCCTTGTTCCACGGTGTGCGACATGGGCTTTTCGCAGTAGACGTCCTTGCCCGCGTCGCAGGCGTCCTGCGTGATCTTGGCGTGCCAGTGGTCAGGCGTCGCCACCAGGACGGCGTCCACATCTTGCCGGTCCAGAATGGCGCGGTAATCCTTCGTGGTGACAATCTCCTTCTTCGCATACTCCTTGGCGGCGGTCAGGCGGCCGTCGTAAAGGTCGCAGGCCGCAACGATCTCCGTGCCCGGGCAGGCGAGCGCCGCCCGCAGGATGGTGCAGCCTTCCACGCCCGTGCCGATGGAAGCGAAACGCACTCGGTCGCTGGGTGGCACGGCGCGCGGGGTGGCCGCAAGAAGACCGGGCGAAAGCAAAGTGGCTTGCGACGCGGAGCCCAGAGCGGCCGCACCGGCGCTGGTGCGCATGAATTCTCGACGATTCATTTGATTGTGGGTCATGAGAGGGAATCCTCCTTGATGTCTTCGTGTGATCAGTTAGGAAAGAGGCGAGCCAGGCTGTCGCTTGCCAGAAATCACGGGCGGACGAAAGGCCCTCCTGGCGATGGCCAGAGTCCTTGGGTTGTGCAGGCGAGTCGCTCGCGGGCAGAAAAGCGGGAGCACAGCTCGCCTGCCAACTCCGGACGCCAGCCGTGCCCCGCGAAAACTACGCGCTCCTGATCTTCTTCGCCGCCGCGTCCCAAACCACGACCGTGCGGTTGAAGTAAGAGCTGTTCGACATGTGGCATCCGATCGCAGTGTAGCTGCCAAACACGTCGTTTTCAACCACGGGCTGGCGCGTCCGGACCGCGTGGAAGAAGTTCGCCAGATGATCCGACATGTCGCTGTAATTCGGCGGAGGCGTAAACACTTCCGAGTCTTCGTCGATCTTGAAGTCGCCGGGCTTGGGCTCCGGATGCTCTTTCGTCCACTTCGCCAGGTACTCGTCGCGCAGTTTCTTCGGCCAGCCGTAAATGGAGTAATCCTCCGGCTGGTGGCACGACGCCTGCGGTTTGTAAGTGAGCGTCGAACCGCGGATGATCATCGTTCCAGTCTTGCCGTAGAAACCGAAGAACTCGCCCTCGGTGTTGTTGTTGTGGTTGCAGCGCAGAACGACCTGGAAATTCGGATAATCGTACATCGTCCAGAGCAGGTCGGGGAATTCGCGGCCGTCCTTGTAATGATAGAGGCCCCCCGTGGAAAGAGCGCGCTGCGCGGGCTGATTGGTCCCGGTTACAAAGTGGATGCCCGAGAGCAAGTGCACGAAAAGGTCGCCCGCCAGCCCCGCGCCGTAATCCCTGTAACAGCGCCAGCGGAAGAAGCGGATGGGGTCGAAAGGAATCTTGGGCGCGCCGTCAAGCCAGGTGTCCCAGTCGATGGTCTGCGTGCCGGCATCGGGCGGAACGGGATAAACCCAGGCGCCCGAATCGGTGTTGCGGTCCCAGGCCGCTTCAATCGTGTCGACCATCCCCAGCTTGCCGGAATCCCAGATTTCTTTCGCCTTGGCGTAGAGGATACTGCTGACGCGCTGGCTGCCGATCTGGCAAATGCGGTTGTTTTTCTGAACGGCCTCGATCATGGCCAAGCCATCCTCGACGCTGTGCGACATGGGCTTTTCGCAGTAGACGTCTTTGCCGGCCTGGGCGGCTTCCACCACAATGCGGCGATGCCAGTGGTCCGGCGTGGCACAAATGATGGCGTCAACATCCTTGCGCTCGAGCAGGCGGCGATACTCGCGCGTGGTCTCGATCTCCTTGCCACCCAACGCTTCCTTGGCGGCGATGTGGCGACTGTCGTAAAGATCCGCTGCCGCGACGCACTCGACGCCGGAAACAGGTAGCGTCGCATTGAGCAGCGTGCAGCCTTCCACACCTGTTCCGATAATCGCGAATCGCACCGTGTCCGAGGGCGGGACCGGCCGCGGTGAAGCCCAAAGGCGCAGGGGTTCAAGAATCGTTACCTTCGCGGCAACGCCCGCCGCTGCGGCTCCCGCCCCGACACGCATAAAATCTCGACGGGTCAGCGAATTCTTGGTCATATATGTCCAACCTCCTTCACATGCTCAGAATGAATCCCTCCCAATCTCCGATGACGCTCTCCTGAAGCCGGGCGAAGACTCTGCGAGGGTCTGGTGTGTTCCTCCGGCTCACCCGGCAACCGCCCAGTCTGCCAGAAATAACTCTCGAGCAAAAGACTTTTCATCACTGACCACCAGAAAATCACAGATGCTTTCGAGGTAGGATTTCCGTGAGGAGGTGAAAGCTGGCAGCGGCCCCCGCCGATTCCCTTTTGCCGGGGCTCGAGTGAGCAACACTGGGTTGAGTGGCGAAGAGCGGGAACAAATCGACGCCGTAAACAGGGGTTTCTCAAGCCAAGTCACAATATAGAATTCTTGACCTGATCGACGTCATGGCAGCACCTCGGCGTGGGAAAAGATCGTCTGCAATCAAATAGTGTCTCCTTGCGATCTTCTCCGCGCTCGCGGTTCAAAACCCTGATGCCCGCAAATTTCGTTCATCGAAAAACCGCCAGTGTGCCCGGCGGTTTCCGCGTTCAGGAGTGCCTAGGCCCGGGCAGCCGGCGCCGAGCCTTCCGAGACTCGCGCCGAAGTTTCCTGACTGAGCTCTTCCATCGCGCGGCGCACTTCCCGCTGAGTTTCCGGGTCGAGGCCCCGTTCGACCATCGGGAACAAGCGCCCGTTCTCATCGAGAAGGTGCCTGCGCAACCACTGGATGTACTGGCGGCCGCTCTGCATCACTTCCTGCCGGTTGCGCCCGCCCTTGAGCAAACACGCGAGACACTGCAGAAAGGCTTTCTCGGTTTCCTCACCGGCATCGTGGTCGTGCCGCATCCGCTCGAGCGTGGCGGCAATGCCCTTGACATGGCGCTCGAGCGCCGGGTAGAGGATTTGTTCCTCCCTCACGAGGTGTGCGCGCAGGGCCTCGCCAACGGCCCGCGTGAGTCCGCTCAGGCGTTCAGCCGTGCTCCGGTGGTCGCGGGCCAGCGGCAACACGCGAAGCTGCTCCTGAAGCTCATGCAATAAATGAGACAACTCCTGATGCTCTTGCACCAGGTAGTCCGTTATGCATCGTTTCATTGGGAAAGGCAGACCTCCGTCCTTTTATTATGATGCCGCCACGGGCCAAAGAGTTTACGTATTTTCAGCAACGAGGTTGACATTTCGCCCGGTCACAATCCTGCCCTTCACTTCCGTACGGGGTGGGCGAACCCTGGAACCGCCCCGAACTAATATATCACACTGTGATAGAATCGGTTTGGAGGTGGGGAACCAGGAGGCAGGCCCTGTAACGGCGGGGCTAAACCCTTCCCATCCGTGGCGAGCAATTCAGGTTAGCACGGCGCCTGCTCTGCAAGCTTCTTAAGCGCTTCGCCGGTCACGCGCATGGTGAGCCACTCCTTCATAACCGTCGCGCCCAGTGATTCGTAGAAATCAATGGCCGACGTGTTCCAGTCGAGCACCTGCCACTGATAGCGCCCGCAGCCCTTCTCCACCGCGACTCGAGCAAGATGCGCCAGCAACGCTTTGCCGATTCCTTTCTTTCGAAACCGGGGCCGCACGAACAGGTCTTCAAGATAGAGTCCGGGCCTCCCTTGCCAAGTGGAATAGTTGAAGAACCAAAGCACGAAGCCCGCCGGCTTGCCATTCCACTCGGCGATCTCGGCGAAGAAACGCGGCTCGTGCGAGAACCCGTCGCGTCGCAGGTCTTCCGCCGTCGCGA
>JAIQEZ010000207.1 GCA_020073545.1 Terriglobia bacterium | reverse complement strand
GTTATCGCTTTGGCTTCCGCCGGTTGTTGGGGCTCTTGGGTTTAGGTCTCGTCTTCGTGCGGGATCCCCTAAGCGGTCGAGCGGAGGGCGTGCGTTTTCCTTTTCTGCGATTCTTTGGGGTTGGTTTGCTCCCAACGGCATCCGTCTTCTTTTCTTGTGGGAATGCCGACTGATGGGTCCGTGAGCGTTTGGTCGTGTCGAGAGGGCCAGTGGCTTGTTGGTAGTCCTCAAAAAAAGTCAGCTCGGATGAGCGGATCGATCCGTCCTCGTTTAGCGTAGCAACTTGACTGAATGTGCAACGAGGGGAGACCGTGTCGTGAGGGCCGCCGAGGATTATCTTCTCTCCAAGCAGAGTCCATATTAGTCGCTTGTTGATTCGCTTCAGCCGTTGCAGCAAATCGTCATAATTGACTATCAGGGCAGATGGCCCCGGCTCGGTCACTCCGGCCGCGCGGAACGCGGTCTCTCCATGCTCCTGAAGAAATCCGTCTTGTCCGTTCCACCACAAGTCGCCGGGTTCAAAAAACACGCGAGCCGGGACGGGGATGTGTAGATTTCTTGGGAGAGAGGCATCATATTCCCATTCTGCAACTACCTCGCTGCAGACCGGGATAAAGCTGCACGGTAAGTCAGAATCATTCCCGCCCCTTTCGTTATACCACTCAGGTTCGGTGTTGAAGGCTGGTCCCCAAGGATACTCGCCAGCAAAACCGTAGAGCCAGCTTGCTCCTTCCCGCATCCACCTCCCGAAAAAGTTACGGCCAGCCAGACTGGCGAATCCATTCTCGCAGGCGCTAGGTTCAACCAGGTATCCCCTAACATGCACCCATAGATTTCGGTAGGGAGTATTGTAGGGCGCGTGATCGGGTCTGCTTCCCCAACTTGGGTAGCCATTGAGGAGGAGCCACTTTTTGCCATCGTTGTGAGTCAGTGCAAGGAGCCGGGAAAGTGTGGGAACGTCGTCGCGTTTGCCCACCCACGCTCCATCGCTCAGGGTTTCAGAAGCGGATAGATCAACAGAAGCTGGAATCCACCAAGGCATCACTTCCCGCTCTCGGTGGGCAATGTTTCGCGGGAGGGTCGGGTCTAATTGCCGCTCCTCGATAAGAATCAAAGGCTTCCGGAGTAATTCCGGTTCCCAATCATTCCGCTTGCGAACTGCGTGATCCGACAACCGTGCCGCCAGTTGGTACATCGCAATCCACTGGTACTTCTTGCCGATTCTTTCTGCCCACGTCGGCTTGGCGCGCCCGCCCCCGTGCAAGCCGAGCATGTAGCTGTCGTACCGCTCACATCCAGAACCGGCATACCGGAAGTCTTCGACAATGCGGCGAAGAATGCACTTGGCCATATCGCGTTTCGCCACTGTCTGCGTCCACTCGTCCAGGCAACCCATTGAGTAAGTAAAGAAGTCGTCGGCGAGGCAGCTGTGGGCAAGTTTGGGCAAGTCGTCCCACGCTTTGATCTGGCCATCCGTAGGGATTTCCAGAGGCCAAGGCGACAGAAGTCCATCGAGGAGAGCTAGTAGCCGCTCCGGCTTTCCGTGCACTCCGAGCACCCGTGCCAGCTCGGCGATGGTGCGAGCATGGTCTCGGAGCAATGCATTATGAAAACTTGCTGGGCGGCTGGCCAGAGATTCCGCAAGCACGTCGCAAGTGGCATCGAGCACCGAGGGGTCTTTGGTGAGCAGGCACGCCCCATATGCGGCCACGAGTGTCCTCTCGCGGACAGCGTCGTCATCGACGTCCATCATTCGACGGACAGCGCTAGGCACAAGGTTTTTGTGTATCCGTAGCACAGCGGTGGCAGCGCGAGATGCGTGGTCTTTGACCCGCCGGTCGGCTGCCGCTGTGAACCAAAGAAGTACAGTGACCCAACGTCCTGCAACCGAGTCTTCAACTTGAGCAATTGGAAGCTCTAGCGTGGCATCGATCAACCGGCGAACAGATCCTGAATCCTCGTAACTTTCGTGGAGATACCAACACCAGAAGGCATCCCGAAGCGCCATGGGCCGTTCCCTCAGTAGGACGTCCAACCAGCCGACATCGATGGCAGGCGGCTGACATGAGACCGCCAGGGCAGCATCCATTGCCTCGGCAGCGTAGCCCCGCATGCCTAAAGCTTGGCGCAGGTTTGCCTCGGACGCGGGAGTGAAGCTGGATGGATCACGCCATAGATATGACGAAACAGTGGCTTTCAGAACGGCTGAACGTGCTGGCCCCTCATCAAAGAAATCCGGCAATTCAGCTCCTCTAGCAAACTGTTCAGGAACCAATATCGACAGCGCACTCACCACTCCTTCATTGTCGGCGACGGCCTCCCGCGATCCGACGTACGAGGCTAGCCGTCCACCGGGGCTGCAAGCGGATTGAAATTCGCCAGGCGTGATTTGGGCCAGCACCTCCTGAGCGATCAGGAAGTCGCCCAATCGTTCGAATGCAGGCCGCACAACACTCTCCGCATCGATCGCAGCACCTGGCCTCGGGGCATCTTCGATCAGTAAATCCTCGCGAATGAGCCAGTCGATCGGCCGCAATGCTGCTGAAATCGCAATACTTTCACGAATCGTGCGGTCTGCTGCTGACCAATTCAGTGAAGTTTCACCCAATCGCGCAATCTCACGTGCGATTGCCGATAAAGCCGTCGATGCGACTGCCGTGCTTTCGGACATCTCGTGCTCAAGTGCGTACGCGCGGTTCTTCTCCGCCAGGAAAGCCTGAATGGCTGTTGAAAGACCCCACCACCCGGCTGGCAAGCTTCTAAGACCTTTCGCCTTAAGGGTTTTGCAGATAAGTTTGAGGTAAAGCGGGTTGGCCAACTCGGGCTGAAGAATCGGAGTAATTGGCGGATCAAGATCGTAGTGCGCGAAAAAGGCACGGCAGGCTTCGCGTTCGATGCCGGCAAAGCCCCGATGTTCTGCTCGATATAGGGCATCCCCTTCCGGAATGCAGTGCGCCGCGTAGGATGTTCGGCATGTCGCGCAGACACGCAGAAAGGGCCGACGGCTGACGACGTCAGCGAACGTGAGCAAACGTTCTCGCCAGTAGCGAAGAGGTTTGGTTTCGTTGATGGCGTCAAGCCAAATAATCATGATGTGACCCGACGCCTCTGCAGCAGAGTTGAGCGCATCGAGCAAACCATCTCGTCCGAGAATCCCCGGCAGACCTAGACACTCCCGCAGCCGAGTCCATGAATCGGGTTCCCCTCCGAAGAGGTGGCCGAATGTGACGATTGACAGCCGCCTCTCCAGTAGTCTACGAGCAGCCGCATCACACACGCCGTGAGTCTTTCCTGACCCGGCAATTCCCAAAAGCAGGAGCGTCGATTCAAATGCGGGCCAAGCCGCTGGCGAGTTAAGCCATTCGGCGAGGTTATTGATGACCTTTATCAGGTCACGAACCGAATCGAGGTTCGCCGCTGGAAGGGAGACCTCGTATTCCGACATGAACTGGCGGAATCCGGGGGAATCTGCGCCCTCACCGTGTTGAGATTCCAGGTCCTCCTTGAGCTGTGATTCCAGTTCGGAGAGCTCCACCAAAGATTGCGCGAGACCTGTCAGGCATCGTGATGCTCCGTCGCGAGACGGTTCCGCTATCAATGCGGAACATGCTGATAGAAGTGTACTGAGCTCTGCGATGCAGGTCTCGGCCTTGCCTTCAAGGTTCTTGGGCCATGCCGGATCGATTAAGGTGCCCTGATCCCGTGCGACAGCGGCTCGCAGGGTCTCCAGTTCTGTGTCACAGGGTTTTAGCAAGGCCCTGAATGTCTGCGACCACTCTTCGGTGCATCCGAGTGCGCTGAACCATTTCCATAGGTTCGTCTCGACACTCAACTCAGGCGCGTACCGAGGCCCGGCTGTGCGCGCCGCATCCGATATGTGCTTCTCGAACCAACTGTTTGAAAGCACGGTCGCATCAAAAAAGAACGCTCGCATGCCACCGTGGTGATCGATCCGCAAAAGTTCGGCGAGCAGATTCGACGCAGGCCAGTCCTCGATGGTCAGTTGCCGCCGGGCCTCGCACGCGGAGGCCTCCCGTTTCTTTCGCCAAGCATTGAACTTTTCGATGCCGCTCTGCCCTGTGCGTCCAGTGGGGCCGGTAAGATTGAATGGAAAGCACACCACATACCGGGTCAATGTTGGGTGGATGCGAAGTGCCGTATTCAGAGAAGCCGTCAGCTGGGTTAGCAAACTGTCTATGTTGAATAGGAATCTTGCCTGCCAGCCAATCCGGCTGCCATGAGCAAGATCTGCGTAACATTCAACCCCGCCGTCCCCGCCGGCGCCGCGAAGGCGAACAAAGGAGGAACCTGGCGGCCTCGAATTTCGTGCAAGCTGGCAGCAGAGCTCTTCAAATGCCTCCTGCTGCCCGCCACATCGAGGAGCAATTTGGGCGAAATTAATAGGGTCCATCATTTTAGTCTAACTCCAATCGCGGGCAACTCCTAAGCCTGTTGGCATGGCTCCCGCGCCATGTTTCCCGGCTCAAGCCCTGATAACGATGAAGAATAACTCGGCCGTATGAAGCTCTAACCGCACTAGCGGCGTGTCCCTCATGCCGGCATATTTCGGACGGATCGTCGCGCACTCGGAAAGGGTGCTTCGCGCTTAGGGCGGGCATCATTGCCACTCGGGACCAGTCCGGTGGCCCCACAGTGCGGTGTTGGCAAGCGCGCCTCGCTCGCCATGCAGCTTCCCGTTGGGCGAGGTTTCCCACCCACGGGCTTCATGAAGCTTCGAGCTGATTGCCGCAATGCCCAGTCGGTACGCCCTAGCAGGGTGTTGAAAAACCCCGACATTTCGAGGTAGCGGCGTTTATATCGCCATAGGTCCAATGGATTCAATCCCGCGGTGGCGACGTGAAGTTGATTGGATAACGGCGTCGGCTCCTCTAATCGTAAACTTGGGTTGTCGTCTCGACCAAGGCTGCGGAAGAAAGGAGCCGAGCCATGAACATTATCGGATGTGATTTGCATACGCGCTACCAGGTTGTGGCCTGGGTGGACGAGGAGACCGGCGAGATCCTGACGC
>JAIQEZ010000064.1 GCA_020073545.1 Terriglobia bacterium | reverse complement strand
GGCTTGGTCGCAGGGATTCAGGTCGTGAAGCCCGGGACGAAGACTCCTGACCCTGACATGGCTTTGCGTATCAATGTCGCCTGCTTTCAGAAAGGCCTGCTGATGTTTGCGCCCGTCGGCATGAGCGGGGAATGCATCAAGATCGCCCCGCCGTTGATCATCACCGAGGACGCGCTACGCGAATCCGTCCAGGTCTTTGAAGAAGCCGTGGACGAAGTGGTGGTACCAAAAACTCGGGTACGGCACCAGGACAGTCTGCGGTAGCTCCACATCCTTCCTATTCGCTATCGTACCCGTCGAGCTTCGTGTTATTCCACACAGTGTTTACGTCCTGGCGGGGCGACACCGACCATGGCAGGTGATGTCAAGCTGCTTCCTCAAGAATCTTCGCTCAAGCAGAAGAAATGAAGGCCAATCACTTCGGAAATCAGCCGGCGGCCACAGGTGTTAGCAGTAAGGCCGACGAGGATGCGGCAAACATAACAAGAAGGCTAATGGAACGCCCAAATCGGGCTGCGATGCCACCCAAAAGGGGTCTTGGCGATCTGGGCTTGAACCGACAGGGCAGTCGGCGTATGGTTTTGCGCAAAAATGAGTTTGAAATCGGAAATTGCGGTTTACATGTCGTACACACTAACCCAGGATATCCGGCCGGAGCAGCCGGCGAGATTCCGGTTCTGGTTCCAAGGCAAGGGCGGAAGCGGGACCCGGGTCGACTTTGGAGATGGAACGCGACTGGCTGACTATCAGGAAAACAGCGAGGTCCCCCACAGCTTCAAGAAACCCGGCATCCACATCGTCACGAACGAAGGCGAGGCTGGGGGCAGGCGGGTAATTCGAAAGCTGAAGGTCGTGGTGAGATCAACATCCGCCATTCGACAGGAGAAGCAGCGGGTAGCGACGGCAACATTCCTGTGCCGTGGTCTTCTGGCGGGTCGCTGCGGCTAGACGCGACCCGCATTCGAGCTCTTTGTGATGGTTTCCCCGACAGATTCGGAGACAAGGAGGACAGGACCCATGCGATCACGCGAGCGCGTTCAAATGGCAGTGAACTTCCAGGAATCCGACCGGGTGCCAATAGACTTGGGGGGGCTCAAGGCGTCCGGGATTGCGGTCGAAACTTACAGCAGAGTGACACGCAAACTGGGCCTCGGCAGGACGCCACGCGTGCTCGACGCGCGGTTCATGATCGCGGTGGTGGAAGAGCCTGTGCTGAAGCGGTTCAAAATTGACGTCGTGCCGATGGACATATCAGTGATACCCGCGCTGATGACCCCCGAAAGCCAGTGGGTGCCGCGCCGACTCTTCTCCGGCAGTGACGTTCTGTTTCCGCCCGGCACGCGCATCCAAGAAGACACCGACGGCAGCTGGATATTGCTCAATGAAGACGGCACGCCCAGTTCGTTCCGCATGCCGAAGAACGGCTTCTACCTCGACGATACTTCATTCAACCGCGGTGAGGGAATTAACCCGGCGAAGTTCAAACCCGTTGACGACATCCCGGACGAAGCGCTGAAGCAGATCGAAGAATACTCCTCCCGGCTCTACAACGGGACAGATTACGCTTTGCTAGGGTGGGGGGGAGGCGTGTGCTTCCTGGGGCTCAGCCTGATCACGGACCGCGGCTCGAACGTTACCATGGGCATGCCGGACGAGTGGATGGTCATGCTCATGACCGAGAAGGAGACTTGTCATGAAATGATGAACCGGTCGGTAGAAGCTAGCATCAAGTGCTTGACCCTCCTGCACCAAGCCGTGGGAGACCGTTGCTTTGCCTGGGGCATCGCCGCTGACGACAGCGGCATGCAGCGCGGTGAGTTAATCAACCCCCGGCTCTGGGCCGAGATGATCACGCCGCACTACAAGAAGTTGTGTGACTGGATTCACAACAACACGCGCGGGAAGACGTTCCTGCACTGTTGCGGTACCATCTATCATCTCATCCCGCATTTTATTGAAGCCGGCGTGGATATCCTAAACCCTGTCCAGACATCCGCGGCAAACATGGAACCCGCCCGGTTGAAGAAGGAATTCGGCTGCAAGATCGTGTTCTGGGGCGGCGGTTGCGACACATAGAGCGTACTTGATCGGGCGACCCCGGAAGAGATTCGTGAGCACGTCAAGGAGCGGCTGGCGGTGTTTTCTCCCGGCGGCGGCTACGTATTTAACCAGGTGCACAACATTCAGCCCAATGTGCCGGCAGACAATGTGATCGCTATGCTCGACGGCGCGCTCGAGCACGGGGTCTACCGCAAAGGCTGATCATGCCTTGCTTTGAGGTCGGCAGAGCGTTGCTCGCCCGCCAACTGGAGCAATGCAGGATACGGAGCCAGTCACCGACAACATGGCGACAGATGCATACAAGAGAGAATACGAGTTCCAGAACAACAACCGTCTCCTGACTATCCTGTACGATATTTCCCTTGTAGCCCGGAATCCAAAGGCAGCGCACAACGACACAAATCAGAGCCGTCTCAACCGAGTGCTCTCCTCGAGATCGATCATGGCTTGGTCTGAACTCCTCAGAGACACCGTCTGTGCTAAGCTCGATCTTGAAGATGCTGACTATAAGCTGGGGGGACACGAGGAGCAAACGACCGTCACTCTTCCCAAGACAGCGCTCGAAGCAGTTGAGACGGATCTTATGGCAAAGGTCCCCGCCCGAGTGGCGATTCAGGAGAACAAGCTTCGTGCTCGGACAAGGCCGTATGAAATTAAGACGATCAGAGTGAAGTTTCAGCAAGCTCGACCGTAGTCTCATTAGAAGGAGTTGCCGCGGCGGACCTGCGGCCAACAACGCAAACACTTCATGGTTTTTGAGAACGGTGCGGCGTGAAGAGAAAAGAGGCAGGGGTATGGAGACACATTCCCACTCCGTATCGCAAAGGGCCGATGTGCCGCAGGGTTTTTCCGGGGTGTTCGCGGCGATGCCCACACCCTTCGGGCCTGATGGTTTGCCCGACGTCAAGGGACTCGATTCCCTGGTCGATTTTCTCCTGGATGCCGGGCTCGACGGCTTGTGTGTTGGGGGAGCGACGGGGGAATATGCGGCCTTTGGTCCCAATGATCGCATCCGCCTTTTCCGGCACGTAGCCGAGCGGGTCGGCGGGCGTTTGCCGCTGATCTTCGGAGTTGGGGCCGAAAACTCCGGCCAAGTCTTGCGTCTCAGTGAAACGGCTGCTGAGTGTGGGGGAGGCATGTTACTGCTTCCTCCCGCGGCTTATTTCCGATACGTTTCCGGGGACTTCGTTGAGTTCATCCGGCAGGTCAGCGAGATGCTGCCTCTACCGACACTCCTCTATAACGTTCCGCAGTTCACTAATCCCATTGAGTTGAGCGAACTACTTCGGTTGGTCGAGTCGGTAGCCAATGTCGTGGGCATCAAAGACAGTTCAGGGGACAAGGGAAACCTGCCCTTGATCGCCGAGACAAAAGCCCGTGTCCTCATGCTCTTCTTCGCGGGGAACGACAGCCTTCTTTTTGATTCCCTGCAACATGGGGCCGACGGCGCCGTTTCCGGAATTGCGAGCGCCTGCCCGGAGTTGCTGCTTGCACTCTACAACGCTCATCGAGACGGCCAGGTCGAATGGGCGATGACACTTCAGGCCGTTTTGGATGAATTCATCGCCCAGCTTGAGATGTTACCCGTCCCCTGGGGCATCAAGCTGGCCTTGGAGGCACGCGGTTTCCCGCTGGGGTCGCTGGGGTGGCCTCTCGGGCCACGGCTTCAGACTCAGATCGCACACTTCCGCCAGTGGTTTCCATCCTGGCTGGGTTGCTGTCTGCGCACCTGTGCTTGAACCGTTGAATCACTGCCGAGGGATCGAGTTGTGAACGAGTAAACGAGATAGGTCAAGAATGGCTCGTGTTCTTTTTGGGGAGATCCTGATACGCTTCGGAAGTCCCCACCGAGGAGACCCACATTCGTGAGTTGAGTGGGCAAATGACGAGTCCAAGTCTGCGGGATCGGCGGGATTTTCTGAAAGGGGCCGTGGCGTTTGCTGGGGTTTCGGCGATCTCGCGCCGGCTGGATTCGTTGCCAATTGATGGCACGACTCGACAAGGGAGTACGTCCCGTGAGGGCGGTGATTCTGGAGACGGCGGCACACGCCTCGATCTCAGCAGGGCCTTGGTTGTCACCCCGCCAACGCTCTCGAGGCGAGAACAGAAGGCCGTTTCGGTTCTCACGGAGGAGGTAGAAAAAAGAACCGGGATAAGATGGCAGACTGCTCACGGCTGGCCTGCTCTTTCCAGCGCCGCGATTGTGGTCGGCTCCGGCCGCGGGCTCGGCAGCCTTAGCGCCCACCTGCCTGAAAATCTCGACGTGCACAAAAAGGGTCTCGGCGCGGAGGGCTTTAGTCTTTGCACTTGGAATGAGGCAACCGCTTCGAGAGTGGCTGTCCTCGGCGCGGATGAGCGGGGGGTGCTCTTTGGGGTGGGCGGTCTATTACGTGCCCTCCGCATGACAAAGGGGCAGGTATTCGTGAATGGTCCCTTGAACCTTTCCACCAACCCTAAATATGCGTTGCGAGGACACCAGTTGGGATACCGCGCGAAAACGAACTCCTACGATGGGTGGACGGTCCCCATGTGGGATCAATACATCCGTGATCTGGCGGTCTTTGGTACGAATGCTGTCGAACTAATTCCCCCTCGCTCTGACGATGCGCCGGACAGTCCGCATTTCACGCTGCCTCCCCAGCAGATGATGGTGGAGATGTCCCGGATCTGTGACGAGCATGGGTTAGACGTGTGGATCTGGTATCCGGCCTTGGATAAGGACTATTCCGACCCCAAGACTGTGGATTTCGCTGTGAATGAGTGGGGGGAGGTGTTCCGCGCCCTCCCCCGGGTCGATGCAGTTTTTGTCCCTAGTGGCGATCCCGGTCATACCCCGCCGAAGTACATGATGGCGTTACTTGAAAAGCAGGTGGAGAACCTGCGCCGCTATCATCCAAAAGGTCAGATGTGGATGTCACCTCAATCCCTTAATGAGGAATGGCTGAGTGAACTGTTCGGGATTCTACGTCGGGATGGACCCCCCTGGCTCAGCGGAGTGGTCTACGGCCCACAGATCCGTATAGATCTCGCCACCCTCCGCAAGCGAGTTCCAGATCGATACCCGATTCGGCTTTATCCCGATATTACCCACAGCCTGCAGTGTCAGTTTCCGGTTCCTGATTGGGATGTCGCCTATGCCCTCACAGAGGGGCGTGAAGTCATCAATCCCCGGCCAGAAGGGTACGCTAACATTCTCCGCCTGCAAACTCCCCACTCGATTGGTTTCATCAGTTATTCCGAAGGGTGCAACGACGATGTGAACAAAATCGTCTGGAGCGCGCTAGGATGGAATCCCGAGGCGAAAGTCATCGATGTGTTGCGTGATTACAGTCGCCTCTTCCTAGGAGATCGCTACGCGGACGACTTTGCGCAGGGCCTTCTCAATTTGGAGAAGAATTGGTGGGGAACCCTGTTCTCGAACGAGAATGTCGAGACCACACTCGCGCAATTCCAGGCGATGGAGGATGCTGCCTCCCCGCGGGACCTGCTGAACTGGCGGTTCCAGCAGGGGTTGTATCGAGCCTATTACGATGCTTATGTCCGAAGGCGCCTGAGCTATGAAACGAGTCTCGTAACCCGGGCTTTGGACAAGCTCGGCGAAGCAGGGAGAGTTGGCTCCCTCCCTCCTCCTCCCGGCGCCACGTCCCGTGAGGGCCACTCCACTAATGAGCTGGGTATTTCAGCCCTCCTGTCCGAGGCCGAGGCCATTCTGGACCGTGCTCAGCGGGCCCCGGTTACACAAGACCTACGCACACGAATTCTGGAGCTGGGAGAGGCGCTTTTCCAAAGCATCCGCATGCAGTTGTCCGTTGAGCGCTACCAGGCCGAGGAGGTCTCGCGTGGCGCTAACCTGGATACTCTTGACGCACCTATCACCGACGGGCCCTGGTTGAAACGGCGCCTGGCCGAAATCCGCAAGCTTCCCTCGGAAGGTGACCAGATGAAGGCGATTGAAGAAGTCCTCAATCGCACCAATCCCGGACCGGGCGGCTTTTATGATGACCTCGGGAACCCATCCCGACAGCCGCACTTGTTGCGGGGAGTGGGTCAGGCGCAGGACCCAGAGTCTCGCTTCTCATCTCATTTGGGCTTCGGTAGTCTCACACGTCAGTCAGCTGAGCCCTTTCCCATCGCCTGGAAACGTTGGGCGGGGTCTCTGTACGATGCGCCTCTCAGAGTCAGCTATGCGGGCTTGGACCCAAGCGCGCAGTACAGGGTTCGATTGGTCTATACAGGAGACGCGCCCAGTGTGAAGGTCCGGCTCGCCTGCAACGACGATATCGAAATCCATCCCTTGATGGGCAAGCCGTGGCCGCCGCGTCCACTTGAATTCGACATTCCGCGTTCGGCCACCGCGGGTGGACAGTTGACCTTGACTTGGCACAGGGAGCTGGGGTTAGGTGGCAATGGTCGCGGGTGCCAGGTCGCC
Organism: Terriglobia bacterium; assembly: GCA_020073545.1. Lineage (GTDB taxonomy): Bacteria > Acidobacteriota > Terriglobia > UBA7540 > UBA7540 > Bog-366. Next base: position 22,917 of record JAIQEZ010000064.1, on the reverse strand, counting down.
GAAGTCTGGCTTATGAAGATGGCAGACTCGGGTCAAGACAAACCTGCGGGCTGACGCAGGGAAGTGGACAGCGTAGGAAGCTCACCAACAAATGCGAGGTATCATCAGGGACTGGGAACTCTCGGCGATTGTCTTTTTCTCGCCAACTTGAGTTGGTTTCTTTCTCGCTTTGGTTCTGCGGGCGTGGTGCTCCCCTACGTTATCCGGCGCAACTGTCCGCACTCCTTTTCGAGTCCGACGGGCACCTAAAGAGGGTTGCCCAGATGAGGATTTCCAGGAGCTTCGCACGTTTTCTCTCTCCAGCCTGAGGGACGATGGGAACTTTCCCTTTGAAGGCAGGAAGGAGGGAAAACTTAGCTGAGTGTATAGAAGAACAAGGCATGAATACCGGCAATTACAAGTGGTACGTCGTGGGCATGCTCTGGTGCGTATCCTTTTTCAACTATGCCGATCGCCAAGCCATCTTCTCGCTTTTCCCTATCCTTGAGAAGGAGATGCACCTGACACCGCTTGAGCTCGGCCTGCTGGGTTCTGCATTTGCTTGGGTGTACGGACTGTGCGCGCCCTTCGCGGGCCATATAGTGGACTGCGTGCGGCGCAAGACTGCGATCATGGGTGGCCTTTATGTCTGGAGCAGTATAGCCGTCGCCACTTCTCTTTCACGCAGCTTCCGCCAACTCTTTGCCTTCATGGCGGCGGAAGGCCTGGGCGAGACGTTTTACTATCCGGCCTCCATGTCCATGCTCAGCGATTACCACGGTCGGCGCACACGATCTCGAGCGATGGGCATCCACCAGACCAGCGTGTATGTGGGAACGGTTGGAGGCGGGTTCTTCGCCGGTTTAATTGGACAATACTATGGTTGGCGTTGGTCGTTCGCTTTTTTTGGGACCATGGCAATCCTGCTGGGTTTGATTCTCACCCGCTTTCTTCGGGAACCCGCGAGGGGTGCCGCCGATGCTCAGGACTTGGGGATGAGCGGAGGCATGGCTGTTCCCACGCGGATGCCTATCCTTGAATTTCTGAAGATCATTTGGGGAACGCCCACGGCCCTGATTCTCATGGTTGCGTTCATGTGTGCGAATTTTGTCGCTCTCGTGCTGCTTTCATGGATGCCCAAGTTCATGTTCGACCAGTTTGGCCTCAGCTTGGCGATGGCGGGACTCTCGGCCACGATCTTTGCGCAGGTGGCGAGCATGATCGGATCGCCTTTGGGCGGGTGGTTTGCCGACCTGCTCCGGAAGAGGACGCTGGCAGGTCGAATGCTGGTGCAGGCAGGCGGTGTGTTTTGCGGCGCGCCCTTTGTTTTTCTTTGCGGGCAGGCCCAGTCTATTCTGTGGGCCGTTCTGGCCTTGACCGGCTGGGGATTGTTCAAGGGCTTTTACGACTCGAACATCTTTGCCGCCACCTTCGACGTAATTCCGCCGGAGGCAAGGGGAACTGCCGTGGGATTCATGAATATGGTTGGTTGGCTCGGAGGCGGGGCTGCTGCTCCAGTAGTGATCGGTTATATCGCGGCACGCAGCAGTCTCGGACGAGCCATTTCGCTGGCCTCATTTGTTTACGTTGCCGCTGGGCTCGTGCTGCTCACTGGTATCGTGATGTTCACTCGCCGCGACGTGGCCCGCCTGGAACTTCGAGTCAAGGCAGCCATGGGGCGGGCACCGTAGCGTGACCGGCGCGCGAACTGATTCGTCAGACCCGCCAAGTGACTCGTCGGAAGTATCCTGCCGAAGAGAAGATTCGCATCCTGCTGGAAGGGATCCGAGGGGAGGTGTCGGTTTCGGAACTGTGTCGACGCAAGAGCATCAACCCCACGATCTGCTACATCTCAAACGACGCCTGCCGTGTCAAGATGCTCTTCCTCGCCACTGGCACTTGTCCCGACTGGATGGTTCTGAGCGCTCGATTCGCTGTCCCTCCTGGTTCGCTAGCCATTCGGCCGCGCCGCCGGGATAGGCGAGCCGCAGACCGGAGGAGATTTGGGTGGCGAAAGATGCAAGGGGAAAAGTGTTGGAGGAATTCGTCGGAAAGCTTCAGCTTTGGGGGCTTTGTGATTTTCCGACAACCGCCGGAACGGTCTTGAAGGTGAAAGCGGGAGTACCCTGGATGGGGCACGTTGCATGCTTAGGCGGCTAGGTTTACTCTACCGGGAGCAGGGAGGTCAAAACGGACATCCCGGTTCATGAGAACGAAGGCGGGAGACTCGGTGGAACCGGGTTACGAACGCAGCGCAACGCCGCGCGGGCTCCTGCAGCCCCTCCGGAGGATTCATGACCTGGAACAATGACCGCATGAGCTGGGTTCTCGCCATCGTTCTTTGTCTCAATCTCGGTTCTTTCGTTGCCCAGGCACAACACGCCCCGGTGATCCCTGTGGGGCAGGACGCCTATCGAATGTGGGAGAGATGGCCCTATCAACGCATCGGCGCCCGGGCTTACATGCGCAGCACTTATGACCGCTCGGGAGGCAACGAAGGCGCGGACGCGAGCCACTTCCTCTATCAGCTTAGCGATGACCGCAACGTTTCGCTGGACGTCGAGGGCGCGGGAATACTCTACTTCGCCCGCTTCAACCGCTGGCACGGAAGCCCCTGGCATTTCGTGATCGATAGCATCGACCACATCATTCAGGAAACGAGCACAGCCGACCCGACCCATCCGGCCGAGGGCTCTGTCTTTATCCCTGAGCGTCTTTTTCCATTTCCGTTGAGCTTCACCTGGTCAGTGACTCAGGGTGCTGACCTGAGCTGGGTTCCCATTCCCTTTGAGCGCTGTTTCCAAATGGCCTATTCGCGCACTCACTATGGAACCGGTTACTACATCTATCACCAGTATCTCGGCGGAGCGAAGCTGTCCCAACCGATCCGCGCCTGGGACGGAAAGACGTCGCCAGACCAGGACGTGCTGGATTTGATCGGTCGTGCGGGAACCGACCTCGCGCCGCGCCCTGACACTCCCGAAGGCAAAAAGGCCGGAGTGCGCGAGGAATCCGGAGAAGTGGAGCTTCCTCAGAACGCTTCCGTTACTCTTCTGAAACTCACGAATGCGCCATCCATGGTCCGTGCTCTCAAGTTCTCTGTGCCGCGCGAAGGCGCGCTTCAGTTCGGTCGCGCCCACCTGCAAATCACGTGGGATGGCCGTTCTCAGCCATCGATCGACACTCCCATCGCCCTTTTCTTCGGCACCGGAACGCTTTACAACCGCGATGGCAGAGAATATCTGGTAAAGAGTTTCCCCATCAACGTTCGTTTCGACGAGAACCGCGTCCACCTGGCCTGCTATTTTCCCATGCCCTTCTTCCGCTCCGCGCAGATCAAACTCATCGGCGGCGAGCGTCCCATCCCCGGAGTTCATTGGAATGTGCGCTACGTGCCTTACCGGGATCCACGGAATCACGTCGCTTACTTCCATGCCACCTATCGCGACCACAATGCGCCTGAACCTGGCAAGGACCTTGTCCTGCTCGATACCCGAGAGGTGGAAGGCGGTGGCGACTGGTCGGGCAACTTTGTCGGGACTTCCTGGACTTTCTCCCACGGGGCAATCCTTTCCACGCTGGAAGGCGACCCCAGGTTCTTCTTCGACGATAGCCTTACGCCCCAAGCCTATGGCACCGGGACCGAGGAGTGGGGCGGCGGCGGAGACTATTGGGGCGGAGGCAACATGACGCTTCCCTTTGCGGGACATCCTGTGGGCGCGCGGAATCCCCAAGAGGCCAAATCGGAAGAGGACATGATCGAGTCGGCTTACCGTTTCCTTTTGGCAGACTTGATACCCTTCGGGAAGAACGCGGTGATCCGCCTGGAACATGGCGGTGAAAATCAGTCGACGGAACACTACGAAACGGTGACGTACTGGTATGGCGTACCCAGTCCCTCGCTCGTCAAGACCGACGAGTTGGATGTCGGCGACCCTCGAAGCGAGAAGGCTCATTCCTACGTTTCCCCACAGGCTTCGAAGCCCATCGAAATCACTTCGCGGTACGAGTGGGGAGTCGACACCTTGGCCGGCCACGAGATTTACCCCGCGCATACCGATCGTGGGCGCTACACGACAGGAACTTCCGAGTTCACGCTCAAGCTCATGCCGCGAAACCTCGGTGTGCTATTGCGGCGCAAGCTGGACTATTCGTTTCCCAATCAGCGGGCCGAGGTTGACGTCGCCGATGCCAGCCGACCCAGGAAGACTTACACCGAAGCGCCATGGAGACGGGCAGGAATCTGGTACCTCGCGGGTTCGAACACATGCGTTTACTCGAACCCGAAAGAGGAGCTTGGTGCTACCCAACACGTGGTGGAGACTTCTAACCGGCGCTTCCGTGATGACGAGTTCTTGATTCCCCGCGAATTGACTAAAGGGCGTTCAGCCATCCGTATCCGCATCCGTTTTACACCCGTGGAGAGGCCGCTCTTTCCGGGCGCCCCCTTACCGGAACTTGCTTGGAGCGAACTCCGATATAGCGCCTACTGCTTCGTAATGCCTCTTGATCCCGGTGGCCTCTCTCGAAGAAAGCACGCGAACTGACTGAAACGAGGGCGGCGGAGAGATCTAGGCAAGCGGCATACGTCAGGAGAAAAAGCCTTATTCTGGCTAACTTAGGCGAGATAAAATCCCGTTTCGACCCACTCGACTATCTGCCCAGCGGCACTGCGCAAACGGTGGCATGGACCATTTGGGCTGATGGGCAGAACATTAACAGATCACCATTCCTGTACTGTTTCCATCCTCATCATCTCGGGCAAGAAACGACTATAGAGATGCAGCGATTTCGGGTGAGGGCCGATCCGGCCGTCTCCTTCAAGGATGGTAAGCCCGTATTCGGCGCCAAAGGCTCCGCTGGCCCCGGTGCCACTCTCTTCAACACGGTCGAAAATGAAACTGAGTCTTCAGCCGCCGAAGTACCTCGGACTAACTCTGACGCGCAGGCGGAATCCTAATTCATCAGCCGCAACCGCAGTGGAGACGTCAGTTGGCAAGAGATCTGGTCGCAATCGATTCCCAAACGACCCACGATGAGGTAGTTTTGAGGGGCAAGCCGACTTCCCAGCCTGAGCTGCTTCTGCAACCCTCTTTTCCGCCCAACGCCTGATTTCAACAGATCCGACCGAATAACTTCCGGATCGCCGACAAGAACTAAGCCGCTGGGCGGCGGACGCTTCGCGTGTGCCGGTCCCGTAGATCCACCAGGTAATGTAAGGAGTAGTCTTGGGTCATAAGGAGGTCTCTATGACCCAACTACGTCGAATGATGTTGGAGGAACTCCAGCGTCGTAATTACTCCCAGGGTACGATCCGACACCATCTGCGAGCCGTCGAGGAGTTCGCCCGATATTTCGGGAAGCCCCCCAACCAGCTTGGTCTCGGACAGCTGCGCACTTACCAAGGCTACCTGCTCAAGCAGCGAAAACTGGCGGTGGGAAGCGTCGTGAACCACGTCGCCGCTCTGCGGTTCTTCTATGTCCGCACGCTGAAGCGCCCGGAGTTCCGTGATTTCCTACCGTACCCGAGAGAGCGCGATCGACTCCCCAAGATCCTCAGCAAGGACGAAGTCGCGCGCCTGATCAACGCCAGCGGCAACCTGTTTCGGAGAGCCCTGCTGATGACGCTCTACGGCACCGGCATGCGGCGCAGCGAAGTCGCTCGACTCAAGGTCCGTGACATCGATAGCCAGCGCATGATCATCCGAGTGGTGGAAGGCAAGGGCGGTAAAATCGTGACTTGCCTCTGAGTCCAGCCCTGCTGGAAACCCTGCGCGAGTACTGGCGCTGGCAGAAGCCGAGGCTCTACCTGTTCCCCACACGCCACCGCCGCAGGAGGCTGGACCAGCCGATCTCGGACAAAACCGTCTGGATCGCCTGCGGCGACGCCGCGCGCCGGGCCGGCCTTCGCAAACGCGTCACACCCCACACGCTTCGCCACAGTTGGGCTACGCATTTGCTCGAAGCGGGCACCGACCTGCGCACCATCCAGGTCCTGCTCGGGCATGGGGACCTGGAGACCACGGCCCAATATCTTCATCTCTCGCAACAACACCTGCAGGCCGTTTCGAATCCACTGGAGAACCTCAAACTGTTCAGTGTGACCGAAAGCCACCGCCGGTTCCGACGCAAAGACGGACCATGAGCAGGCCGGCCGTGGAGGTGGCCGACATCCTCCGCGCACAGGGCCAGCGTTTCGTTGACCGGTATCGATCGAGTTTTGGTTTCCAGCAGATCAAAGCCTTCCGCGCCATTCAGAACTGTCGCACCGCGGCGCTGGGCGGTCATCTCGATGCTTGTCCACAGTGCGGACATCAGGCTATCTCCTATAACTCCTGCCGAAACCGGCACTGCCCGAAGTGTCAGACCCAGGCGCGCCAACGCTGGCTCGCCGCACGCCAACGGGAACTGCTGCCGACCCGCTACTTTCATGTCGTCTTCACCGTTCCGCACGAGCTCAACGTCCTGGCCCTAAGCAGCGCACGCCTGTTCTATAATCTGTTGTTCACGGCAACCGCCGCCACCCTGCTGGAAATCGCGGCGGATCCCAAGCATCTCGGCGCGGAGATCGGCATCCTCAGCATTCTTCACACCTGGGGACAGAACCTGCTCCTTCATCCCCACCTTCACTGCGTCATCCCGGCGGGCGGGTTCGCGCTCGATCGCACCACCTGGGTTAAACCGCCATACCCGTTCTTTTTGCCGGTCAAGGTGCTCAGCCGTGTCTTTCGGGGTAAGTTCCTGGCGGGGCTCAAGCGTCTCTATCGCCGCCATAAGCTGCGCTGTGCAGGACCTGCTTCCGCACTCGCCGACCCCCGCCAGTTCCGTCGCCTTCTCCGCTCTCTGTATAAACAGGACTGGGTTGTCTCCGCGAAGCCGGCCTGGGGCGGCCCCACCCAGGTCCTGCGGTACTTGGGCCGGTATACGCATCGGGTGGCGATCTCCAATCACCGGTTGTTGTCGTTTGATGGAGAGCGCGTCACCTTCCGATGGAAGGATCATGCCCACGGCAGCCAGGCAAGGATCATGACGCTGGCCGCCGTCGAGTTCCAGCGCCGATTCTTCCTGCACGTCCTCCCCAAGGGATTCGTGCGGATTCGCCACCTCGGCTGCTTGGCAAATCGGTCTCGCTCCCACTCGCTCCCACTTTGCAGGAAATTGCTGCCCACCGCCCCTCCCTCCCAGTCGAGCGATCCGCTTCCGCCACCTCAGACGGCCCTGTGGCACTGTCCACACTGCGGCTCGGTCGTGGCCATCGTCCAACGTTTCAAGCCCGGGGAACTCAGTTCGCGATGTGCAGGGTTCGACTCTTCATGATCCCGCAACCCAAATCGGGACTGCGGACGTGCCTCCCGCACGCCAGCGCGTGGGTGTGTCTCTGCATCGTAGACAACGCCTTCACGGCCACTGCCACCGCTGGACGAAGCCTCATCCCATGCCATCCACCCTTAGGATTGACTGATCGCTCCGGACCGAGATCGCCTAATCGTCCCGTAACCCGCTACCGAAACGCCATTCTTTCTCCATAACCGCACGCCTCCGGGGCGCCGCGTCCGCCGCAAACACCAGCGGCTTCCTTCTTGTCTCCTTATCGAAAATGTCTCGGCCAACAGACGTACCCCTTCGCACCGGCATTTTCGCGCCGAGACATTTCCGATCAAGGCTAGCGACAAGCCGAGCAGAACAGACAACCACCAGCGCCTCGGGAGCTAACGGGCGCGTCGCGCATCGAGAGATTCGACCGTGATTCCGTCTTTCGGATTTGCCAGGAGCTGGTTCCAACCCTGCCTATCGTTCATTAGGTGCGCGTCGAAGAACGAGAGGGTGAAATCAATGGCCACCTGGAGGTTGACTGCTGCGTGGGCGGCAGGAACCGTACCTAGTTGCCGAATATCCATAAAACTCGCGTGAAGGTAACTAGGAAGCTTAACTGTGACCAAGTAGCTCGCCGCGGAGTTCCCTCTCAAGAAGCTGCGCAACGCAGCGTTCTTGGCATCGCGCCAGTCCTCGAACTGTTTCCTGGTGACTTTGACGGCCGCGAGTTGCGCATCGGTGAAGCCGGGCTCAGCGACATAGATTACGGTCAGTGGCGCCTTGGTACCCTTGCCGGGGATCACAGACGGAATGGGCTCCGGGCTACCAAAGGGAATACCAAACATCTCTCCATCTTGATTCAGGCAAACGCGGACGCGAGAATCGACCTGGCAGACCCGCACTGCCGCCTTTCCACCCAAGGAGTGCCCGAATACGCCTATCCGGGCGAGGTCCATCTTTCCGTCATCAATTTGACCCTACCGAGCCAGGCGATGGTGCAGTTCTATAACAAAAGAGGGACGGCAGAGCAGTGGATCAAGGAAGGCAAGCTGGGGAGCAGCCGACAAGGCTGCGAGTCTGGCGGGGTGAGAGTCCCCGTGCCGTCAATTGCCTGTTTCGGACGGCTAGCATATCCGGGGCATGCGGAGGCAACGAAGCATGACGTGCTCGGACGTAAAAGTCACAAACCGCTCTGCAGGAAACTGCAGTGGTGGGAGCGACCAGGGTGGCAAGCAAACTGAGAGGCCTGAACATAACGAAATGGCTGCAACCTCGAAAATCCCTCCGCTGTGAAGTCGCATGAGCGGGATCTCACGGTACGCCGACCCATCCTTGCTTTGGGGAAGGCCGATGTTGCAGGGGAAGGAACAGGTACACGCATCCTGCGAACCGTCGTGGTAGGGGCCCAGGCATCTCAGGAAGGACTCGCAGAGATAACGTCGGGAAGAACCCGCTGGCAGCAGGGGCTGGGAGCAACCTGCGGAGACTCCTCGCACGAGGCAAAACGCCGAAGGAGGGGAGAGCCGGACGGGTTTGGCGCATGAGTCCGTACGAGCGATGACGGAGGGATAACGCCCTCCGAGGAGGCGGACCACGCCTCCCCAACGGAGGTCGCACCGAGGTTGGGCAAAGGGACTCTGGACACTTGGCGGTTTCGTTACCCGGGGCGGTACCTGGACACAGAGCCGGGATGAGCCGACGCTGGGGATGGAACGAGGCCGTGAGTAAACCCCTGAGGCAGGGGCGCATGCGAACCAGCGCTTAAACCGCGCTGCAGCAGGGAAGGCTCACGGTGGACATGCCAAGGTTTCAAACCGGACCCGGGAAATCCGGCCGTCCGGGATTATAGGGGGGCCTCGGGAAACGTGGCTATGAGCTGGCGCGCCCGAGCTCTATCCCAACCATCCGAGGTTTCGCGCCAAGCAGTTTCCGTGGTCGACCTTCTAATTTTGGGGCACAGGCAAGGTCAGCCGCAGAGGCGAGCCGCGCCGTGCCATGGCCTTGAGGTAAGGGCTTTCGTCGTAGGGCGTGCGGTTCTGCAAACAACGATACGGGATGCGAACCCACTTGAAAGCTAGGGCCCGGAGGTCGTCGCCTTTGGCCGGGTTTGGGTGACCACTGAGGCTAGCGCATCGACGAGCAGCGGAAGCTCAGCCCCTGACTGGAACCCGCGGTCTACTGGCAGATCCAAACCCGAAGGGACGCGAGCGTAGCCTTGCCGGTAGAACGGATGTGCGCTCTGGCGGGTGTAAGCCGGGCGTGGTGTTATCGCTTTCCGTCTGGCCTGCCGGCCGGACCGGGACATGGAGTTGTCCGATGCCCGGCAGCGAATCGCCCTGGAGTTTCCCAGCTATGGCTGACCGCGCATGACGGCGGAGCTTAAACGCCGAAGCTGGGCCGTGAATCACAAGCACGTGTATCGCTGGATGCGCGCGGTCAATCTGTTGTGCATGCGCCAGTTTCAGCGCGGCCAAACGGTCCCTCGCATGACCAGCTTTGTCTGCACAATACGCTGGGCCCAACCCAGATGCCGATGATGCAATCTTTCGTGGAGCAGTACCATGCAAGCTCTGCCGATTTCTTCTTTGAGGACGCGAATAGTCGTCAGAGGAGGTTCCATCATTAGGCCTATTTCTAGGTCATCAAGACCAATCAGGCTGACATCCTGTGGCACGCGGACGCCTCTACGCCGAAACGAACGCCACAACCCGTATGCAATCTCATCGTTCCCAGCCAAGATGGCGGTGGGCAAGGATTTCTTTTTCAGAAAGCTCGTCGCAGCAGCTTCACCATACCCCACCGAGTTCCGGTTCTGCTGCGAGGTCAACAGTATGGGACGCAATTTGTTCGCCCGCATGGCCCCAACGTAGCCCTGACACTGCTCGCGAAACCACGGGTAAGATATATCGCCAACAAAGGCGATGGATCGGTGGCCCTGACCGATAAGGTATTCAGTGGCCTCGAACTCTCCTTTTGCACCGTCATAGCAAACCTGATCGAAGCGACGCCTGCCCTTCAGACCAAACACGTTGTTCCCAAAAGCGACAAAGGGGATGCCGAGCATCTCGATGCGCCGCACCAGATTGGGATAGACGGCCCCAGTTAGAATGACCCCGTCTGTCCAACCTCTCTCCTCTAAGACCGGGGGAAGTGGAATCTGGTTTGGAGGCACGCTTTCGCTGTGATGGACCACAACAAACACCACGTGATAGTTTCGCGCTCTGGCACATGCTTCGGCACCCTGCAAAATGGCAGCATGCACAGGGTGGAGAAAAGGACGGTTGCTCAGAATGAAGCAAACCATCTCAGAGCGTCGTCGCTGAATTCGGCGTGCTTGAGCATTAGGTCGAAACTTCAGGCGTTGGATCACCGCCGAGACACGCACAAAAGTCGACCGCTTAACATGCGCCCCGCCATTGAGCACCCTGGAAACCGTTCCCACACCAACGCCTGCAATGCGGGCAACGTCATGAATGTTGACCGTCTTCATCCGTGGCATTGAGAATTCCCATCAAACATATCCATTCCATCTATCGTGATGTCCCCGCATGAAAATGGGGGCAAGGTGAAGGCTTCGTATTCCCATTGTGTCACTTACGACTATTAACCGAATCCTGCGTGAAAAACGATGATGTCTGGATTCCGATCAACTCGGGGACTGTGCCAGAGATTTGCTCCCCCAGGGGATTCAGAACGGTGGCCGCAGTCGCCGAATGCGCCGAGGTGTTTCCACGAAGTCGGAAGCCCAGACATAACTCGGCGCAAGCCGAAGGGTTGGAACGCCGTCGGGCCGTACCAATTGGGCCGGGACCAGGAACAAGCGCTGGCGGAGACGCTGCAGGGTGGCCCGCCGCAAATGAGGTGGAGCGCAGAGACGTTTGATCCAGTTCAATAAGTTGTAGGCCAGCAAGACGATCTGGAAGAACGCTTCGTTGGCCGCGAAGTCTCGGGTGGGAATCTTTCCCAACGCATAGGCGTCTTTCAACTCCCGAATGATCAGCTCCGCCCGAGCGTGCTGGTTGTAGAAGCGCCACAGGTGCAGCGGTGTCAGCGTCAGGTCGGTCACCAAAACCTGATCGCTGTAGCCGCCCGTCTGAAACAGGTGCAACTGCGCCGAAGGCTCTTCCGGCACCGGCCGACGGATCACCACGAAGCGTCGAGGCCCGAGCCACCCGTGCGGGCAGTATCGAAACGCCGCCGCCCAAACCCCCGACGAGATGCGTCGGTAGCGGAGTCCCGGCAAACGACTCTTCAGTGGACGGGTAAGCTGGGCGACGATCGCGTAGAAAGCCCTCTTTTCCTCGATGAATTCGATGATTTTGTGATCGAAGAACGCTCCATCGGTGCGAACTCTTACTTCGCGGATCGCTTCTGGCAATTTGGCGAAGGCGCGCTCCAGCAAAGGAATCGTAATCGTCGAGACGTGGGTGTCGCCGGGATGGTAGCTGCCCTCCCAACAATCCTGCGTGTTCCCCTCGAAGCACAACAGCGGAAGATAAGCGGGGTGCCCGCGCTTCTTCGGGTTGCAGCCCACCTTGGCTCGTTCCTGACGGCCATAGACCGTCAGCACCGTGCTGTCCAAATCGAAGATCACTCGGGCGGGTTGTCCAAGCATGGCTGCTCGCCAACGGTCGTCCAACTCCAGCAAGGCATGGCGTCCCGAACGGGCCAACCGTCCGAGGAAGCGGCGCAAGCTGCTGGCTTCGGGATACCCCGGCAACCCGGCCAGATAGTGAAATACCCCGTTGTAGGGGAGCGGCTCGGTGGTTTCGATTCGCCCCAGGCCCAGAACCAGCGGATAGAGTAGAGCCTTCAGACATTCGCTGATACTGTAACGATTGTTTCGCTGAGCGAATCGGACATACCGCCACAGTGCGCCCTGCAGGTGGATGCGCTGGAAGAATTGCTCGATCAAAGCAACTCCGCCGAACTGAGTCAGACCGACTCCATCGGCAGCAACGCGAAGATTTCGGGGTCCACGGCCCATTGTTGCCAAACCACATTTTTAATGAGGGTTCACAACAAAAGGCAAAACAGCCATCTTGGAGGCTCCCGGCAAGGGTTTTTGGAATGCTTTTGATGCTCATGGCGCAGGATTCAGGTTAAGTCGAATAATAGCTTAGAACATTGTCGTGAGGGCAGTTTTTTTCGAGCGATTTGTCCGAGGAAAACGGGTAACACTTTTTCGATCGAGTGATGGTGACCAGTCCATGTCTCTGTATGTAAGTTCCCACCGTTACACGCGCACCGTGTCGGATGGGCGTGCGGTGTGACCGGCCAAGACCCTGATGAGTGCTATGGTCAGTTTGTTGATCCAGTTGAAGGTCCCCCTTCGTCGACGAAGGGTACAGGCGGCCATGGCTGGCTTTGCATCCTGAAACACCTGGCAGGTGACTTTCCCGCGCAACCTCGGCGACGAGTTTCAATTAAGAGGCAGGCCAAGGCGCGGACGGACACCAACAAACTTCCGAACAAGCGCGCAAAAGAGCTCCGTCGGTCGCCTCCTCCGCCCATCATCTGGATGAACAGGGTCATCGGAGAGGAGACCGACAGAGCGATTCCTTCTAAGGCTAGAACTCCAGCTTGGCACCAATCTGCACGTATCGCGGGTTGAATACAGAAGTTGTACGGCCGAAGCTGCCGCTTGCGAGGTTGCTACCTACTCCATTCAAGTTGGGATGATTGAGAAAATTGAAGAATTCGAAACGGACCTGCAAGCCTACCCTCTCGGTGATCCGGTTGTCCTTGATAAGACCGGCGTCCCAATTTGCGAAACCAGGGCCACGGAGGCCACCGCGTTTCCCATTTCCTTCGGTCCCCATCGGCGGGGCGGAGAAGGCCGAAGCAGGAAACAGGCCGTTCAAATAGTCCTGGCGACGGGTCCCATGGTCATAGGCGGAGGATGGGACGTTGGGAAAGTCATAGTTGTTGCCGTCGGCGTTATAGTCACCGCTCCCGGGGTTCATGCCAATGACGTTTCCGCCAGCATCAAAGATCGGCTGGAAGGGAGCGTTAGTGTAGATGGTGAATGGCATTCCGCTCTGCAAAATGGCGGTTCCAGCTATTTGCCACCCGCCTAGAATGCGCCGAGCAAGAACGTTGGCCTGACCCAAGGTTGGCAACTGGTAAGATTCCGTCAAGGAAAACCGGTTCGGCACGCTGAAGTTCGACGGTCCCCAGTATTGGGCGATGTTGGCCACATCCGGGTAGGTCTCCCCGTAATCATACGTGCTCGAGCGAGCATACGAGACCTGCAGTGACCCGCGCCCTCCAAATCGTCCGACAAGGCTCAAGATGAGAGCCCTGTAGGTCGAAGTGTTCCCATTCCAAGTGTAATTAATGACGCCAAAACTGGGATTCAGCCGCGTTAGTTTCCCCTGATTCACTATCTTGTCGCCTGCAAAGCGGTTGACGTCCGTGCTCGGACTCTGGGTCTGCTGGCTGCCAACCAGCAAGCCCGTTGAACGGGACCCGCTAAAGGTGGCACTCGCAACGAAATTTGCCCTCAGTCGCCGCTCGACGCCGATGATGTAATTGTAGGTGGCCGGTGTGCTGATATTGGGGTCGATGGAACCAATATTTAATTGCCTCCCGACCACCCCGCCTCGCGCGTCCAGCGGGCTGGGAGAAAGAGTGGGAACACTAAATCCGAAAGGATAAACGTCACTTGTGCCAATCGAGAAGATGGGTGGAATGGTTGTGCCAGTGAGGAATGTGGGAATCATGAAGAGGGGTGGGTTAGGCCTCAACCGATCCGTTTGTTGTGCAGTAGTTATCCAGTCATGGTAAACGCCGATGCCAGCCCGGATCTTCCACGTGCCTTTTCGTGTCGGGTCCCAAGCAACTCCGAGACGAGGACTAAAACCGACCAGGACATGATTCAATGGATTAGGGACTTGGCGAAGCGAACCATTCGCAACCTGCTGGGCAAACGTGCTGCCCTCACCTAGGAATAAGTTGCTAAAAATGGTGCCGATCCGTTTGGAAGCGTGGGCCTTGCCGTAATCGTCTACGCGAAAACCGGCAGTCACGGTGAGGTTGGGCCTAGCTTTCCATTCATCCTGGACAAAACCTGCCCACCGGACCGAGGCCCGCCCAAAATTCTCGACGCCGGGCTGGCCTGTCAGCGCGTTATAAGCGAAGCCAGTCTCACTATAGGGATTATCTTGTACCAGGTTGACCAAGTTCGTAAACTCGAAGGAGGGCTGATTGTACAGTGGCGCGAAGAATGATTCTTCATCTCCCTCGAAACCTTCAAACCCAAACTTCAGGCTATGCGTCCCCCTAATCAAGGTCAAATTATCCCGCCAGTGAAAGTTGTGCTGAATATAGTTAATCACAGCCGCGACTCCAAGGCCCGTGTCCTGCCCATCCACATTTACCACCGGAACGTGGAACGCCCCGCCATTGTTCTCAAGGCCCTGCATCCGAAGGTAGCCGGCGCTGGCTTCGTTGAGCAGGGTAGACGAAAACGTATGTGTTTCGTTGAGCTGGAATGACTTGGTGATCATGTGGTCGCCCGTGTCCATCCCAGAGCGTACTGAACTAATGTGGTCGTTGAAGATTGTCTGATAGTAGTTTCCATACACCCGGTCTTTAGACCAATATTGGTCGAGACGAGCATTCCATTGCGTTCCGTTGCGAAAAGGGCTGAAAGTATAGTTACCACTGACCACCATGGGCAGATCGCACGGAATGTTCGCGGTCGCGGGTGTGCCGCAAC
Source organism: Terriglobia bacterium (assembly GCA_020073545.1). Lineage (GTDB taxonomy): Bacteria > Acidobacteriota > Terriglobia > UBA7540 > UBA7540 > Bog-366. The sequence goes on along the minus strand of JAIQEZ010000064.1, from coordinate 7,901 downwards.
TGGAAGGGAAGACATCCTGTGCCGTCTCGGCAACCCCCGTAATGGATGCGTTCGTGACCGCATACTGGGTCAGTAGCTTCGTCCCGAGGCTGTTCGGAAAGTTCTGTGATGCCCATTGGACAAACTGTGGCGCCTCAAAGGTGGTCGCACCACCCGAAGCGGTGTTCGAATGAAGTGCCTCAGCCGAGCCGAAGAAGAAGGTGTGACCCTTGACGATCGGCCCTCCAATGGTCGCCGTATAGTCGTTCCTGGTAAAGGGCAGGTATTTGGTCGTGAATTCCGAGCGAGCCCACAGCCGCTGCGAGGTGTAGTAATCGCCGAGACTGCCGTGGAATTGATTGGTTCCCGATTTGGTGGTGATTTCCGTGACGATCGAGCCGGCCCGGCCATATTCCACTTTGAAGGTGTTCGTCTGGATGGAGATTTCGTGAATCGAATCAGGATTCGGCGATAGATTTATGACGCCCGGCATGACCGAGCTCGTGATATCTAATCCGTCCACGACATACATATTGCCGGCGAAACTGCGACCGTTCGCACTTACGGTGGACCCAACCTCTCCTGGAAAATTGTCGGGAATAGCTGTTACAGTTGAGGCGGCGGCAATTCCCGTAATCAAGCCCAAACCCGATGCGCCTGGTGCGAGGGAGATGAGACTGAACATGTTTCGTCCCCCGAGGGGTAAGGTCAATAGCTCCTGCGTGCTGATCGTTTGTTGGACCCGACTGTCGGCTGTGTCCAAAATCGGGGGCCTACTTGTGACTTCGATGCTCTGTTTCTGCGCAGCCAGTACGAGCTTGATGGGCAAGTTGAACGTCTGCGCGGTTTGCACCGTGATGGTCACGCTGGAAGGCTCAAAACCCGTCGCTCGCGCTGTGACTCGGTACTGACCCGGAGCTAAGCTGTTAAAGGTGTAGTTGCCAGCGCTGTCACATGAGACCGTGCTAGACACTCCGGTTCCGAGGCCGGTGATTTCAACCGCAGCGGCGGGAATGGGCGCTCCAGTAGGATCTATCACTATGCCCACAATGTTGCTGCTAAACTGCCCGTAAGCTGACTGCCCCCCCCCGAAAAGGAAGAGGCATAGCAGAGCCAATGCAACCTTTTTCATATGTGCTCCTTTCATCGTGCACACGCTCTCCGCGACATGTGCGGCGAAGGGTATTCGCTCGCGGGAGCATGGCACTGGCTGTGTGGAATGTCAACAAAAAAATGAAAAACTTCTTGACAGTGTTGCCAGATAATGGTAAAAGGCGATTTCAAGATGCTTTGGAATTAGTTCCACGTTCGCCGGCGCGAGGTGGTAGTGTACGCTGCGGTCGCACGCGATAGAAGGTTGCGAAAGAGAGGCTATCGGAACATGAAAAGACGATCCTTCCTGCAGTTTCTGAGTGCTACTTTACCTGGCGTCTGGGCTGGGGCAGCTGAATCGGCAGCCGACCCGTCGCAAGCGGCGAAACCTCCGTCTGTGGCCGAGCGCGGGCGCTATCAGCCGGGCCGAATTCCCAATGAGTACAGCCTTTTTCTTCCTGGCGAGCGCGAGGCTCTTAAGAACTCTCCTCGCCTTTTAGCGATGGGGCCAAATTTCGTCAAAGCTCGACTGGATAGCGAGGAGAGGGTCCTAGAGGTAGGTGAATCGGTCGGCGGTTGGCAGTTGTTGACGATCCTCCCGGAGTTGAACGGCGAAGCCACCGCGGTATTCGAGAAGCGCGTGACCCATCAAGGGGCCATCGTCTACCTAACAGAGCGCGGAGAAATTGCCAGTATCCCGGAGCGAATCGGCGAGCTTTCTAATATTCGGCCACGCCCCACTAACACCCCGCATGGAATCCGTTTTGACCGGCCTTCGCCGTACGTTCCGGGTCCGGACGTGTGGGGCGAGTACATCCTGAACTCCGCGGAGGACCCCTGCTACGAAAACGTGGCCGCTCTGGGGCCGGAGTTCACCGGCTGGACGGTCGTTGGCAACGAGGAGGCGGGACCCGAAAAGTCCCTAAGCCTGGAGGCGGACGGAAAATCCCGGCAGCTGATGCCGATTCCAGAGGCGGCTTGGGCTCCCGATGTCAGGGGACGCGCCTTCGACCCCCGCCGTTTCTTGCCTTCACTCTACGGCACTTACGGGCGGTACCCGGACCTCTACGAGTACGTCTCGGGTTACAGCAAGCGTACCCTCTTGGGGGGCTACTTGCCGGCCGCGCATATCGGTGTATGGAATCCGAAGAACAAGGTTGGGTACGAGGTCATGGTGATCCTGCCCCGGGGTGCGGAGGTGCGTCCACTGGCGCGCATTCGAGCCGTGCTTCCCGCGAAACATTCGGAGAGGCTAGTACCTCGGGCTCGTAATGCCGCTGCGGAGCCCACTGGGAATTTTGCGGACCAATACTGGAATGGCTCCGCGAGAGACTTCTTCACTGCCCTCGCGGGTATTTGGGGTCACTGGCACCACCTCTTCGAGGATCACATGCGGGTGGAAATTCCTGATGAATGGCTGCTGGACGCGGCACGCGCCAGCGTTGCCCTCTCCAGGTGCGCCTATCACGGCCTGGAACCCGGTGAACAAATCGGCGAAGGCGAATACACCGAATTCAGCGTGCGCGGCCATGCGTTGTTTCCTGTGGCGCACTATAAGTTCGTCTGGGCGCATCAACTCTGGGATCTAGCCGAAGAGGTGGAGCCTTACTTTCAGTACTACCTTGACCACTGCATTACTCCGGACGGCAATTTCCTCTACAACACGCATGATCAGGTGGACGCGCCATTAGACGCCGGCGTGTTTCTGGAAGTCTCTGCCCGCGCCTATGATTACACGCACGATGTGGAGGCCTTGCGCAAGCGGTTACCAGTTCTGCGACGGATGATTGCTTTTGTACTGGCACGATACCGCTATACAAAAGCAAATTTTCCGCCTGATGACCCGAGACACGGGCTTATTTGGGGTTCGCCTGAGGCCGACAACGGAGACCCCAAGGACGACTTCCCCGAGTCCCATGTTTATTACTACCAAAATGCTTCCTGGACTTGGCGAGGTCTGAAGGAGCATGCGCGATGTTTGGAGCGCGCCGGCACCGAGCAGGGAGATTCGGACTTACGGCGCGAGGCCGCCAACGTGGCTCGTGTCGCGGCTGAGGTGCGTACTGATATTGAGCGGTCGCTGCAGAGGACGCTGGCCGCCCGCAATCCTGAAATGAAACGTGCCGAGATTACCCCGATCTTTGCTTTTGATACTGAGCGCAAACCGGCAGAACTGGGGAGCTATGAGAGCCATCGGTACATGATGGATTGGTGGACGAGCGATTGGGGTGATCGGGAACTTGACGCCGGGCACTTTCGCCACCGCCTGCTGGCTGGGCTCCAGATGATGGGAATGAACACCAATCTTGACTATCCTCTCACCTCGAACTTCATGGAACACGGGACGCTCGCGCATCTGATCCGGCAGGATGACTATCGGCCTTTTCTCCTGACGCTCTACGGCAATCAGTGCTACGCGGCGGATTCAGGGAATCGCTACACTCCGGAAGATGCTATGGTCCCGGGCAGTTATGCCGGTGAAGGAAATCCTGGCGGTTGGTCGGCGAAAGTTGACAGCACGGTTCAGCCCTCGATAGGGCTGCGGTGGTTACTTTGCTACGAGGAACATGACCGCAATGTGGTGCACCTGCAGAAGGCGGCGCCGCAGCACTGGTTCAAGTCCGGCGAGAGGATTCGGGTTGAGATGTGTCCGACCCGCTTTGGTCCGATTAGCTGGACAACGGATTCTCTTGCGACAGCCACAGCTGCTCCGCGTTGGCGCATCCAGGTGCAACTGGCAAAATTCCACGACGCTACCCTTGTGGTTCACATTCACTCGCCGGAACGCCAGCCGCTGAAGTCGGCTTCCCTGGGAGAGCTCCACACCGACCACGTCGTGCTAACCCCCGGTGTGCTCGCCGGACAGACGGTCGTAACTATCGAAGTTGCATAGGATGGATTCTTAAGGTGACCTCTGACTTGGATTATTCACGCTCCCTCGCAAATTGCTGGCCAATGAAGGATGGATGCTCTAGGAGAGGTATGAGCACTGGGTTTGGTGGGAGCCCGGCATTTCTTTTGGCAGCATTCCGACAAGGACAGTCAGTATTGAACCACAACTCAGCGTTTCTTTCTTCGCACCGCGTCTGGCGATGACGTCAGGCCGCTAGTGCGAAGATGCGGAGGGTGCGGTTGCGCCACTGCTCGTTCAGGCCGTTGAAAATGGTATAGATGATGCAGTCGACGCTCTCGACATTGACAAGGCAGACCATGTGCCGAGTGCGGCGACGGACCTGCACAAAGCAGCGTTCGATAACATTGATGGTGCGCAGTTTTCTGCAGGGGTGCCGAGGGAAGCGGAAGAAAGCCAGCAACTCCGGCAGGTCTTTCCCCAAGCGGCGCATCACGCCCGGATAGACCTTTTGTCAGGCGGAAACGCTGGAAGGCTCGCTGAGCCTCGGCCAAGCTCGCGGTCTGATAGCTGTTCTGCGCATCCTGCTTTACCTGATCGTGGTCGCGCCGACGCACGGGGGGATATTCCGCATCTTGTGCACCCAGCAGCGTTGGCAGACATCGTGCGCACTTTCAGCATTGCGCTTTTGCTTTGTCAATCATCGCGAAGGCATTTCTCTAGGAGGTGAAGATGAAGCGCGCATTCATGACCTGCTTTGTAGGCTTTGTGGGGTTGATGCTCCCACCGACCCGGGTCACTTCGCAAATATCGGCGCCAGCCAAGGTCGAAAGTGAAATCCATGCGCTGGAGGCACGCCGTTTCCGTGCCATGATGGAAGCTGACACACGAACGCTGGACTTGCTCCTTGGAGACGACTTGACCTACGTCCACTCGGAGGGTTGGTGCCAGACGAAGGTCGAGTTCATGGCTGGCATCCGCTCCGGAGATCTAAGATACTATGACGTCAAGACTGAAGACGTGATGGTGCGCGTTTACGGAAAGACGGCCGTGGTCACAGGCCGGGCAACGGTGAGAGTCAAATCCGGAAGTGGACCGAAGAGCTTCAAGCTCAGCTTTGTGGACGTTTACGTAAAGCGCGGAAGTCACTGGCAGATGGTCGCCTGGCAGTCCACGGAAGTCGCCCAGCCCAATACGGTGCCGAGTCCTCACGGGCCATGGAGTTGAAGTAGGCGCGACCAAAGGCATGTTTCAGGTCAGCGGTGAACCGTAGTGAAGGGGGCTGAGAAGAAACCAGCAAGGGCAAGCAACCGGGAAGGTAGGGGATGCCGGGTACTCTATGCCACTACGGCGGGGCGATTTCTCGCTCCGCAGTATGAGGCCAGGGAAACACGGAACGCCGATCTTGCGACCAACCTTCTCACCTGCGAAACGCACTCCTGGAAGCACTCTTTTGGCGCAGTCGCCAGCTCCGGCCAAGATGGGGACAATGCCGGGGATCGGCTGCAAGCGCCGGAAATCGGAGTGATCCGACAGGCGCGTCACCACTTGTTTTTCTAACTCCGCTCGTAGGCAGCAGAGGTGGAGATACACTCGGAGCACGAACCGGAACATGCGGATGACCTCGGAGTCCTCAGGGACGGGCAGTACGACACCGGCCTGGGCGGTCTGGTAGAAATCCGCCAGCCAGCGCCTCTTGTCATTATTGTGCGCGGGGCAGTTTCGCGGGGCGTCCAGGACGCGGGCAGCGGCGTAAGCTCGCCTCTCCTCGCCGTCGCCACCGCTGGGCGCAGACAAACACCGCTTGGCGGCCCACGCCGGGTTGCCCGGCAATCGAAGAAAGCATATCCCCACGCTGGAGGCAGGGAAGGGCAGCCAGCACTATTACCGTTTCTCGAATTTCCAGAACTGGTTCACATGCGAGCGGACCGACCCCTTTACCTACATCGGGTGTCACTATGTGGACCTGGTTTACTTCATCACCGGATTGAAGCCAATCGAAGTGTCAGTGTACGGGGTCAAAGGAAGGTTTCCCAACGGGAACGAGGCCTACCTTTGGTCACACGGCCGCGTCACCTGGGAAAACGGCGCCCTGCTTTCTGTGACGAACGGTTTGGGCTATCCCGACGCCGCCGCGGGGAGCAACGATCAGGGTCTGACTATGTATTGTGAGGGAAAGGGTCAGACCGGGCTGATTTTCCACGACGACCACTATCGCGGCGCGGCTTATTCCTACCTCGAAGGCATCGGTCCAGGAGGTTCGAAATATAACTACGTCAGTCCCGACTTCTACCGGCTTGTGCCTTGGGAACGGCCGGGCTATAAGCCCGTCGGTTACAGCTACGACTCCGTCGCCGGGATTACTCAGACCATTCACAGGATGGAGACCAAGACGGCGGAGCTGGCGCCGGAGGCAGCGCTGGAGCGTCGCCGGCAAATCATGCAGGAAGTAGACGCCAAAGGTCTGATCGCTACCCCCGCCAACAGCTACATCAACGACTTGGTGGTGGAGGCGGCGCGCGCGTCGATCCTGCACGACGCCGTGCCGGTCCGCATTGTCTACGGCGACCGGCCGCATGTCGAAATCAAACGCACATAGGGAAAGAGGAGAATATGGCTGTCTACGATCTCACAGCCGTCGCAGTCCCCAAAGTGGAGACCAAGTATCGGAGCATCAAGACCAAACTGCCGGTGCCGGAGTCGTTGCCGATCTTCACCGCACTGCTGCAATCGGAGCCGCGCTCCATGATGGGCCAGCCGCCGATTGTCTGGGACAAGGCTGAGAACTTCACGGTCAGCGACACCTGGGGCAACCGCTGGATTGACTGGTCGTCTGGAGTGCTCATTACCAACGCCGGACACGGACGCCGAGAGATTCGCGACGCGCTCCGGGAAGTGATCGACCATGGCCTGCTCGCCTCTTATGTCTTCGTGCACGAGCGACGCGCGCGCCTGGCGCGGATGCTTCGCGACCTTTCCCCGGACCCCTGGAACTACCGCGTTTTCCTGATGAGCACGGGCAGCGAGGCGACCGAGAGCTGCATCAAGTTGTCGAAGACCTATGGGCTGGAAAAGCACGGCCCAAACAAAAAATACTTCGTGACTTTTCACTATGCCTTCCACGGGCGCACGATGGGTGCCCAGCTCGCCGGGGGTTCTGACCGGCAGAAGCGGTGGATGGTGGATCTCGACCCCACCTTCGTGCAGGTGCCGTTTCCGGACGGCTACAAGAACGAGGACACGTCGTTCGATCTTCTCCTGAAGACACTAAAAGAAAAAGGCGTCGCCCCGCGCGACATCGCGGGGGTCATGACGGAGACCTATCAAGGAGGCGGTCCGGACTTCCTGCCGGTGGACTACGCGCAGAAACTCGAAGCCTTCTGCCGCGAGCACGACATCGTGATGTGCTACGACGAAGTGCAGGCGGGTTTCGGCCGCACCGGCAAGATGTTTGGGTACGAGCATTATGGCGTCCGCCCCGACCTGATCGCCTGCGGCAAGGGCATCTCCTCGTCGCTACCCATTTCCGCGGTGATTGGCCGCGAAGACATCATGGGTCTCTATGCCCCTGGCTCCATGACCTCGACGCATTCCGGGTCTCCCCTGCCGGTAGCCGCCGCCATTGCCAACCTGGAGATCATTCAGAAGGATCGTCTTGTCGAGCGCGCCGCGTGCCTGGGTGAAATCCTCGTCCCCGAGGTGCATCGCATTCAGCAGAAGTATCCGATGATTCTGGGCTGCGCGCAGGGTAAGGGCTTGGTCGCAGGGATTCAGGTCGTGAAGCCCGGGACGAAGACTCCTGACCCTGACATGGCTTTGCGTATCAATGTCGCCTGCTTTCAGAAAGGCCTGCTGATGTTTGCGCCCGTCGGCATGAGCGGGGAATGCATCAAGATCGCCCCGCCGTTGATCATCACCGAGGACGCGCTACGCGAATCCGTCCAGGTCTTTGAAGAAGCCGTGGACGAGGTAATGGCCC
>JAIQEZ010000063.1 GCA_020073545.1 Terriglobia bacterium | reverse complement strand
ATATGAAGGCCTGGGACAATCTCGGCCTGACTATGGAAGTACTGGGCAACAACGCGCGGGCGCTCAAATGCTATACCACCGCGATGAACCTCAATGAGGAGGAGCAATTGCGTTCCGAATGGCCCTATGTCAATGTGAGCGCATTCTACAACCGGCAGGTGCAACCGGATCTGGCCATTGCATATGCCCGTAAGGCCATCGGATTCAATCCCCGTTCCGCCCCCGCCCACGTCCAGCTCGCCAGGGCTTACCGCGTCCTCGGCGACTGGCAGAAATGCGCGGAAGCAGCCCAAAAGGCCGTTGATTTGAATCCCTGGACTTCGGACGCCTACTACGTTCTGGGCATCGCTCTCCGCAAGCTCGGCAAAATCCAGGAGAGTCAGGCAGCTATGGCTAAGTTCGAACAAATCCACAAGGAGGAGCAGATCGACCTTCCGCAGAAACTCGGCGGCATCGCAGACCGGGTCATGGGTGGTCATCCCGGGCCCCTGAATCCTGACGAGGAACCTTCAAGATAACGATGCGACAGAAAAAGCATGGGTCACGCCGGGAATTCCTTCGTTTCCTCGCCGGCTGCGGCGCCGCGATTCCAGCGGAGCACCTTCTCCGGCTGCTTCCCTACCGCGAGCAGCAGGCCGCGGCCGGCACGCTGCTAGCTGCGCCCCAGACCACTGCCAGGAGTGTGGCCAGCCCTTTGGGGTTCTCTTTCCTCGATGTTGCCGCGCAGGCGGGCCTTGGAAAGGCCGTGAACATCTATGGAGGTGTTCGAAACAAGCGCTACCTGATGGACGAGATGGGTTGTGGCGCGGCCTTCTTCGATTACGACAACGATGGGTGGGTTGACATCTTCATGGTGAATGGCACACGGTTTGAGGGGCTGCCCCCTGGTTCCCCACCTTCCAACTACCTGTTCCACAACAATCGCGATGGAACGTTCACCGATGTGACCGCAAAGGCCGGATTGGTTCGTTCGGGATGGGGGCAGGGCTGCTGTGTGGGGGACTACGACAATGATGGGTTTGACGATCTTTTCATAACCTACTGGGGGCAGAACGTTCTTTACCATAATAATGGCGACGGTACGTTCACCGACGTGACCGAGAAGGCTGGGCTGCTGGACAAGGGGCCCCGGTCCCGCTGGCACATTGGGTGTTGCTTCGTCGATTACGATCGCGATGGATACTTGGATCTCTTTGTAGCTGACTATGTGAACTTCGACCCCCGCCTGGCTCCCGCCCCAGGTTCGAGCGAACTCTGCAGGTTTTACGGTATCCCTGTGGCCTGCGGACCGCAGGGTTTGGGTGGGGGGACCAATATCCTTTATCATAACCGCGGGGACGGGACATTCGAGGATGTCTCAGAAGCGGCAGGCGTTACGACTCCGCGTGGGCCACTGGAACCGACATCTGTCAGCGCGAACTGGATCCCGGTCGGGTCTTATGGGATGTCGGCGGTGGCTGCGGATTTCGACAACGATGGCTGGCCAGATATTTATGTGTCTTGCGATGAGGCGCCAAGTCTGCTTTATCACAACAACCATAATGGGACATTCACCGAGATCGGGATACCTGCTGGCTGTGCGCTGAGCGAAGACGGAGTCACCCAGGGTGGCATGGGAGTCGCTGTGGGCGATTATGATGGCGACGGCTGGCTGGACATCATCAAGCCCAATTTCTCGGACGAGACCGTCAGCGTATATCACAACAATGGCGACGGGACTTTCTATGATGCCGTCTACCAAGTTGGCCTTGGGTCGAGAATGAAATCCGTAGGCTGGGGCGTGGGGCTCTGCGATTTTGACAACGACGGGTGGCGGGATGTCTTTATTTGCACCGGGCACGTTTACCCTGAAATCGCGGGCCGCAGATTGACCGTGAACTTCGAAGACAGGAGGATCCTTTACAGGAACAAAGGTCACGGACGATTTGAAGATGTATCGACAAAAGCCGGCCCGGGTATTACACAGCCCCACGCGAGCCGCGGATGCGCCTTCGGCGATTTCGATAACGATGGCGACGTGGACATCCTGGTGATCAATATGAACGAGTCGCCATCGCTGCTTCGCAACGACTGCCAAACCGGAAATCGCTGGATCAAGGTCAAGTGCATCGGCACGAAATCGAATCGCAGTGCAATCGGCGCCCGCGTCCGAGTTGTCACAGGTACCCATTCACAGATCGAGGAGGTTATGAGCGGGGCAAGTTACATCTCCCAAAATGACTTTCGGCTCCATTTTGGCCTTGGCCAGGCTAGCAAGGTTGATCTGATCGCCGTCCGCTGGCCCTCCGGCGCCGAAGAGTCCCTTTCCAACATCGAGGCCGACCAATTGGTCTATATCCAGGAAGGGCGGGGCATCGTCAAGACCGAGAGGTTTAGACCCCGCAAGCAAACCTGAGCACCATCCGGCCTTCAAGACTCAACAAATCCATTGCGTTTCTATGGGTAGATGAGCCCAGGACGGGCATCTCAAGCGGGCCTGTGCTGGACTCCAAAAAAAAACGGCTCCGAGTATTGCTACCCGGAGCCGTCAATCAAGGGAATTGCGATCTCAGCTTCAGAAGTTAAGGGTCAGGCCGAATTGCACTTGCCTGGGTATGTTGCACTGGGAGCCGACTGAACCGAACGCCCCAGAGCTCCAGTTCTGATTGGGCAGGCAGAAATCAACGCGGTTGAACAGGTTTCCTGCCTGGAATTCGAACCTGACGTAGCTCCTTTCGTTGATACGCGTGTCCTTCATAAAGTTAACGTCTTCATTGAAGTACGCCGGGCCGCGATTATGGGCGTCGGATCGGGGAGCATCTCCAAAATTGAGCGGTCCGGGATCCGTCCAACCACTCGACAGCAGGTATCGGTCCGTGGCTGGGTCCTTGAAGCCCGTATTGACCCCCGCGCCCACGGCGTTCGGCCGTTTGCCGTTGTTGAAGATCAGGCCACCAAGGTCGTTAGCCATCGCGATTTGGAGAGGCCGACCTGACATGTATACTTGAGTCGCAGAGACCTTCCAGCCGCCGATCACTCTGCCGACCACACCGCTCGTGCCGCCTCCGAAGTGCTTGCCGGGTCTGAACGGGAATTCATAAATCCAACTCAGGCCAAGGTAATGCGGAACGTCGTCCACACTGACCGCACGTTCACACTGGTGGACACACATCGGGTTCTGTACAGAGTTGCCCCCGAACTGGCCTCCAGTTTGTCCGCCGTGGCCCGCTTCAGCGCCGTCGTTGATGAGCTTGGCAAAGGTATAGGCGGCGCGGAATTGCAGACCTTCCTTGGCCATTCTCTTTTCGAAGAGGACCTGCAAAGCATGGTAGATACTCTGCCCGACCGGGACACTTCGATAACCAATGTCCTGATACTGCGGCCAAGGACGCAGCGCTTGAGCCACATCACCGGTGAATCCCGGCCAAGGAAGCTGAATGCCGGCCGCCCGGGCTTGATCAGAATCGGCGGGGGCAGTCAGCAGCGTGGCTCCGTACGTCGTCACGACGCTTGGGTCGAGCTTATTGGCGAGTGTACCCACCCACGCGGCGGGCGCGATCAGTCGTGTTCCGTGATTGCCCACGTAGTCGATATCAATCATCATGTTGTCGGTGAGCTGACGTTGATACGACAGCGACCAGTTCTGGTAGCGAGGCAGGGTGTTTTGATCGGGCTGTATGGTGGTCACAGAGGTGCCATTGGCCACTCCCGGAGTAAGGTTTGGCGGCAGAATAATGTCGGCTGCCGGGAAGCCGCAACCTATACCCTGACTCGTAACCTCAGTGGGGCAAGAAGTTGCCGCATCCCACCAAAACGCAGCTTGACGTCCGCCTGTAAGGTTCGGAGCCGTGGGAGTTGTCTGGTAACCGGTGATGGGCTTGCCCATCCACTGATCCGCGTTGACTATGCCGTAGTAGATCCCGTAGCCGCCGCGCATAACGTTCTTGTTGGTAAGCGTATAGGCAAAGCCAATTCGAGGTCCCCAATTCCATTTGGTGTCCTCGTTGACGCGTTTTCCCGACCTTCCCGCACCGGTCCCGGCAAAGATCATAGCGCCTTTAACCGTCGTATCATTGATGACCTGAGTTGCATTGGGGTCTAACCACGAGAAGCGGTCGTGCTGTTCTCTCAACCCAGATTGGTAATCGCCACGAAAACCGACGGTCAACGTCAACTTCTTCGTCACCTTTATATCGTCATTGATCCAAGGTGACTGGTAGTGCATCTGGGGCATGTAGTAGAGAGGGATGTTGAAGTACGCGTTGTCGACTTGACCCAACAGGAACGAGGCGAAAGAGTCCCCTGTTGTTGACAGGTTGTTGCCTGCCGAGTCGTAACCGCCAGTCTCCAGCGCGTTGAAGCGGTAATCGCCGCCGGTCTCCACCGCCCAACCTTTCTGCGGGAAGTTCATGAACCGGTATTCCCACCCGGCTTTGAGGGTGTGTTTGCCTTTGATCCAGGTGATGTCGTCCAAGAACTGGTAACGGTTGTTGATCTCATAACCGTTCGTCCAGGCGTTACCCAAGGTGGTGTAAGGCGTTGCGCCCCCAAACTGGACGCTTGGAGGTCCGGCGTTTTGGTCAATAATCCAAGGCGTTCCGAGCAGGCTCGGCCAGCCGACCCCACCGGCAAGGGAGTGACCTCCCATGAACCACCGGTCATAGGCAAGCGTGGTGTGGTTAAACACGTTCGGTTTCATCACCCAGCTCAACTGGAAGTGATCCAATTTGTTGGTGATGAGCTGGAAGAAGCCCTGACCGTAGTAGGTGTCGTTGGCTTGGGAATCAGTCTGCCCATTGTTCACGGTGTTACAACCACTGGGCCCGCCACAATGCGCAGTCCGGGGCCGATAGTTCTCGTAGTAGGTGTTGCTAGCCTGCAACTTATCGCTAATCGTATGATCTATCCTGAGCAACCAAGTCTTGACGCTGATGATGTTGTTGTCGTCTGAGAACCCCCCGTACCCGTTCGCGCCTACACCCGGCGAGACTTGCCTGTCCAGAGGTTGAATTATTGGAACGATCTTGGACGCGATCGAGCTGCGCAGAGGATCGGTCGCGAGGGGAATAATGTTGGCCTGCCCTGTAATAGGCGTGCCGTCAGCGTTAAATCCATACCCGTCGCGCACGGGAACGGTGCCTACAAGCCGCGTCGTAGCGGGATTGAAGATTTCGCCCTTATATATGGAGCGACCCAAGGCATCGGTGCCAACTACCGTATCGGTATCGAGGAACTCGCTGAAGTCGCCTCCCCTTGCCGCTGGCGTCGCCAAATAGTTCACGAATCCGGTGTTGACGGTGCTTTTGTAATTAAGCCAGTCAAGGTTGGTAAAGAAAAAGCTCTTGCCTTTGCCGTTGTAGACCTTCGGAATCCAGATTGGCCCGCCGATTGCCGCGCCCAGATTGTTCTGTGTCAAGGGCAAAATGCTCGGCGTGAAGAAGACGCGGGAATTGGTCTTACTAGTGATCAGGTAATCGTAGATGTCACCGTGAAAATCGTTCGTCCCAGACTTCGTGGTGTACATGATAACGCCGCCACTAGTGTACCCGTACTGGGCCGAAAACTGGTTCAGGATGACCTTCATTTCCCTTACAGAATCGTAGGGGAGCGAGCTTTCCTGGGTTTGTTGGTGGCCCTCTGAGTAGCCGAAGGCCGCGCCATCAAACCAGTTCTCTGTGGACATGGTTTGGCCGCCATTGATGCGTGACTGGAACTGGCTGCCACGAAACATGGCGTCGCCATTGGGAGCTAAGGGTATGTAACCCGGCTGCACTTGCAGCAGGGCTTCCGCCAGGCGTATGTCTGCACCCATGACTGCCGGCAGATCTGTGTAATACCGCTGGCCCAGGCTGTGTGAGACCTCGGGCGTTTGGGTGTTGATCATTTCCGTCGTACCTTTGACCTCAATCGTCGTTGTGACCAGCCCCAATTCCAACGTAACGTCCAGGCGGAAGCGAACGCCTCCCGTCAAAACAATCCCACTGCGCCGGTAGGTCTTGAATCCTTCCTTTTCCAGCTGAACGCTGTAGGTGCCCAAGATCACCGGCGGCGTTTCGTAAGCCCCGGCAGAATCCGAGGCGACGTCGATCTTGACACTGGTTTGTTCGTTGGTGACCGTAACTTTGGCTCCGGCTACAGCGGCGCCGGACCTGTCCAAGACTAATCCCGTGATTACGGCGCGGTCACCGGCTTGGCCGTAGAGTGAGGACGCCACAGTAAGGCATATTGCCAGGCACATACCTAGCAATTCTAGCGGTCGTCGACCCATATTTCACCCTCCCCCTTACAATTAGGAGCGACCTCAAAACCACCGACGAAAATTGCTCTAGGTCAAATACTGACAGTATTGCTACCGAATTCCTTCTTTTATGGGGAGGGAGTGTAAACGTTTCCACAGGGCATGTCAAGAAAAAAATCTCATGGCTAGTATATTCGCGTTACGCGCTGCACTCTCATCCCGGTGTCGTGCGTGGAAACCGAGCCAGTCAGTCAAGGTGGGAATGCAGTGCGGGAGGGGCTCAACCCAGAATTGGAGGATGCCCAAGGCGCATGGGTCAGACCCTGCGATAGGTCTCTCGCGGGGCTGGCGGTGAGTCACAACCAGTGCAGCGACCGCTGCTCCAGATGTCGCAAGAAGGATTACAATGTAGAAGTGCTTTCAGTCGGGTGAGAGCGATGAGTCTTTGGTTACGCGAAATCAGGAGAGATTGCGCTAGAGGATGCACGAAGAATGTAGTGCTCCTCTGGCTAGTCCTGCTTCCCTACGGTCTCACTGGGTTTGCCATTGGCAATCACATCCAGGAATCGGAACGCCTCCTCGCCGTTGGGAACCTGGAGGGGGCGGAGCGCGAAGCGAAGCTGGCTCTTTCCAGCCCCGAAACCCAGGCGCTGGCCTGGGCGATGCTCGGCACCATACGCCTTCAGCAGAACCGGAATCAAGAGGGCATCGAGTGCCTGGAGAAGGCGATTAGCCTTGAGCCAAAACTGGTTGGAGCCCGCATGAATCTTGGCAATGCTTACTCTAAACTGGGCCAAACCGACAAGGCGAGACAAGCTTATCGTGACGCCCTCCGAGTGCGGCCGGACAGTACACCCGCGCGGCTGAGCCTTGCCCAACTTGAAGCCTCAGCAGGAAATCATGCGACTTCTCTTCAAGTGGCCGAACCAATCCTCGTGGCGCTCCGCAGGACCCCGGAAGGGATACTGCTCCTGGCGGCCGATTATTCGGGCCTCAAAAGGAAGAGTCGACTGGCGCTTCTGGTCGGTGAATGGAGGAAGCTCGGGGAAATCCCGGAATCGAAGACTCTGGAATTTGCAGACATCTTGTCGCGCAATGGCCTTCTTCCAGAAGCAATCGAGGTGGTCAAGGGTCAGGCCAGCGCCAACGAGAACCCCAGCTTTGAGACCACATTTGCGCTCGCCGGCCTATATGCGCGCCAAGGCAACACTAAACTCGCCTCGGATTACTATGAATCAGCTCTGAAGCAGCGGGAAGGTTGCGTTCCCTGCTTGCGGGGCCTCGCCTCAATCGCCAGAACGGAAGGCGACACGGAGAAGGCCCTTGCCTATCTGATTAGGGCGCGGAAACTCTCACCTGAGGACCCAGACGTCCAGTTTGAATTTGGCAGAGTGTGCCTGGAACGTGACCTTTTCGACGACGGCGTGGAAGCCCTGGAGAAGGCCGTTGCTCTTCGCCCCGACAACGACCATTACAGGTACGTGCTGGCTTCAGGATATACTTCCCTCGCGCACTACCCCAAGGCCCGAGTCCTTCTCGAAGGGTTGGTGAAGAAGCATCCGAACGACTCTGCCCTTCATTATGCTGTGGGAGCTGTCTTGTACCTGATGGCCGAATTCGACGCTGCCGAGACCTCGCTCAGGAAGAGTATCGAACTGAATGCGGACCAGGTTGGTTCCTACTACTACCTGGGGCTTATAGCCGAAAAGAGCAAGGATTACCAGGCTGCTGAACAGATTTTCCGTCGTCTCCTGAAAGATCACCCGGAGCACGTCCCTTCGTATGCATGGTTAGGAACTGTGCTCGTGGAAATGAGGAAATACTCGGAAGCGCAGCCGGTGTTGGAAGAGGCAATCCGCCGGGATCCTTCATCGGTTCAAGCACACTTCCAGTTGGGGATTCTGCTTGGGCGTTTGGGAAGACAGGCTGAAGCCGCCAAGGAGGTTGAGATATCCAGGGCACTCGAGAAAAAGCGAGTGCGTGAGCTAAACAGGCTACCCCGGATTCTGCCCTGATCCGTTCGCGCTTTCGACGCCAGGACTACTGAAGATTGGAAATCATAGTGACCCGATCGTCGTGACAGCGCTGTCCCCTCCGCCGAAAGGGCCAGTGGGCAGACCGACACTGCGGAAAAGTCGTCACCATAGTTCGCAGAGTCCAGTAGGTCAGGGTCCAGTTGTGAACTAATCCTCTTAGCGCGCGCGAGCCTTACAGATTACCTTCCGACACCAATGAAGACGTTCGATGGAAATCCGCAGCAATCTGCCACCGCGACCCAGGCCAGTCTGGCGTCGCCCGGGAGTTGACCGATGAGGCAAAGCAGAAGAAAGTTCATCCTGGACTGCAGTGCTGTTGCCTTGAGCTCGCGGCTCTCTGTCGCCCCAAACTACCCGGGCCATACATCGCCAGCGTCAGTGATCGTGGATCCAGAACCATTGTTTGACATCTCTCCCTACCTCTACATGCAATTCATGGAACCACTCGGATCAACCGACAGCTCGGTCGAGGCGGCCTGGGATTACGATACCGACGACTGGCGCAAGGATTTTGTCGATCTGGTGCGCCAACTCAGCCCCGGCGTGGTTCGCTTCGGCGGACTCTTCAGCCGTTACTACCGGTGGCGCGAGGGAGTTGGACCGGTCCGCAAACGCCCGTGGCAGCGAAACTACGTCTGGGGCGGGAAAGAAACCAACCGTGTGGGCACTCACGAATTCGTCGACTTCTGCCGTCGGGTAGGAGCCGAACCGCTTTATTGCGTAAACTTCCTGAGCGACGGAAGGCGCCAGTTTTGGAAAACTCGCGACGGGGAAGTGCGTACGGCGGCTGCGAAAGAGGCTGCAGATTGGGTTTCCTACGCCAATGATCCGGAAAATGCGCAGCGGAGAGCCAACGGCGCCGTCGCTCCCTACAACATCAGACTATGGCAATTGGGCAATGAAACTTCATATGGAGACGATGGGTTTACAAGGGAAGAATCCATCCGGCACACCATCGAATTCGCCAAGGCGATGAGGGAGAGGGACCGTTCAATCCAACTCATTGGTTGGGGAGACCGCGGGCATGAAAAGGGCGACCCTTTGTGGGCCGGCGACCTTTTGGACAAAGCTGGAGAGTATATCGATTATGTCGCGATCCACATGATGGGCCAACATCCACGCCGACCCCACACCGCTCTCAATGGCCTCCGCTACCAACAGGAGCCAGAGCAGGCTTGGGAGGAACTGCTTGAATTGACGAATCTGACTGAGGCGCGAATACTGGAACTTGAGGAGGTGATTTCCTCGAAGAAGGCCAGCGCGGGAATCAGTGTGACCGAAGGACACCTGAGTTTGCGTCCCCACAATACAAATCCCATCCTGCGGGAATGGTTGACTGGTGTCTTCCATGCCCGCAGCCTGAACATCTACCAACGGCACGGAGCCCGTCTCAAGATTGCCACGGCGGCGGATTTTTGCGGCACTCGATGGACCGTCAATGCGGTCCTGCTTCAGGTTCCGAAGGGAGCGAGCTATCTGACACCCGCTGGCTCTGTGATGCAGCTCTTCAGGAAATACAACGGCCGAAAAGGGCTCTCGGTAATGTCGGGGCCTTCCGATCTTGACATTGCGGCCAGCCGAAGTGAGGACCAGATCTTTCTCCATGTTGCCAACTTGAACTATTCCGGGGCTGTGGAAGCCAGGCTTGCGGTGAAAGGCATGACCATTGCCGGCGGGCGCATCTACGGGATTGCCCCCGATAACCTTCGTGAATACGTTGACGAGGACCGGCCCGATGTCTTTGCCCCGAAAGAGGCAGAATTACAGCCTGGTGATTCCGTCGCTTGGCGATTTCCGGCGGGCTCAGTGAGTGCAGTCCAGCTCCAAGTATCAAACCACACCTCTTAACCTCAATCCGGCGTTATGAGCAGAAAAAGAGCTTGGCGAACGCTTGTTGAAAGCGTGCGAAACCGGCATGGTCGGTCGTCATGCTCGCAACGGCCGGCTCAGTGGTAAGGCTGTGAGCTGGAAGCTTCGATTGGTCATCACAGCTCGCAGGCCCGCTCAGGGTTTCATCTCGTTTTTTCTGCTTTGGCCACTTGAAACCACTCCGGATGCTTCCATTCGCCGCAAGACTCTTCTGGTTTGCTCCGCCACACGGCTGCTGGGATCTAATTGCAGATAGGTTTCCATTTCCGCACGGGCCTTGTCATACTTCTTCAGGTTCAGGTAAACCTTGGCGAGCCTCAAGTGAAACTCGGGGGGCACTGCTGGGTTAGCAGACTGCGCTCTCAAATAGTCTTCCTCAGCCGCTTCGTATTCGGCCATGCCGTCCTCGGCCGTTCCCAGTTGGTAATGAAGCTGCCAATCGTCGGGAAATCGCCGCAACCCCTGCCGGAGTATTGCTTCGCTGTCCCGGAACTTCCCCTGCGCATTCAGGAGGATCGCTAGTTGAAGGTAGGCCTCAAGATACATCCCATCGCACTTGATGGACTTGTTGAAGGCCGATTCCGCGAGCGCGAGCTCGTGTTGCATCGCCAGAGTCACGCCCAGCGTAGTCTCGGCACGGGCGTAACACGGATCTTCGGCTATGGCTCTCTCCAGATGATGCCTGGCTTCCTCGAGGTCGCCACTTTGTAGCGCACGAGTTCCCTTCTCATACTCCTTGCGCGCCTTTCTCGGGGCAGCAAGGTCGGTCGCGGTTTCAGTCGGCGGAGTACGCGAGGTTGACTTCTTCACCAACGGAGACAGATATACCGTTGGGAACCGGCTCGCCTCATAATTCATATCGACGTCTAGGCTCGCTGTCTGGAACCCCTTGGCGGTCACGACAAGCCGGTACGAGTTCTTCTTCAGATGATCAAATTCGAACTTCCCGTCGGTACCCACAAACTGCTGAGCCACCACCACCCCCTCTGCCTCTTCCAGGAACACCGTGATATCCAGAGGAAGTGGCCCTCCGGCGGTTGTGCGCACTTGGCCCACGATGTCTCGTCCGCTCTGGCCAGTTGCGGACGCCACGCAGAACGCTATCAGTATTAGAAGCATGGAAGGTTTGGGCCAAGTCGCGACGGGACTGCAGGGAGTTCGGCTACACACGGCGGGTTCACCTCATGATCCGACGTTTCCTCTAGGCTGGAGGAGATTAGGACCGTAACTTCATCTGTCGCCCTAGATGCACATAGCATATAGCAGGTTGCGCTCCTTGAGTTGGCAATTTTCGAGGCTGTCTCAAAACTTGGGGTGTGGAAGGCGGAATGCTGAGCGATTGGGCATGAGCCAAGAGATACGAGCGAATTACGATCAGATCGATTTGTTGCCGCAATGTTTGGAGGACTGGGTACCGGTAGATCATCCGGCGCGATTCATACGCGAGTTTGTCGACGCCCTGAATATGGGCGAGCTGGGTTTTCAGCGGCGGGAGAGTGATGAAGGGCGGCCGAACTACGCGGCGGATTTGCTGTTGAAGGTGTGGTTGTACGGATACTTGGCGCGCCTCCGGAGCACGCGGGAGTTGGAGCGGGCGTGTCGGGAGCATCTGTCGCTGGTGTGGCTGACGGGGCGGCACGCGCCGGATCACAACACGCTGTGGCGGTTTTGGAAAGAGAATCGTGCGGCGTTGCAGCAAGTGTTTCGAGCCGGGGTAAAGGTGGCGGCGGCGAGCGGGCTGGTGGGATTGGTCTGCCACGCCGTGGAGGGGACCAAGATCCGGGTGGCCTCGTCGCGGGGGCGAGTGGAAGCCTCGATTCGCGCCATGGAGCAGGCGGTGGAGGAAGCCGAAGCCCGCGAGGAAGGCGAATACCGCTTGCCGGAAGGGCTGCAAGAAGCGCAGCGGTTGCGCGCCGCCATTCGGGCTTCGCTCGCGCGCAGGCAGGAGGTGAAGCGAGATCATCTGCATCCGCGCGAGCCGGAGGCGCGGATGATGCTCTGTGCGGACGGCAAAGAGATCGCCTACAACGCGCAGGTGGCCGTGGACGGGGCGAGCGAACTGATCGTGGCCAAAGACGTGGTCAACGAGGAATCGGACAACCGGCGGCTGGTGCCGATGCTGGACGAGGTGAAAGAGAACCTGGGCGAGGTGGCGGAAGCGACGGTGGCCGATGGCGGCTACAAATCGTCCGTGGCTTTGGGCGAGGCGGGAGAGAAAGGTTACGCGGTGCTGGTGAAGTGGGGCGGGGACGCGAGCGGGAAGCGCCCCGGCCCTTATCATAAGTCCCAGTTCCGTCATCAGGCGGAGCAGGACGTGGTGATCTGCCCGCGCGGCGAGCGGCTGGAGTTCGAAGCGGTCAAGACCAACCGCTGGAAACGCTTCGCGGTGCGAGGGTATCGCTGCCGAAGTTTTCGGCAGTGTCCGGTGCGCGCGGAGTGCAGCCGCAACCGGCAAGGGCGGTTGATCAAAATCAGTCCTTATGACGCGGCGGTGGCGAAGCAACGGGCGCATCAGCACGATCCGCAGAAACAGAAGTTGCTGAAGCAACGGAAAGTCATCGTGGAGCCCATCTTCGGCGTGATCAAACAAGACTGGGGCTTCCGGCGCTGGACGGTGCGCGGGCTGGAAAACGTCCGCACCCAGTGGGCAATGCTCTGCGCGGCCTTCAACCTGAGACGGATGCATCGGGCTTGGGCGGCCGGAAAACTCGCCCTGGCCTGAACCTTCCCTAGGCCCCTCTGCGTCGCCGGGTTGATCGCCCCGCAAGCGCCCCGTTCCACTACTTTGAGCACAAAGTTCTGAGACAGCCTCATTTTCCGGCTGCGCCATAAATGCGTTGGCCAGGGGAGGTGAGCTGACGTCGCGAAGGGGTGTCGTCTCAGATGGGGGGCCTGCGCCCGGGCGCGGTTCCATGGCGGACGATTTCAAGGAAATATGAAAGCCGCTGTGCCACAACTCAGCGGTTTCACACATCTGGACGCTGACGACCGAGGAGACCCAACCACACCAAATCAACCCATGCGGTCTGGGCAACGGCTGTCGACAGGGATCTTCGTGGGGACAAGGTCCTATCGCCACATCGGGTCGTGAGTGTATAATCCGCGTGGTGGGGGCTTTTGGTCATGACAGGAGAATACTGGCCTGGGATGTTTGGAACGAGCCGGATAATACGAACGCGTCAAGCTACGGAAAGCTTGAACTCCCCAATAAAGTTGAATATGTGCAGAAGCTTCTACCCAAGGTTTACGAATGGGCCCGTGCGGCAGGTGCGGAACAGCCGCTCACGAGTGGAGTGTGGAGAGGCGACTGGTCGTCACCGGAAAAATTATCCGCCATCGAGAAGGTCCATGTGCAGATGTCCGATGTGATTTCTTTCCACGACTATGGAGTCTGTGTGAAAACCTCAGATTTCACGCCTTCGCGAACGGAGATTCAATGACTTGCATTGTGGAAAAGGCCGAAAAACCGAGTGTTCACACAGACTCTATGGCCCTCCGCAAGAGTTCGAAAAACGCCTGAAGTCGTTGCTGCAGTATCAGCGACCGATTCTTTGCACAGAATATATAGCGCGCGCGAATGGGAGCACGCTCCAAGGTATACTTCCCATCGCCAAGACATACAGGGTTGCAGCCATTAATTAGGGTTTCGTTGCGGGGAAGACCCAGACCTACTTTGGGATTCGTGGCAGCATCCTTATACGGACCGCCAGCCGAAGGTCCGGTTCCACAACATTTTCCACAAGGACGGCAGCCCGTATCGAGCCGAGGAGGTCGAGTTCATTCGGAAGATGACGGGAGAACTGCCTGGCAAGGAGTAAGCTCGCGGCCTGTGGCCTCCTCCAAATGAGCCTGTCGAGGAATCTTGGCAGCAATCCGATGGTGTGGCGTCCCTCCTTTTGGCCGGCGGCGCGGATCCCACTGGTAGGTTCAAGAACGGCCACTGCCCGTCAGAGATCGTCTCCATCAGTATGCTGGGTGATGGCAAGCTGCTGCGATGGAAAATGACCTGGGACGGCTTGTCAATCGAATTACCCAAATCCTGCCCCTGTGACTGCGCCGGGAAAGGGGTGAGGTTGCCATGCACCCAACCAAAGACCGAACGATCAGCCCGGTTGTGACTGGCGTCACTTGGTTGATCCCCCTAGCCTTGTTCGCTGCCCCGCCCACTGAGACCTTCCAGCCTGCCTGGGACTCGATAAAGAACTATCAGGCGCCGGCTTGATTTCGCGACGCCAAGTTCGGCATCTTTTTGCCTTGGGGAGTCTGCTCGGTCCCGGCCCATGACGGCTGGTGCGGGCGCACCATGTACCTGCAGGAAGGTGCTCCGTGGGGCAGCGTCTACCAGTGTCACCTTGAGCACTACGGGCATCCTGCAAAGTTCGGGTACAAGGGCCTGATCCCGCTACGGAAGGCCGAGAAGTGGGACGCCGCTGCACTGGCCCGCTATTTCAACGAAATCGGCGCACGGTACATTGTCGCCGTTGCCGTTCACCACGATAATTTCGACAATCACGACTCGACCTATCAGCCCTGGAATTCGGTCCGCAAGGACTGTGAATTCCGGCGTGATGTGATACTCTCTGTTTCGGAACGTAGGAAGGGATCGGGAAATGCCTCAAACCTGTTCTGTTTGCAGGAGTAAGCGGCGATCTGAGATCGAAGGTGAGTTGGTTCGAGGGGCACCGTTACGGAACATAGCGAAACGGTACGGCGGGTCGCCAGCGGCGCTGGGGAAGGAGGGAAGAGAGCTCGCAGGGACTCAGGGCAGTGTTAGAATAAAAGCATGTTTCAGAGGCAGCTCGGCGGCGCATCGCCCAAGTCAGGACTTGCGTGTTGGCAGACAAGTTTGGCTTTCTTGCTCTCGCTGGGTCTCCTGGCGGGGCTGGCGGCGTTGCCCGCCTCGTGCGTTCCCTGGTCTTCCGCTGCTGCGACGACTCCCCGCGAGCTGGCTCGACAACCTCGCCTCTTCCAATTCGCAGCCGCCGCCTCCAATTTGGCAGCTCAGCAGAAGGAGGCGCACTCGCCGGTCGACCAAAAAGCCGCGAGTGCCGACGATGACCCGCAGCAGATGGCGAGTTTCCAAGACCTGATCCAGGAGGAGAAGTTTCGGGAGGCCGAGCCGCTGTTGCAGAGCTACTTAGCCGCCCATCCCGGCTCTTGGAAGGCCTTCTATGTGCTGGGCTATGTCCAGTTCCGACAGCGCAAGATTGCAGACTCTGTGAAAGCTTTGGCGAAATCGCTCGAGCTGAATGTCGACCATGCGGCGGCGCACAAGCTTCTAGGAAGGGAATTTTGCATCATCGGAAGGACCGACGTGGCCATGCGGGAGTTCGAGGAAGCCTTGCGCTTAGAGCCAGACGCAGCAGATGTCCATTACAACATCGCCAGAATCTATGCCATGGAGGACGACTTTCCCAAGGCGAGAGTAGAGCTCGAGAAGGCGATCCGGATCGACCCGAACTACATGGAAGCCTACAACGCCCTGGGGTTCGCCATGGAAGCCGTGGGCGACGATGCCGCTGCGCTCCAGGATTACCAAACTGCCATTCGTCTCAACGAAGAGCGGCACGGCAAGTACGATCCGCCGTATGTCAACTTGAGTGGTTATTACAATCGCCGGGACAGGTTAGACCTGGCCCTGGAATACGCCCATAAGGCGCTGGAATTGAATCCCGAATCGGACCTAGCCTATTTCCAGATAGCCAAGACCTGCCGCGCGAGAGGAGATTGGGGTGGGGAGGCCGCGGCCTTAGAGAAAGCCATTTCGATCCGACCGGCAGTGCAGTACTACTACGTCCTCGGGGTTGCCTACCGCAAGCTTGGGAAGGCGAAGGAAAGCGAGCAAGCCCTCGAGACTTTTCAGCGTATGCAAAAACAGACGGCGGACTTGGACGGTCAGAGGCGCGAGGCTCGCCGCGCACAACGTGGTCTTGAACTCAGACCCAATGAATAAGGATGCGGATCTGCCCTGTGTACTAGCGGGGAACGGGGCAGTGCGTCTGAAAGTTCGCCTGAAAGGGCTTGACAGGGTGGGGGTGCTGCAATAGCCTGTAAGCGCTTTTGTGCGGAAGGACCTTGCCCAAGTCGCTCACTTGGGTACGGCCGATCACAGCCATCCCAGTCGAGCGCTCGAAGCACCTCTCGCGGGGATTGAGGTCAAGGGGAAACCGGCGGGAACGACGAAATCTCGGGTGTCTCTTCAGCACTTCCCTCATGTAAGCGCTGTCTCAACTCTCCCCGCAATTGTCCGCCGCCGTGCCTGCCGAGTTCCGGCGGACACGCAGCGAGCATAAGAACGAGCCACTCTCGATGTTTCCACATCGCATGGGCGGATCCATTAAGGAAGGCAATTTCGCTTTACTGGCGAGAATTCATCAGCGCGTGGCTACCTAAGGCCACGGTCAAAGGAGGGAATCAGATCATGTCTATCGTTCCCAGAAGAGGGTTTTTCAAGCAGGCAGCCGCGGCAGGGTTGGGGTTGGCCGCGAACTCGTGGTTAGGTCGTACCCTACACGCGATGACTTCGCCTCCCGATCCGGCTCGGGTGATCGTAGACTCGTCGCGACGGATCGCGGACCTCGACCGGAATGTGTTTGGGTCTTTCCTGGAACACCTCGGCCGCGCGATCTATGGCGGTATTTATGAGCCGGACTCGAAATTCGCTGAGGCGAACGGCTTCCGCAAGGATGTTCTGGAAGAAATACGCACCTTGGGTGTTCCGATCATCCGCTATCCGGGCGGCAACTTTGTTTCCGGCTATTACTGGTTGGATGGGGTGGGGCCGAAGAAAGATCGGCCCCGTGTGTTGGATCGGGCGTGGAATACCCTGGAGACCAACCAATTTGGGATCAACGAGTATATGACTTGGTGCCACGCCGTGGGTGCGCAAGCCCTCATTGGCACGAACTTCGGGACGGGCAGCCCGGAGACGACCCTGGCCTTGCTCGAGTACTGCAATGTGGAAAAGGGAACCAAGTGGAGCGACTTGCGGCGCGAGCACGGGTATGAGAAGCCGCACAACATCAAGTATTGGTGCCTGGGCAACGAGATGGATGGGCCTTGGCAGATCGGCCACATTCCCGCCACGGAATACGGCATCAAGGCGCGCGACGCTGCCCAGCAGATGCGAGGCCTTGATCCTTCGGTGAAACTCATTGCTTGCGGATCCAGCAATATCGACATGCCGACCTACCTGGAGTGGGATCAACAGGTGCTCGAGCAGTGCTACGATGTAGTGGACGGGATCTCTCTTCACCGTTACTACGGCAATGATATGGAGACCGGAGGCGACACCCGCACATACCTGGCCATGAACCTCGACATGGACCGGCAGATCGAGGAGATCATTTCGGTATGCGACTTGGTGCGCGGACGCCAACGGTCCCCCAAAACCCTGTGGCTCTCCTTTGACGAATGGAACGTCTGGTACCGGGCGCGCTCCGGCAAGGATGTGGACGGCGACCGGAAAGTAGCTCCCCACCTGCTGGAAGAGGTCTACAACCTGGAAGACGCGTTGCTGGTCGGCGGCCTGATCAATACGCTCCTCCGGCGCGCGAACCGGGTGCATGTGGCGTGCCTGGCACAGCTCGTCAACGTCATCGCCCCGATCATGACGAACGAGGACGGCTTATTGCGGCAGACGATCTACTATCCTTACGCCTGGGCGCTCAAGTACGCGCACGGCAGTGTTCTCGAGCTGGAGGCGGAAATCGAGACCTACGAAGTGCCCCACGGCCCTGGCGCGGGGATGCCCGGGGGATTTGAGGCTTACCGAGCGTCCCGCATTGGCCATGTCCCTTACGTCGATGTTGCCGGCACCATGGACGATCAAAGCAAAACCGCGACGCTATTCTTATTGAACCGCGACCTGGATAAGGCTCGCGAGCTCGAGGTGGTCTGGCACGATATTACACCCACCCGGGTGGTCGATTGTCAGGTCTTGACCGGTTCCGACCTCAAGGCCGTCAACAGCTTCGATGCCCCGAAGCGGGTGGTCCCACAGCCGCTCGAACCACCCAAAGTGTCCAGTCGCATGACGTTTAAGCTCCCGCCACATTCGCACACCCTGGTCAGCGTGGCGATCTGACGCTCCCAATCGCACTGCTCCGCCTGCGCACGGCCAGGCGGAGCAGCGACAGCCGACTATGACGGTGACGGCTGGCTCGACCTCGTCAAGGTGAACTTCGCCGGCGATCCGACCACTCTTTATCACAACAACGGTGACGGAACCTTCAGCGATGTCAGCCAGCAAGCCGGACTGGGAGCGATTACACAGTACGTCGGCATGGGTGTGGGTTTCCTGGATTTTGACAACGACGGGTGGAAGGGCATCTTCGTGGCTGACGGGCACGTTTACCCCGAGGCGGACCGAATCAAAGGCATCCCCGGGTTCAAACAGCCCAACGTATTGTTTCGCAACTTGGGGAACGGCCGCTTTGCGGACGTATCTTCGACAGCGGGTCCTGGCCTGAAGATCGTTGCGTCCAGCCATGGGTGTGCTTTCGCGGATTACGACAACGATGGCGACATCGACATCCTGATCAGCAACAATAACGAACCCCCCGACCTGCTGCGCAATGAGGGCGGGAACAAACGCCACTGGCTGCTGGTGAAGTGCCTGGGTACCCGTTCGAACCGCAGTGCCATTGGAGCTCGGGTCCGAGTCGTTACCGGCCAGCGCGCGCAGATGGAGGAAGTCATCAGCGGGTCCAGCTTCCTCTCCCAAAGCGACCTGCGCTTACACTTTGGCCTGGGCCAGGCCAAGGCAGCCGACCTGGTGGAAATTACCTGGCCCTCAGGTCTCAAGGAGTCTTTCCGCAGCGTCCCCGCCAATCAAGTGGTCACGCTCGAAGAGGGACGGGGGATCGTGAAGACCCAGACCTTTCCGGCCCGAGCAGGAGGTTCTCAGTTTCCCGCTCGAGTGTTATCACCACGGTGAGCCGTGGCAGTCGTGTGAAACGGACACCCAATCTCTCCAAGCAAGGAAGAATTTGGCGAGAAGAATGGAGCTCAAGACAATGCTTACCTCAAACGCCAAGTCAGTCCTGACCGTTACCGCTCTGCTCGCGTTAATGGCCCTACCCTTCGCGGGCAGAACGGCGGGCGGTCAAGACCCAGCAGAAGGAAAAACGGCCTTACTCCCGGCGGGTTCGAGGCTTACCGAATTGCCTCTGACCGCTGTCCAGATTCAGGACGCATTCTGGTCGCCGCGCCTGGAGGTCAATCGCACCCGAACGCTGGACCATGTCTACAAGGAGCTCGAAGCAACCGAGTGCATTCGGAACTTCGATGTCGCCTCCGGCAAGGTGCAGGCCAAGTTCGGCGGACCTTGGTGGGCCGATTCGGACGTGTACAAATGGATCGAAGGCGCCTCGTACATCCTCGCCCTGCATCCGGACGCTCGACTCGAATCCAAAGTGGACGAGTTGATTGCGAAGATCGCAGCGGCCCAACAGAAAGATGGCTATCTGGATACATACATTCAACTGAATCTCCCGGACCTGAAGTGGAAGAGCCTGGCGTTCAACCACGAAATGTTTTGCGCGGGCTCGCTCTTCGAGGCGGCCGTGGCGCACAATCAAGCCACGGGAAAACGCTCCTTGCTCGACGTCGCCTTGCGACTCGCCGATCACCTCGATTCCACCTTCGGGCCCGGCAAGCAGGCCGGCATCCCCGGGCACGAAGAGGTCGAACTGGCCTTGGTCAGGCTCTACAGGCTGACCCACGAGAAACGCTACCTCCAGCTCGCTCAGTACTTCCTCGATTCCCGCGGTCAAAAGCCCTCGATCTTTGAACGCCAGTACGAGCAGTTGCCGGAGAGGAAGGTTGACCTGTTAGGTCACCCGATGGACATCAAGGATTTTTACCGGCGGTTCTTCCTCATCAATCCGGCGAAGTTCGACACCAGCTACTCACAGGATCAATTGCCGGTCCGCCAGCAGCGCGTGGCCGTCGGTCATGCCGTGCGGGCCATGTACCTCTACTCCGGCATGGCTGACTTGGTTTATGAAACCGGTGACCCGGGCTTGTGGGAAGCCCTTCAAAGCCTGCACGACAGCGTCACCAATCACCGCATGTACGTGACCGGGGGCATCGGACCTTCGGAGCGCAACGAAGGCTTTACCGCTGACTATGACCTGCCCAACGAAGATGCCTACCAGGAGACCTGTGCCTCGGCCGGAATGATCTTGTGGAATTACCGCATGCTCAAGCTCACCGGCGACGCGCGCTACGCCGATACTATGGAACTGTCCCTATACAACGCGCTCGCGGCGGGCGTTTCCTTAACAGGAGACACCTTCTGCTATGTGACCCCACTGGCGAGCCGGGGCGACTTCAAGCGCGATCCCTGGTTCGGCGTGCCCTGCTGTCCGACCACGATCGCCCGGTTTGTGCCGGCTCTCGGTCGTTACATCTACAGCGAGTCGCCGGATGGCCTGTGGGTGAATCTCTTCATCGCCGGTCAAGTGAATGCCAACGTCGCGGGCAAGAAGGTCACTCTGCGGCAGTCCGGCAACTATCCGTGGGATGGGAAGATCAAGTTCACGGTGGGCGTGGAAGCTCCACAGGATTTCGCCGTCCGCGTGCGCGTTCCGGGATGGGCTGCCGGCGCGGGTTTCCAGGTCAATGGAGAGAAATTCTCTCCTCACGTCGTTAACGGTTACGCTGAAATCCGTCGGTCCTGGTCGAATGGGGACACGATCGACCTGACTCTGCCCATGGATATCCAGCGGATCGAAGCCAATCCTCAAGTTCTCTACGACCATGGCAAGACCGCGCTTCGGCGTGGGCCGCTTTTCTTTTGCCTGGAGCAGGCGGATCAGGAGGCGCCGGTGGAACAGATCATCCTGCCGCTGGGAGCGCAGCTTGAAAGCCAATACGCGCCTGGGCTTCTGGGCGGCATAACGGTCATCAAGGGTCAGGGACTCTTGCGTCCGCTTGACGATTGGAAGGATGTGCTCTACCAGCCGGTTCGTCCCGCAGCTACCAAGCCGGTTCCGATCACTGCCGTTCCTTACTGCATCTGGGGCAATCGCGGACTGGGGAAGATGGCCGTCTGGTTGAACACAACGCCGTAAGCACACGGTTCTAAGAGTCGACCCGCCTATTCCCCAATCCGTCGATAACGGCGGGTGAAGATTGTAGGAGCGCATGGCCATGCGTCCCTACACCCCTCATGGGTGTTAGGCTGCAGGGGCGATGGTCCACGTGCGCCACTCCTACCGCTACGAAGAGGTGGCCTGGGGAGCCCGGTTCGTCCCCGCTATCGAGGCGGACGCGCGGGGTGAAATGGTGCTCGATCTCAAGCGCCTCAGCGAGACCGGCCCCTCGCCGAATCCCCATACCCCGTAAACAGTCCAGCGCCTGAGCGCGGCAGCTCTGCGGGCAGTTTCCGGGTGCCCCGTCATCCAAGCACAACCGTCAGAGATGACAGCGCAGACCACACCCGCGGTTTGCCGACGATACGACCAAGTGATTGGTCGAGTTCTTGGTATGGACGGCGACGCACCCCGAAGCAGCGGAGCTTAGGGTACAGGCTGACTTTGCTCCCTATGTCAGCGATTCCATTGTTTGATTTTCAGTTTGACAAGTGTTAAGTTACAGGCTACAGTCTGCCAGGTGAAAATACGGAACTTTGTTCATAAGGGCTTGAAACGGCTCTACGCGGAAGGCAGCGCAAAAGGCGTTCCGCCTGATACGTTGGACAAGCTTAGCAAGATGCTGGCGTTTCTCGACGATATGCAAGACGCGGAGGAATTGCGTGCCCTCCCTGCGTGGAAGGTGCACACGTTGACGGGCGATCGCAAAGGAACGTGGAGCCTCAGCGTCACCCGTAACCGTCGCTTGACTTTCCGTATTGACACGGCAGAACGGGAAATCTGTGATGTAAACCTGGAGGATTACCACTAGGAGAAAGAGGAAGAGCCATGCCCATGAAGAACCCACCCCACCCCGGGGATTTCATTCGGACGGAGATTATTGAGCCTGCGGGCCTGTCGGTGACGGCGGCGGCACAAGCGCTTCAGGTTTCCCGGCCCGCCTTGTCCAGCTTGCTTAACGGCAAGGCCGACCTTTCGGGGAACATGGCACTCCGTATTGAAAAGGCCTTCGGGGTTAAGATGGACACGCTCCTGCGGATGCAAGCCTCATATGATATTGCCCAAACCCGCAAGGGTGAGAAGCAAATTCATGTGCGGCGGATTCACCAGCTTGCTCACGCGTAATGAATTAGGCTTTGCTGACCGTGGGCTTTTCTCATGCCCGATAGCCTTCCGGCAGTTGTATATCATCAATCTGAATCGGGCAGTCTGCTTTGGCTTCGACTCGATAACGTGCCGGTGATGGGCCGCATGGCGGTGATCGCCCGGCACGGCGGGATGGTTTCGAGCTACGACTGCTGCTATTGCCAATGTGCCGGGCAGGAAGTGGTTGAGCGGCTTCTTCTCGATGGGATCGACCTGCAGGGCAGCAGGCGGAGTTCCTGATTCTGATTAAAGCTTTCGACGATACGTTCTTCCAGACGGTCCACGTTCGTCACTCCTACCGCTACGAACAGGTAGTTTGGGGAGCCCGGTTCGTCCCCGCTTTCGAGGCGGACGCGCGGGGCGAAATGGTGCTCGATCTCAAGCGCCTCAGCGAGATCGCTCTCTCCCAGAACCCCGGCACCCATTGAACGGTCTGGCGCCTGAGCGCGGCAGCATTGGATACGGTTGCCGAGTGCGCCGTTATCCAAGCACGACAGCCAGAAATGACAGCGCAGACCACATCTACGGTTAGCCGACTTACCAGCCAAGTGAACTGTGATATGTAAATCCTACGGCGTCTTCGGGGATCAATCCGCCCGCGGCTGCCACGGGCTTGCAGAAAAAGCGTCGGCGTGTTTTTGGCAAAGGGCTATGTCGTTCTGCCACAGGCACTTGGGTTCCCGTACTGGGGGGTGTGAGGGTGCCGAATAGTTTTGGCACACTCTAACCGCGCCGTCGACCACGATTGAGCGGGGCCGAGGCAGCTTGCCCGGGAATGGGATGCACCGCTCCGCTTGATTTGTGGATTCGGCCTCCATTATTTCGGCGACCCGCGTTACCCGTCCATGGAAATCCGAACTTGATTTCGGGTCCGCTTCTGACCTTACAATGAATCTATGCGGTGCAACTTCTTGGTCGCAATTCTGACGCTGGCTTTTGGGGTTCCTGTCCTTCGGGCTCAGACTTCGTCGCTACCTGAATTGCCCCAGGTGGACCTGACGGATTTCCCTTCGGCGGTCAGGGAACAGGTCCAGGAAGCCTATGACGCCGCACGCGCAAATTCTCGCGACGCCAAAGCCAGCGGCAAGCTTGGCATGCTGCTGGACCTCTACAAGCGGCGTGAGTCGGCAGCGATATGTTACGCGCGGGCTCACCAGCTCGATCCCGGGGCGTTTCGATGGCTGTACTACCTGGGATCGCTGCAAAGCGCTCAGGGGAAGCGCGCAGAAGCGGCGGCCACATTTCGCGCGGCGCTCCGCCTGAACCCCGACTACCTGCCGGCCCGATTGAAGTTCGCTGAAAACCTCCTCGCCGCCGGAGACTGGGAGGAGGCGGGAAGAATCTATGAAACCATCATCACGGAGCATCGCGGCGCGGCTGAGGCTTATTACGGGATTGGCCGGATCCGCGCCGGCAATGGCGACTTGATAGCTGCGGTTGAATCCTACCGGAGGGCCTGCGAACTCTTCCCCGCCTACGGCGCTGCTCACTACGGGCTCGCACTAGCTTACCGGAAGCTCGGTGACGACCCGAGATCGGAAGAGCACCTCAGGTTGCACGCCGCTAGTCAAACCCTTGTGCCGCCGGTCCAGGACCCGCTGCGCGACGAAATGCGCGCGCTCGACCGGGGTGCGGCGTCTCACGTGCAGCGCGGGATCGGCTTCCAGGAGGCGGGGCGGATCGAGGACGCCATCGTGGAGCATGAGAAAGCGCTTGAACTCGACCCGGAGTTCGTGCAGGCGCACGCGAATCTGATTATCCTCTACGGCAAGACGAAACAACCGCAGAAAGCAGAGGAGCACTTTCGCGCCGCCGTTCGCCTCAACCCCAATCATGCCGACAGCTACTACAACTATGGCGTGCTGCTTTTCGAGCAGCGCAAGTACGTTGAGGCGGAAGGGATGTTTCGGAAGGCGGTGGAGATCAATCCCTTCCACTCGCAGGCCTTCCACAACCTCGGCTTCCTGCGGGAACAGCAAGGGCGGCTAGACGAGGCTCTGCAGTTTTACCGTAAGGCTGTCGAGCGGCAGCCGAACTACCCGCTGGCGCAATTTCACATCGGGCGAATCCTGGCAAATCAAAAGCAGTACGACGAAGCGATAAGCCATTTCCTGATGACGCTCAGCCCCGAAGACGCGAGCACCCCTGCCTACCTCTACGCATTGTCAGCTACGTATGCGCGCGCTGGTAACCGAGAAGAGGCGTTGAGATATGGCCGCCGGGCACGTGAACAAGCTGCGGCTCGCGGCCAAACAGAACTGCTCCGCAGCATCGACAGAGATCTGCGAATTCTGGAAACAACCACAGCGCACTGATGTCCCTCTAACGAACACGCTTTTCATAAAGCGCGTTTCTGACTCACTCTGGCCTTGGACAAAAGCACTTACTGCAACCCAACTGTACAAGAATCTGTATTCTGGGATTCCATCTTTGAAAAACCAGAGCGCTCCACGCGCGATGGACACTACGCCGCTCCGCCAAATCAAGCGAACTCAGTGAATTAGCGGCGGATAGGGCAAAGCGCGGCTCCCCGCCTGATTCCTACTGGTTTGGAAACACATCTGCCAGAGGATTGCCAGAAATCAGGTAGTCGCGCGTTCTGATATCGGCAGTTCGACGGACTTATTGTACTAGCCTATACCTTCTGCGGTGCGATCTGATGCAGGAATCGTTCGCGAGCTGGGGACAAAATGAACCATATGGATTGACAGTCTGCAAATCATCAAAGACGGTTGTGTCTCACCGCAGAGATCCATGGCGGTAGATATGAAGAATACCAATGGCCGGGGAGGTGAGCCTTGATTCAAAGAGCAAAATACTTACTCATGGCTTTCCTAGTGGGTGCGTTTCTTTTCGCACCCATGTTCGTTCAACGTCTAAATGCTCAGGTCCTTTACGGATCGGTTGTAGGATCCGTGACGGACCAGACCGGCGCGGTGGTGCCGGACGCCACCGTCACCATTACGAACGTCAACACCGGGCAGACCCGAGAAGGCGCGACCGATGCCGCCGGCTACTACTCAATTACCAATGTGCTTGAAGGCACGTACGACCTGAGCGTCAAGAAGGCCGGGTTTCGCCCCTACTTGGCGAAGGGTGTCGCAGTTTCCATCAATACTGTCACCCGCGCGGACGCCAACATGCAGGTGGGTCGGATAACTGAATCCATCACTGTGGAGGCCAGCGGGGCTGCCCTACAGACGACGAAGGCGGACGTCAGTGTGAACCTGGAATCGCGAGCGATGCAGAACCTGCCGCTCTCCAACTACCGCAACTACCAAACCCTCATCAATCTGGTTCCGGGGGCCACACCGGCGCGGCTTCAAAACGCCATCACGGATACGCCTTGGCGCGGCTTGACAACGAACGTCAACGGCCAGGCGCGCGGCGCCAACAACACCCGTCTGGACGGTTCGGCCGACATCCTGGTCACAATGCCCCACCACGAGGTGTACGTCCCGCCGGTGGAAAGCATTGAGGAGGTCAATATCTCCACGGACAACTTCGATGCCGAGCAGGGCATGACGGGCGGCGCCGCCATCACTGTGGCAACGAAGTCCGGAACCAACGATTTCCACGGCACTGCTTTCGCCCTGCATGACAATAGCGTCTTACGAGCTTTCCTGTGGGATGAGAATCGCGCCGGGGTCACCAAGAAGCCTATGGGCATCCGAAACATCGACGGGGGCAACATCGGCGGACCCATCATAAAGAATAAGCTGTTCTTTTTCGCCAACTGGGAAGGCACCTTCGAGCGCGGGAACCGCACCGTGCTCTCTTCCGTCCCGACGGATACCCCCCGAACGGGCAACCTGTCGCAATTCCTGGGCGACCAGATTCTGGACGCCTCGGGTAATCCCATCCTGGTGCCCACCACGGAGGGCGGCTCAGTACCACTCCAGGAAGGGATGGTCTTTGATCCCTTTTCGGGCAACCTGGATGGCACAGGCCGCGCGGTCTTCTCTGACGGGGGAGTGGTCAACGTCATCCCTCAGGCTCGCTTGAACGGCCCCACGAAGACGATGGTGGACTTGGTTCCTCCCCCCAATCTTCCTGGGGATGTCGATAACTACTTTACCTCCGGCACCCAGCGCATGAACCGCAACAACCTCGACGCCAAGATCAACTGGAACCGGAGTGACAAGCACCAACTCTTTTTCAAGTACAGCGTCATGGACGCGCTGGTTCATGGTGACGCTGCCCTCGGCAAAGCGGGCGGCAACTGCTTGTGCGACGGTGGCCTCGGGGACGGCCACACCCGCGTGCAGATCGCGGCCATCGGGCAAACCTTCACCGTCTCGCCCAACTTCGTGATTGACGGGACGCTCGGCTGGACGCGGTTTGGCCAGCACGTCACACCCCCTGACCTCGGCACCAACTTCGGTTTGGACGTGCTGGGGATTCCGGGAACCAACGGCCCCGACCCGCGGGAAAGTGGCATGCCGGCTTTCTTCATTTCCGGGTATTCAGATCTGGGCAATCCGGAAAGCTGGAACCCGCTCTACCGCAACGACCAGTCCTATACCTTCAACGCCAACGCAAGCTGGATGAAGGGCGCTCACGAGATCCGGTTCGGCTTCGACTATGTCCACCACCTGATGAACCACTGGCAGCCGGAGTTGGGTGAAGGCCCGCGCGGTGCGTTCCATTTCGATCCTGGCGTTACGGCCTTGAATCCCGAGGCCATCGGTGCCTCTGTGGGATTCCAAGGAGGCACGCCATCGTTCGAGAACGACTGGAACGGCCTGGCAGCGTTTTTGCTGGGTACGCCCAGTTCGTCGGGGAAGAGCAGCCAACTCATCAAGATGGACAGCTTGGAAGGGCAGTACGCTCTCTACGTCCGCGACCGCTGGCGCGCCACCCCCAAGCTGACCCTCGACCTAGGCCTGCGATGGGAGCTTTACCCCAACCGGAGGCGCTCCGCTGGCCTGGGCATCGAATCGTATGACCCCACGACCAACGAGGCCTTGATCGGCGGGCGGGGCGGCGTCCCCCGAGACAACGGGGTAGGCTACAGCAAGCGGCTCTTTGCTCCCCGTGTCGGTTTCGCTTACCAAGTGACTAAATCCACGGTGATCCGAAGTGGCTACGGCATCACCTACCACTCCCATCCCTGGGGCGCTCAAGCGTTGCGTGGTTGGTTTCCGCTGACAGTTATCGCGGAATTCGGGGGCGTCAACGGCTACCAGCCCGTCACCACGGACCCCACTTACGTGGCCGATAGTGTCCCGAACGAGCCGCTGGGCCCCAATGTCGGTATTCCATCGATCCTCGGCTTCGACATCAGCACGGGCAGGGTTCCGTTACCGAATGCGGCCGAGGATGGCTACCCCGTTGCCAGCCAGTTGCTGCACCGCGGCTACATCCAGTCGTGGAACTTCGTCGTCGAGCACAAGCTGCCGGGCGAACTGGTAACGTCGGTTGGATACGTCGGGTCGGCATCCGTAAGGGGCTTTGGGTTCCTGAACATCAACGCCTCGCAGATACCCGGCTCCGGCATTGATGGGCAGCCGCTCTACGCCCAATTTGGGCGCACTGCGGCAACCAGGGAGTACGATGGCCGCACGAGCGGCAACTACCACTCGCTGCAAGTTGCCCTCAACCGGCGCTTCCAAAACGGCCTGCTCCTCAAAGGTGCTTACACCTTCTCGCGATCCATCGATAACGCCGAGTACTCTGACTGGACGGAATTCACTTGGAACGCCCTGAGTGTGCTCAATCGCAACCGCGCCCCGTCGGATTTCAACATCCCCCACATCCTCCAGTTTGCCTATGTGTATGAACTCCCCTTCGGCATCGGGAAGAAGTGGGCCACCGACGGCGCCAGCAAGCTGATCCTGGGAGGCTGGCAGATTAACGGCATCTTCAGCTCCTTCCAAGGACGGCAGTATACGCTGAGCGCTCCCGACGCCTCATTGAACATGCCGGGCAACACCCAGACCCCGGACCAGGTCAAGTCGACGGTCCAGAAAATCGGGTGCGCGGGCCCTGACCCGGGCTGCACCTTCTTCGATACCTCGGCCTTTGCACCCGTTACCGAAGTGCGGTTTGGCAACGTGGGTCGGAACACCATGCGCGCACCCGGTGTGGTGAATATGGACTTGAGCCTCTTCCGCACCTTCAAACTCACGGAGAAGTTCGGTCTGCAATTCCGGGCGGAGGCGTTCAACTTGAGCAACACACCGCACTTCAACGGCCCGGACTCAGATGTTAGCAGCTCGGACTTCGGGAAGATCACCTCCACGGACAACGGGGAAAGTACCAGTGCCGGCGGTCGGTCTCGGGAGATCCGCTTCGGCTTACGCTTGAGCTTCTAGCTTCTCTTGGAGCACAAGAACGGGCGCAGGCTTCAAAACCTGCGCCCATTTTTCTTCTGCCAGGAGTATGGGTTCAGAGTGGCGGGGGTCCGTCGGATGCCTCTGCCCTAATCCGCATAGTCGTCGGGTCATTCCCGCGAAAGCGGGAATCCAGGAGAGTGAGCGGACCGCTGCGCGAGCACAAGCTCCTGACGCTGGAACGCGGCTTCGTCCAGTTCCTGCCGCTCGCCTGGACGATCGTTCATCCCATCGACGAGGCCAGCCCGCTTTGGAGCCAAACTGCCGATCACCTCGCGCGGCAGCAGGCTGAGTTTCTGATTCTGATTAAGGCTTTCGACGACACGTTCTTCCAGACGGTCCACGTGCGCCACTCCTACCGCCGTGACGAGGTGGTCTGGGGAGCGCGCTTCGTCCCCGCGTTCGAGGCGGACGCGCGGGGCGAAATGGTCCTCGACCTCAAGCGCCTCAGCGAGATCGCTCCCTCCCAGAATCCTGATACCCCGTGAACAGTCCGGCACCGGCGCGCGGCAGCGCAGCGGGCGGTTGCCGAGTGCGCCGTCATCCAAGCACAATCGCCAATTCGGAGATGGCGGAATCCCTCACCGATTCGCCGACTGCCCGTCTATGTGTGTGATTTCAAGCCAAGGCGCGTGAACAATCACTCGTTATCGCTTTGGCTTCCGCCGGTTGTCGCCGTCCGACGTGTAGTCCACGTTCGGATGACCGTCCGCCGAGTTGGCGTAGAGCGCGTAGGTCAGCTCGCCGGAGCGTTCCTTGTTGATCACCGACGGCCACTGCGGCAGCGGCGACGTCGGCTTGATCCACGCTTCGACGGTCATGCCCGTC